>NZ_BAFB01000130.1 GCF_000248075.1 Gordonia otitidis NBRC 100426 | reverse complement strand
CACCGGCCTGACCTGGATGGCGGCGGCACTCGGCGTCGGCTGTGCACTCGCCGCGGGTGTCACCCTCGGCGAGTTCGTCGCACGCACTCTGCGCAGGCCGCGGCTGCCCGTGGCGCCCGACTGGGCGCGCCGACGACGTGAGGCACGAGCTGCACGACGCCGCTGGTGAGCTGTTGCAGTACGGCTCGTCGCGAGCGGGTAAGATCGGGTGTTGCGCAAGACACAACCTCGCGCCACAACCCCGCACTGCGGCCGACGACCGGCCCGACGGCGGAGCACAACTCCGTTGCCCGACCCCGCCGCAGCAACCGAGAGGACGAGATGCCCCCGAAGACCACGGACATCGCCGACGAAGAACTGGAGCCGGTGGCCGACGAGACCGCCAACTCCGCGCGCCGCGTCGTCGCCGCGTACGCCACCGACGCCGACGAGTGCCGGATGCTGCTGGCCATGTTGGGGATCGCTCCGGGCGAGAACGCCTGAGTCGTGAACCCGGGATCCGAAGAGGTATCCGAGAGTTCCCACTCATCCGAGCGCATCGCAGCGGCCGATCACGCCGACCTGCCCGAGCGCTCCAACACCGACGCGTCTCTACACAACTCGGAAGCCACCTTCGGCGCCCGGCATTCCGCGTCGCCTGATCGCCCTGTCTCTCCCGACCACCCCGAAGGTTCGGAATTAGTGGTCGTCGCCAATCGACTTCCGGTCGACAAGGAGACCGACGCCGACGGAAACGTTTCCTGGAAACGCAGTCCCGGCGGCCTGGTCACCGCGCTCGAACCCATCCTGCGTAAGCACAAGGGCGCTTGGGTCGGCTGGTCGGGTTCGGCCGAGTCGGAGTCCGAGCAAGCCGAGGTCGACGGCATCAGCATCCGCTCGGTGCCGCTGTCGGCCGACGAGATCGCCGAGTACTACGAAGGCTTCTCCAACGCGACGCTGTGGCCGCTGTACCACGACGTGATCGTCAAGCCCGAGTATCACCGCGAGTGGTGGAACGCCTACGTCGAGATCAACCGACGATTCGCCGAGGCGGCGTCGGAGGTGGCCGCCCAGGGTGCGATCGTGTGGGTCCAGGACTACCAACTGCAGCTCGTCCCGAAGATGCTCCGCATGCTGCGCCCCGACCTGCGCATCGGATTCTTTCTCCACATCCCGTTCCCGCCGGTCGAACTGTTCATGCAGCTGCCGTGGCGCACCGAGATCATCGAAGGCCTTCTCGGCGCCGACCTCATCGGTTTCCATCTGCCGGGTGGTGCGCAGAACTTCCTCTATCTCGCCCGACGCCTCGCCGGGCAGGCCACCAGCAAGGGCACCGTCGGAGTCCGCTCACGCTTCGGCGTCGTGCAGGTCGGATTCCGGACGGTTCGCGTCGGAGCCTTCCCGATCTCGATCGACTCCGGTGACCTCGACACCCAGTCCAAGTCCAAGGACATCCGTGCCAGGGCCCGCGAGATCCGCAAAGAACTCGGCAACCCGAGGACAATCCTGCTCGGCGTCGACAGACTCGACTACACCAAGGGCATCGACGTGCGTCTCCGCGCGCTGTCGGAGCTGCTCGACGAGGGTCGTATCGACCCGCACGAGACGGTGATGATCCAGCTCGCGACACCGAGCCGCGAGCGTGTCGAGAGCTACGTGCGCATGCGCGCGGGCATCGAGCAACTCGTCGGCAACATCAACGGCCAGTACGGCGAGGTCGGCCACCCGGTGGTGGAGTACCTCAACCGTTCGGTGCCTCGCAACGATCTCCTCGCCTACTACGTCGTGGCCGACGTGATGCTCGTGACGCCGCTGCGCGACGGGATGAACCTCGTCGCCAAGGAGTACGTCGCATGCCGCAGCGACCTCGGTGGCGCGCTCGTTCTGAGCGAATTCACCGGCGCCGCGGCGGAACTGCGCACGGCATATCAAGCGAATCCCTACGATCTCGACGGTGTAAAAGACGCCATCGTCGCGGCCGTCGAGCAGAGCCAGGCCGAAGGCAAGCGTCGCATGCGCGCACTGCGCAGGCAGGTACTCACACACGACGTCGAGAAGTGGGCGAAGAGCTTCCTCGACACCCTCACCGCGACAACCGAGACGACCTCGTCGGCCAACCGCGGAGTACAGCTGGTGTCGAGCAGCAGCGACGGCTCGTTCGACAGCGAGAGCGACGACGGCCCGTTCGACAGCGAGAGCGCCGAAGTCCAGGACACAGCAGGCACGGACACCGGCAGCGCAGACGGAAGCGGGAGTGACAAGCAGTGAGCGAGAAGGGCGTTCCGGATGCACTGCGTGCGGCCGTGGCGCGGACGGTGACGGTGTCACGCCTGCTGGTGTCCAGCGACTACGACGGCTGCCTTGCGCCCATCGTGTCCCGCCCGCAGGACGCCAAGCCCAACGAGACGTCGATCGCCGCCATCCGGGAAGCCGGGACGCTGCGTGACACCGAGGCGGCGGTCATCTCGGGCCGTTCGTTGCACGATCTCCGCTCGTTGTCCGGTCTCGACGACGATTCGGTCACTCTGGTCGGCAGCCACGGAAGCGAGTTCAACAACGGCTTCCGTGAGAAGGTCACCGACGACGAGCGTGCCCTACTCGATCGGATCGTCGCGGCCTTCGAGGCGATCGCCGCCAGCCATCCGGGGGCGACGGTCGAGGTGAAACCCATCAGCGCCGCGCTCCATGTACGCAACGCCGAGCCCGACGTCGCCGAGGATGCCCTCGACCAGGCGCGATCCGGCCCCGCCACATGGCCGGGCGTCCAGGTCACCGAGGGCAAGAAGGTGATCGAACTCGCGGTCATCGAAACCAGCAAAGGCCATGCACTGGGCCAGCTGGAAACTGAATTCGGCTCGGACGCAACGATTTACATCGGCGATGATGTCACAGACGAGAAGGCCTTCCGCCACCTCACGGGCAGCAACGACGTCAGCGTCAAAGTCGGCGACGGCGACACCGCAGCGAACTATCGCATCGCCGACACCGACGATGTGGCAACGTTTCTCGAGTTCGTCGTCGAATCCCGCCGGAAGGCTCTCTGACCCCGCCTGCGCGACGATTCACGCGGGAGTGGGAACCGGATCGACGAGCGGGTCGTCGTGCGTCGAGCGCTTATCCGTCTCGCGGACGACCTTGTGGATGAAGCCGAGCTTGCCGACGACGGGCTGCGGGATGACGAACGGGTACAGCGGCCGCGCACCCATCGACTGGTTGACGCGATTGAACATGGTCCCCAACCACTTCCAGTCGTAGAGCAGCCGTTCGATGGGCTGATCTGCGTATGACTCCAGGGGGATGATGTCGCGGTCCATGGCGAAACGCACCTGCTCGTTGACCAGTCGGACGCCCGATTCACGTGCGGTGTCGATCGTTCCGGTGATGTGCAGGTAGTGAGCGAAGCACTCGGCAAAGTCTTCCCACGGGTGCATCGTTGCGTACTCGGAGATGTACGAGTCGGCCCAGTCCGCAGGCGCACCGAACTTGTAGTGCCGATCGATGGCGTCGCTGTAACTCGCGCGCTCGTCGCCGAAGAGCTGCCGACACCTGTCGAGATAGCGGTCGACGCCGTCGCCGTTCTCGACCAGGATGCTCTCGTAGTAGTGACCCACTTCGTGCCGGAAGTGGCCGAGCATCGTCCGGTAGGCCTCCCCGAGATCCACGCGCAGCCGCTCGCGGTAGGCATCCTGTGTCTCCGAGATGTCGATGGTGACGACACCGTTCGCGTGCCCGATCGTGACGGGTCGGCCGAGCGTCTGACTCGACAGCAGGTCGAATGCCAGCCCGCCCTCGCTGCGCCAGAACGGTTCGACGGGCAGCCCGAGGTCGACGAGCTGGTAGACGAGCATCCGCAGATCCGACAGCGCCGACGGTAGCTTCTCCCGCCCGATCGGGTCGTCGGCGTCCGGCATCCGACGCAGCAGCGAATCGGGGAAACACCGGCCGCGCATCCCCGCATTCTCTTCGGAGAACTCGGCCGGGGTCATCCAGCTGCAGCCGCTGGCCCAGTTGATGCAGCGCACCCATCGGGTGCCGTCGATGTCGACACCGTCCTCGGACGCGACGACGAGCGTTCTACTCGGCAGATGGAAGCCAACCGTCGTGCCGCAGTTGGCACATTGCTGCCCGAGGAAATCCGACAGCGCATTGCAGATGGGACATGTCAGCGCATGCATGAGTTCATCGTATGCTGATGCGCTCCTTGCCATCGTCAACAGGCAGATCTCCGCGGACGGTCGCGAGCACCTGGTAGTTGTCCAGAGAGATCGAGCCGCTGTGATTGTCGAGGAACGCCGTGTCGGCTGCGTCGCGGCCGGTCGCGATGCGCACGAGACTCTGCCGCGGAGACAGCCGTGTCGCGTCGACCACGACCCACTCCCCTTCGATGAGCGCCTCGGCGACGGCGTGGAAGTCCATCGGGTCACAGCCGGGTGCGTAGACCGCCACCAGCCGGGCGGGAATGTTCAAGGCGCGCAGCAGCGCGACGACGAGGTGCGCGTAGTCGCGGCACACACCCGCGCCGGCCAGGAGTGTGTCGACGGCACCGTCGATGGGGTCGCTGGCGCCGGGGATGTAATCGAGGCGGTCTTCGACGAAGGCGGTCACCTGGTCGAGCAGTTCGCCGTCGGGAAGGCCTGCGTCGAACTGTCCGGCGGCGAAGCCGAAGAACTTGTCGCACTCTGCATATCGGCTGGGCCGCAGATACATCGAGCGATCGGTCGGTTCCACCGCGACCGGATTGGCCGGAGCGGTCACCGCAGCGCTGTAGTTGATGGCGACGACACCCGATTCGACCTTCATGCGATGGATACGACCACCGTGCGGATCGATGATCTCGTCGGGTGTGATCTCGTCGCCGTTGACGGCGACGACGAGTTTCTCGTCGAGTTCGAGTCCTGGCATACGTGCCACGGCTATCTGCATCTCGAGTTCGGTGGGGGCGGTGACGGAGATCGTCATGGCTGCTGAGACGTCGCGCGGAAGCGTGAGGGGAGAAGTCGACATGTCGCTCACTGTAAGGGTGAATTGGCGCGGGCGCGCAATCGACGGTTGGACACGACGTGAACACGTGCGGTGTCGACACAGGCGGCGCGCCGTCCAAGTAGCCCAAAACCTCGGCTTCGGACGTGTATCGCCTACGTGAGCGAGGCGACCGGGTCGGCGTAGATCACGCTGAGCGCCACGACGATTGCCGCGCCCTCGGGCACTGTGACCCCGAAGAGCGACGGCGTGAGTTCCAGCGGCCAGCCGACTTTCGACGCGGCGTCGAACGCCGCCTGCACCGGGGCGAGTCCGTGCGGATGCGCCGCGAAGGCGTCGCCCGCGACGACGACGGAATCGGGGTTGAGCGCATCGCGGAATGTCGCGACCACCTCACCGAGGATGCGCGCCCGTTCGTCGACGATCGGCGACGCGTCGGGCGCGACCCGGAGCCGGTGCGCGGCACGCAGCGTCGCCTCGCTGCCGATGACGTCGGAGAGCGTCGCACCCGGGCCGGGACACAGCACCGGGGCGTCGACCCTGATGTGCGCGATACTGCCCGCGCCCCGTACCGGGATGTGCACACGACCGTTGAGAGTCATCGCCATGCCGGTGGTCTCGCGCGCGTAGAAGAACAGGCCCGACGCGGCGTCGACGATCGTCTGGCCGAGTAGCAACTCGGCGGCAGCCATGGCCTCGACGTGCTCACAGACCGAGACAGGTACCGCGAGCGCGTCGGCCAGGACGGTGCCGAGTGGCGCCCGACGCCATCCGAGGATCGGATGATCGACGTGGCCGGACACCGCGTCGACCGACCCGCCGATCGCCGCCCCACCCCACAGCAGGCGTCGTCCGGAGAAACGGTCGGCGAGTTCGCGCAGTTGTCCGCAGAGTTCGTCGAGCGCGGCGTCGGCGTCGCCCTGCGGGGTCAGGACGGCGTGGCTGTAGAGCGGACGTCCACCCATGTCCACGATGGTCAGCAGGGTCCGCCGCGCGCCGATGTGCATGCCCGCCGCACACAGAGCATCGCGATCGAGGGTGAGCGGGTTCTTCGGACGTCCGATGCTGCCCGGGCTGACGAGATCTGGTCGCTCGGTGATCAGCCCCAGTCCGGCGAGCGCTGTGACCTGCCGATTGATGGTTGCCGGTGACAGCCCGGTGATGTCGGCCAGCCGGTCACGGGTGACCGGCGCACCAACCCGGATCGCGTGCAGCACGGCCGCAGCGGGCGTCGAGCCGATCTGCAATGTCGCCGGGACGACTCCTCGCAGCATGCGCTGAATGTAGCAGCGGCGGGCGATCGACAAGGCACACCCACGCGACGACACCTGCTCACGCCACCGCTGCTGTCGTTAGGGTTGAACCATGACCACATCCTCCGACGACCCGACTTCTGTAGCGAGACCGAACGGGGGTGCCGACCACCCGGCGTCGACCACCGACGGCGCGAAGACCGCCGTGGTGACCGGCGCAAGCTCCGGTATCGGCGAAGCCGTGGCCCGCACGCTCGCCGCCGCGGGTTATCACGTGGTGGTCGGCGCGCGACGCGTCGACCGCATCACCGAACTCGCGACTGAAATCGTGGCACCGGAAGACAACTCGACATCACCGACGACGAGTCGGTCGCTCGGTTCGTCGACGGCCTCGGCCACGTCGACGTCCTGGTCAACAACGCGGGCGGCGCGAAGGGACTCGACCCCGTCGCGACCGCCGACCTCGACGACTGGCGCTGGATGTGGGAGACCAACGTGCTGGGCACATTGCGCATCACCAAGGCACTCCTGCCCGCGCTCGAGGCGTCAGGCGACGGGCTGATCGTCACGATCACCTCGACCGCCGCGCTCGAGGTCTACGACAACGGTTCGGGATACACGTCGGCCAAGCATGCCGAGGGCGTGCTGCACCGCACGCTGCGCTTCGAGCTGTTGGGAAAGCCGATCCGGCTCACCGAGATCTGCCCCGGGATGGTCGAGACGGATTTCTCGCTGGTGCGGTTCGGCGGCGACAAGGAGCGCGCCGACGCGGTCTACTCGGGGATGACACCACTGCGGGCGGACGACATCGCAGAGGTCGTCGGATTCGTCGCCTCACGGCCGCCGCACGTCGATCTCGACCAGATCATCATCCGTCCGCGCGACCAGGCGTCGTCACGCCGGAACGTCAAAACCGGCTGACCGCCGACCCCGCACGGGTGACCCGGGATCTCAATCGAGTCAGTTCGGCGCGCCCACCGAGGTCGGGGCGCCCTTCGGTGTCGCGGGCGCCGACGCGGTTCGCGGTTCACCCTTGATCGCCGACATGGACTTCCACGTCGGCCAGTCGTAGGTCCAGTCGAAGATGTCGCCGTCGGCCTCCGACAGATCGATTCGGGTACCGGTCACCTCTACCGGATCGCCGTAGACAGCGGTGTTGAAGTATTGCTGCGCGTTCTCCAGGGAGAGGTTGATGCAGCCGTTGGTGACGTTCGACGCACCTTGCACACCAACGGTTTCCGGGTTGGCGTGGATGAACTCGCCGTTGTTGGAGATACGCACAGCCCAGCGCTCGTGGATGTTGAAGTACCCCGCGGCAGGATTGCTCATGTAGAAGTCTTCGTGCTTTTCGCTGACCACGTGGATACCGGAGCGGGTGACGTTGCGGTCGACGTCGCCCTGTCCGTAACTGCAGGGCAGCGTCATCAACGTCGCGCCGTCACGGACGACGACGATCTGGTGGCTTCCCGCGTCGGCCTTCACGATCTGCGACCGTCCGACGGTGTAGTCACTCGTGACGTCGGCGGCCCCGTAGGCGCCGTCGCCGTGGTCGAGTCCGTAAAGCTTCGCCGACATGTGGATCTTGGTGCCGGGTGCCATGTACTCCTTGGAGCGCCAGTGCACACGCGAACCGTTGTCCTCACCGAGCCACGCCCAGGCACCCTCGGTCGGCGGCTCGGTGGTCAACGTCAGCGCACGTTCGACGGCTTCCTTGTCGTCGACTGTGCCGTCGAACTTGAGGATCAACGGTGCCGCGATGCCCACCTCTTGGCCGTCGGCGATGTTGACGACGACGTTCAGCTGCGTCTTCGGGTCGAGAGTGGTGAACTTGCCCTCCACCGGTGTGCTGACCCGGTCGTATCCGGTGGCACTGCCCTGCCAGGTGTAGGTGGTGCCGTAGCCGAGTGCCTCGGTGATGGTGAACGTCTTACGGTCGTCCGACATCGTCCCGGCGACGGCCTTGCCTGCCGGGTTGAGGAGTTTGACGTCCGGGTTGAGCACCCCGTCGGTGGCCTTGACCTCGACCTTCGCGGTCGGATTCGGCGCTTTCTCGTCGGTCAGCGACGGCGTGTACTGGACGCCTACCGTGGGCTTCGCAGGGCCGCTGGCCTTCTGCGTGTCGTTCGACCGACCGCACGCGGCAACGACGAGTCCCGCCATCGTGGCGAGGCCGCCGGTGACGAGCACCGCACGACGAGTGGGCATTGTGTTCTCGGACATCGAATACACAATAGCGATCGCATATGAGGGCTCGCCGTCGAAGACCTGTGATCTCCCTCAGATTTCCGACGACCGTCGGGGTGTCCGCCCGTCGCGGCGAGCCCGACGAATCGGACCCAAATGGGCGCGTTCGCCGTCGTGGTCGAAGATCGACACGATCTCGGCCGGTCCCCCACGCGCGCCTATCGCATGGGGGATCATCGTCGCGAACTCCGCCGCCTGGCCTGCGGGAATCAGGATGACGCGGTCACCCAGCCAGAGCTCGACGGTGCCCGACAGCACGGTGAACCACTCCCTGCCAGGGTGCACCCCGAGTGCCTTCGGGTCGATCGGACGTCCGGGATCGATGCGCATCTTGGCGACCGAGACACCTCCGGGTGTGTCCGACCCCGACAGCGGCCACACGATCACACCGTCGGCAGCTGAGTGTGGTTCGGGTCGGATCACTACGTCCTCGTCGGCGGCGGGCTCCATCAGCTGGTCGACGGTGGTTCCCAACGCGCGGGAGATCGCCACGATCTGATCGAGCGCGACGCGTCGTCCACCCGTCTCGATGCGACTCAGGGTCGACGGACTCATGTCGCATCGGGAGGCGAGCGAATCCAGCGTCCACCCCTTCGCCATGCGCAGACCTCTGATGCGCCGGCGCACGACGTCGTCAAGCTCTTGCTCCATGCGCAAGAGTCTATGCCTCTCGCGCGTTTCGCTCATCCGTCAGGCCGACGACGATCCCACCAGGAGGCCACGGGACGACCGGCGCGAGCGCATCGACATCAGCAACCGCGGAAGCTTCGTCACGGGGAGACGACGTGGCCAGTCGTCACGGAGCAGAGCCTCGGTCCCGCCGTCGACGGTCAGGACGGCTCCCGCGATGAAATCGGCCTCCGGCGACAACAGGAACTCGACGACGGCCGCGAACTGTTCGGGATCGCCGAAGCCTCCGACGGGAACCGGAAAGGCGCGAACCCGACGACCCTCCGGCCCGTCGAGTTGTGCACGCAGCATCGGCGTCAACACCGGCCCCGGGGTCACCACGTTGATACGCACGCCGCACCCCGCCCACGCGGGACTCGCCGCCTGCGTGCGCGCCCAACGCGTCACCGCCAGTTTCGACGCCGCATACGCGATGGCGGCCGAGAGTCCTTTGCGCCTGCGGATCTGTGCCACGGCGGCATCGACCTCGCCGCGCACGAGTCGCCGCACCGCACTTTCGGGGACGAACGGCGTCGTCGTCGACGAATTCGAACCGAAGACGACGACCTTGCCTCCTCCGTCGGCACACAGGGCATCGCGCCAGCCCGACAACAAGTCGGTGACCCCGAGGACGTTGACCGTGGCAATCTGATCCTCGGCGCCTGCGCCGGGCCCCACGCCCGCCACCATCACGGCCCCGTCGAGGTGGCCGCCACACAGCGCCAGAACGCCGTCGATCGCAGCTCGGCGCCCCGACTGCGCCGCGAGGTCGGCGACGACATCGGCATCGTGGAGGTCCACACCGATCACGGTGTGGCCGCCACCGCGCAACCGTGCCGCGACCGCCGCCCCGATTCCCGACGCGGAGCCCGTGACGACGAATGTGGAACTCGCGTTCACCAATCAGCCTCGGCGTAGCGGATGACACCACGGATGTTGCGGCCGTCCAACATGTCGTCGAAAGCGTCGTTGATCTGTTCGAGCGTGTACGTCCTGGTGACCATGCCCTCCAGGTCGAGTTGTTGGTTCTGGTAGAGCGACAACAGCATCGGGATGTCGAACTGTGGATTGGCTCCCCCGAAAATCGATCCGCGGAGACTCTTCTGCATGAGCGTGAGCATCGACAACGTCAGTGTCACATCGGAATCGAGCAGATTTCCGACGCCGGTGAGCACGCAGTCGTCCGCTTTACTCGTGATCGACATCCACGAATCGAGTTCTGCACCCTTCACGTCACCCGCGGTCACGATGACCTTGCGCAGCATCCTGCCGTGGGTCAGCTCGACAACGGGTCCCATCGCCTCGGCCACGGAAGCGAAGGTGTGGGTTGCACCGAACTTCTTGGCCTGCTCCAACTTCCAGGGCACCGGATCAATGGCGACGATGTTTCGTGCGCCCGCCCGAACCGCCCCCTGGATGGCAGCGGCGCCGACGCCTCCGATGCCGATCACGCCCACGTCGTGCCCTGGCTGGATGTCTGCGGTGTGCACCGCGGACCCGAAACCCGTTGTGACGCCGCAACCGACGAGACAGGCGTACTCGAACGGAATGGTCGGGTCGATCTTGACCACCGAATCCTGATGCACCACCGCGTACGGCGAGAAGGTTCCGAGCAGCGACATAGGGTAGGCGTCTGCGCCGCGAGCCCGGATACGAAAGGAACCGTCGGAGATCGACGCTCCCATGAGCAGCCCGGCGCCGAGATCGCAGAGGTTGCGGTATCCCTCCTGACACGCGGGGCAGTGCCCACATGCCGGAATGAACGAGAACACGATGTGATCACCGGGCACATAGCGGTCGACTCCCTCGCCGACCTCGGTGACCACGCCTGCACCCTCGTGTCCACCGAGAATCGGGAACGCGGGCATCGGTGACGCACCGGTCACCAGGTGGTGATCGGAGTGGCAGATGCCCGCAGCTTCCACGCGTACCTTGACCTCACCCTTGCGCGGATCACCGATCTCGATCTCCTCGACCGACCACGGTTCGTTCAGGCCCCACAGGAGGGCACCTTTGGTCTTCACTTGTCGTGCCTTTCTTTGTCTTTCGTCATATCCCGGCGAGTCCTCGAGGCGTGGTGTCGCGTCGATGCCGCCTCAGCGGGTCGGAGCGAGATTGACTCCCGTCAGGAGCAGATGACCCGCCTCGACCGGAATGGTCACCCCGGTGACCGAGGCGGCGAGATCCGAATTGAGATAGAGGGCGGTATCGGCGATGGCCTCCGGCGGCAGGAAGGTCGTCGCCTTCAACGCGCCGTAGTGGTGACCGCCCTCCATCATCTGTTCGTGGGTTCCGCCCGATCCGCCTGCGAAGATGTTCCAGGTGTCAGGCTGGTCGACCATGGGGGTCAACACCGCACCTGGGCAGACGGCGTTGCACCGCACACCGTGCGGGGCCAACTCGAGCGCGATGTTCTTCATCAGCCCCAGGACACCGTGCTTCGCCGACGTGTAGTGCGCATAGGTCGGACCCGGCTCGATTCCGTTGACTGACGACGTGATGACGATGGACCCTGTCTGCCGTTCGATCATGTGCGGCGCAACGGCTTTCGCCGACCGCCACACTCCGCTGAGATTGACGTCGATCATGTCCCGCCACATCTGCTCGGTCATCTCGTAGAACAGTTCCCTGGTCCAGATGCCCGCATTGGCGATGAGGATGTCGATGTGGCCGAGCTCCGTGATCGCCGTGGCGACGGCAGCATCGAGCTGAGACTGCTCGCGGACGTCCGCCGTGATCGCGACGGCCTTGCGCCCCAACGCCTCGACCAGCCGCACGGTCTCGGCCATGTCGTCGGCGTCGGCCAGTGGGTAGCTCACTGTCGAGATCTGCGTGTCGATGTCGACGAGGACGACATCCGCACCTTCCCGCGCCGAGGTCACGGCATGCGCTCGTCCTTGCCCACGAGCTGCTCCGGTGATCAGTGCTACGCGATCGTCGAGGAGTCCCATACGTCTTCTCTCATTCGTGGTGTGTGTCTACCGAGGAGTGGCCATGAGCGAAACACGCTGTACTCAGGAGGGTTTGGGACCCAGGCAGTTGTCGGGGCTCCAGTCGTTGAGCATGCGTACGCCGTGATTGACCTCGACGAAGTGCGGTGCGATGAATGTCTTCGTCACGGCCATGATGCAGATGAGGATGCCGATGGTCGCGAAGCCGCTGAGCATCACGATCGACAGTGGGGTGCGTAGCCCCGGTTGAGTGTCGAATTTCGTGTAGAAGATCAGCGACGAAAAATGCCACGCGCCGTACACGAGGACGTTGAGTCCCCACATCCCTATCCCGTTGTCGAAGCAGTAGTTGTGCGGCACCGCCGAGGTGTAGGCGAAGGTCTCCACGAGGGGCATCAGGGGCGCGAGAACCAGGCACACCAACCCGTGACGGAGGATGCTGTCACGACCGAGGTAGCCGGATGTGCGGTCGAGGAGCTGGGTGATCACCCGGTATAGCGTGCCGAGGATGACCGAGTAGAACCCGAAGACCGAGATGGTCATGAACAGCATGAACAGCGGGACGCCGTTGGGGTTGACCGCGGTGTTGAACGCGAAGTGCCCGTGGAGCACCTCGTACCAGGGATCGGTTCCGACGAATCCACCGAGCACCGCCCAGATGACGAGGAACACGCCCATCCGGAATCCATAGAGCTCAGTGAGTGGCACCCCCCTGTCCTGCGGTGCGCGAAAGATCAAGGGCAACAGTAGCGTTCCGAGGCCCATGACGAGCGACTGCGCGATCAACGCGACGTCGTTGTAGCTGTCGTAGCTCAAGGTCATCACGATGGCGCCCTGGATCGGCACCGTCACGAGGAACCAGATCAGGTAGATGATCTCGGTTCGTCGTTTACCGGGATTGGCCGACAACCAATGAAAGTCGCGCGAAGCGGACTCAGCCACCTCGGCACGCTCCTCGTGGGCAGGCGCCTGGGTCATGAATGCTCTCTTTCACGCGGTCCCGAGTCGAAGACAGACCGCCCGTCCCGTCCAGATGCGAAGGGCCAGAAGTGCCACAAACTTTTGTATAGTTCTTAACAAAGAGTACACACGCACGCAAGAGGATCACCCGAACGAATCCAAGAACAGCAGGCGATGGAATGCCTCGCGTTTCTGGTTAATCGCCTCTAACTGCATAAACGGCCACCCCAAAGGAGCGCAAACCTATTGACACCCCTCGATCAATAGCACTAGCGTCCTTGATTAAGTTCCTTAACTATTGCGCCGACTCACCCCCCGCCGACGTGTCTGATTCGTCGACATCCGACGACCCGTCACCGGCTCCCATCACCGCCGAGAGGACCTCACATGGCCGACAGCATCGAGACGCTCACCGCATTGGCGAACGCCGACGATCCGTTCAACACGCCACACGCAGAACTCGAGGAGCTCTGGGTGGATGCCATCAACCAGCGCTTCCAGCAGTGCCGACCGAGAATCAAGATCCTCGACCAGCTCGCGGAACGCGCAGGGATCGACACGATCGGTTCACTCGAGGACGTCGTTCCGCTGCTCTTCGCGCACACGGCATACAAGAGCTACCCCGAGTCCTTCATCGACAACGGACGGTGGGACCGGATGAATCTCTGGCTCGACACACTCTCGGTCAATCCCGTCGAGGGAGTCGACGTCGACGGGATCCGGAATGCCGACGACTGGATCGAGAGGTGTCATGCCGCTGGACACCACGTCTTCGCCACGAGCGGCACCAGCGGCAAGAACTCGTTCCTCAATCAGAGCGCACATGACGTCGAATTTGCCAATGCCGCAACGATTCCGCCCGGTCTACCGACGGACAACTCACTCCCCATCTTCGTGCTGGGACCACGCCGGGCACCCAACCGGGCGTCGGCCACCTTCACCAACCTCGTGTCGGTGTGCGGTCGAGAAGATGCCGTGTACTTCCTGACAGATGCCGAGCTGACTATCACCGACCTCTCGCAGATGACGCGGATGCGACGCCGGATCGGCGACGGCACCGCGACACCGTCGGAGATCGCCGAGTTCGAGGCGAATGTGAAGCTACGCCAGGAGTTCGCCGACGCCATGACGGTCGACCTCGTCGACAAGGTACTGAGTTACCGGAACGAGCCCATGCTCCTCGTGGGCCTGACACCGCAGCTCTATCGCATCGTCGAGACCGCGCGTGAACGTGGTGTCCCCGACGGTACCTTCCACCCAGACACGCAGGTGATCAGCGGTGGTGGAGCCAAGGGTGTGAACCTGCCTGCCGACCACGTGCAGCAGATCATGACGTTCCTCGGCATCGATCTGAAGAATTTCACCCAGGGCTACGGCATGCAGGAGGCGAGCAGTGGTGCCCGGATGAACGAGTGGGGCCGCTACGAATTCCCCGGATGGATCGTGCCGCTGCTGCTCGACGACTCCGGGGAGAGACTCCAGCGCGCGTCGAGCGGCACCTCGACCGGACGCATGGCGCTCTTCGACGTCTCGATCGACGGTCGTTGGGGCGGCATCATCAGCGGTGACCGCGTCACAATCGACTACGACGCCAGTCCAACCGGACGCGCCGTACCCGCGGTGACCGAGATCGCCCGCTACTCCGAACTCGAGGGTGGCGACGACAAGCTCACCTGTGCGGGCACAATCGATTCCTTCGTCCGCGGCGCGGTGGGCGAATGACCTCCGTCAGCGAGTCGTCAGCAGACTCCTCATCAGCAGCCACCCGCCCGCTGCGCGTCATCCAGTGGGCGACGGGCAACGTCGGACAGGCGTCGCTGCGTGCACTGATCGGCAATCCGGCATTCGACCTCGTCGGCGTCTACGTCTACTCCGACGACAAGGAGGGTCGCGACGTCGGTGAGCTCGCGGGTCTCGCGCCCGCAGCCCTGCGGGCGACACACGACCGGGAGGCCATTCTGGCTCTCGACGCGGACGCCGTGGTCTACAACGCCCTCGGCGACACCGGCGATGCCGAACAATGCGTCGACGACATCTGCGCGCTACTCGCGTCGGGCAAGAACGTGGTGTCGACCGCGGTGAGCACCCACATCCACCCCGCGTCGATGCCGCCGGGTGTCGCCGATCGGATCTCGGCCGCCTGCGCTGCCGGGAACGCCAGCTTCCACAGTTCGGGCGTCAACCCGGGATTCGCCTTCGACATCCTGCCGGTCGTGGTGTCGACGATCGGAGACCGAATCGACTCGATCGACATCACCGAACTCGTCGACATGTCGGGCTACGACTCCGCCTCGGTGGTGCGGGACATGATCGGCATGGGTCTCTCCCCCGACACGCTCGCACCGATGGACTTCCTCACCGATGTCACGTGGAGTCCCTACTACGCGTGTATAGCACTGCTACAGCAAGCCTTTTCGGTCACATTCGAGGACTTCGCCATCACGTGCGAGAAGGCCACCACACCCGTCCCGGTGACCCTGCCGTGGGGCACAATCGACGCAGGCACCGTGGCTGCGCGTCGAATAGACATCGAGGGAATCGTCGATGGTACACGACGCCTCGGCTATCACATGGTATGGCGCGTCTCGGACGACGTGGCACCTGAATGGCCCTCCGGGGCAGCGCATTACGAGCTGTCCCTACAGGGAGACCCCCGCATCGACGTGCGACTCGACATCACGTCGCCGTCCGGTCGCGGCACATCCATCGCCACCGCGATGCACGCGGTGAATGCCGTCGAACCGGTCTGCGCTGCACCACCCGGGATCATCACACGACTGGATCTCGGACTGCACGCGGGCGGCTACCTTCCCGTGGCCGACAGCGTGGCGCGATCCGCAGTTCGAGAACAGGCAGGCGTCTGATGAATGCTCCGACCCACCTGAGTACCGCGACCGCGGTGCCGCACGTCATCAAGGGACGCACGGTCGTCGGGGCCGATGTCGACCACGGAGGATTCAGCACACCCGCGCTCGACATTGATGCGCTGGTGTGGCCGCGCCGCGAGCCGGGGCCAGCGTTCGACACCCCTGTCGCCGACGTCATCGACTTCCTCGTGGAGGTCGGTACGCGCCTGCAGTTCGATTCGAACCCCTATCTCCAAGAGGCACTTGAGCATTCGCTCGTCTTCAACACTCTCGAACGTCGTATCCTGGAGAACACCTATCGGGCGATGCCCCTGTTCTTCGACCGCACGAATCTGGAGTTCCAGATCGCCACCGACGTCGGCTGGGACGCCATCGACGGGTGGGCGCCCATCGATCGGCCACATGGACTGCCCGCTGCCCACGTTCGGGCATTCCCACCGCGGTTGGCCCACATCACCGCAGGCAACACCCCCGCCGTCGCGGTCACCACGATCGTTCGTGGTGCTCTCAGCAAGGGTGTGCACCTTCTGAAGGTTCCCGCGAACGACCTCTTCACCGCCGGCGCGGTACTGCGCACCATGGCCGACGTCGACCCCGATCACCCCACCACTCGATCGTTCTCCGCCGTGTACTGGCGTGGCGGCGACACGAGGGTCGAGAGCGCGATCTTCCGCCCGCAGTTCTTCGACAAACTCGTCGTCTGGGGTGCGGACTCGGCCATTCGCAGTGCGCATCGCTACGCCGGGCCCGGGTTCGAGATCGTGTCGTTCGATCCGAAGGTGTCGATGTCATTCGTCGGACGCGAAGCCCACGAGTCCGACGACACCCGCGCGGCCGCGGCCGCAGCCGCAGCGACCGACGTGTCGTTGTTCAATCAGGATGCCTGCGCGGCAAGTCGTTTCGTCTACATCGAGGGAGATGATGTTCAGGTCGATGCATTCTGCGGAGCCCTCGCCGACGAACTCCGTGCCGAACGGCCGCTCTCGTCGGCATACGCGACGCCGCTGGGCAACGAGATCCGCAACGAGATCGACGTGCTGCGCGGGCTCGAACCCGTCTACCGGGTCTGGGGAGACTACGACGGCTCCGGACTCGTGGTGCGCTCGGATGAACCGGTCGACTTCTATCCCACGTCGAAGACCGTGAATGTGGTCACCGTACCCAGCCTGGCCGAGGCCGTCCGGCATGCGAACGTGGCAACCCAGACGGTCGGCGTCTATCCCGCGTCCCGCATCACAGGTCTGCGCGACGCGCTCGCCTCGATGGGGGTGCAGCGAGTGGTCGGGCTCGGGGCCGTCGCGTCCAACATCGAGGGGCTGCCACACGACGGCTTCTATCCGCTACGTCGAGTGATGCGGTGGGTCCTCGATGACTCACAGACAATGTCCGGTCATTGACACTGCGACACAACACTATTCACCACTACATCAGTGATCTCACACACGAAGAGGAGTACACCCATGAAGTTCGGACTGTTCTACGAGATGGCGGTGTCGCCGGACGATCCGCACGCCGAGGCGCGCATCGTCCGGCAGACCGTCGACCAGATCGTGCACGCCGATCGGCATGGATTCGACTACGTCTGGCTTTCGGAACATCATTTCCTGCAGGGCTTCTCGCACATGTCGGCACCCGAGGTGATTTTCGGCGCCGCCGCCTATCAGACGCAACACATTCGTTTCGGTTTCGGTCTCGCACTGACTCCGCCCGCCTACAACCACCCGGTCAGGGTCGCCGAGAAGGTCGCGATGCTCGACTGCCTCAGCGACGGCCGGGTCGACCTCGGCTCGGGACGCTCGACGACGCCTGCCGAGCTGTACGGTTTCGGCCTCGATCCCGAGCAGTCACGCGCGCAGTGGGACGAGGGCCTCGAGGCCGTCGTCCACTGCCTCGCCTACGATCCGGTCAGCTTCGACGGCGAATACGTCAACATCCCCAGCCGGACGGTCGTGCCCCGACCGGTACAGACCCCGCACCCGCCGCTGTGGGTCGGGGGTGTAGGTCCGGGTAACGCCGAACGCGCGGCCGCGAAGGGTTTGGGAATGCTGTTCTTCGCCCAGTCGGTGGACTACGAACTGCTCAAGGCGTCGACGGAGGCGTACTACGCGAACATCGACAATGCCCAACCCATCGCTGGTGTGGTGAACAAGCAGACCGCCGGCTTCATCAACGGACTGTGCAGCCATGACCGCGACGCCATTCGACAACTGGCCGTACAGAAGGTCGTCGATCACACACTGCACGGGTCGGAACACATGCTCAACGGATGGCCCGACGGGAAGCCGAGCCCGAGCTTCGAACATCTCAACTCCGGCGTCACCAAAATGGTCAATGACCTCATCAAGACCGACCGGCACGCACTCGAGACCATGATGACCGAGGGTGGTTTCGTCATGGCGGGCAATCCCGACGACTGCGCGACGGTGTTCGATGCATTCGCGAAGAGCGATGTCGATCAGGTGATCATCCACATGCAGATGGGCGATACCCCGCACGACCGCATCATGGAGTCGATCGAACTGATCGGCAACGAGCTCATCCCGAGTTATCGGTAGGTGGACGTGGCAGACGAGAATCCCGGCTACGACCGTGACGCGACCGGAGCGGGGGTCGCAGTCGTCACCGGCGGCGCAAGCGGTATCGGATTCGCTCTCGCCGCGGCGCTGGGGGCACGCGGTCAACACGTCCTCATAGCCGATCGTGACGAGCAGGCGTTGGCTGCAGCGGCCACCCAGCTCCGTGATCTGGGCCTTCGGGTGCAGACACACGCCGTCGACGTGCGCAATCGGTCATCCCTTGCAGAACTCGCGGATTCAGCGCGCGCACTGGGACGGATCGACACCGTGTGCATGAACGCGGGTGTGACGAGTACCGGATCCACCCTCTGGGACACCACCGACGAGACGTTCGACTTCGTGATGTCGGTGAACCTCGGCGGCCTGCAGAATTCCATCCGCGCACTCGTGCCGCCGCTCGTCGACCAGGGGACGCCCGCCGACATCGTCATCACGGCATCGATGGCCGGCATCGTGGCGTCGGGGTACAGCGGCGCCTACGGCGCCAGCAAGGCGGGCGCAGTCGCACTGGCCAAAGCACTGCGCGCCGAGGTTGCCGTCGCGGCACCCTTCATCCATGTCGCTCTGTTGAACCCCGGGATGGTGCGCACCAACCTGATCCGCACCTCCGCGACGTCTGCTCCCGAATCCGCGGCCCTGCCCGAAGAACTCGTCGAAGGTGGCCATCGGGTGCTCAACGAGGCAGGTGTCGCGCCCGCAGCCGTCGCAGCCGATGTACTCGACGCGCTCGCACACAAGCGCTTCTGGGTGTTGCCCCACGAGGGCGATCCGTTCGTCACGATGCTCGACAGTGAGATGACAGAGCTCTCAGAGGCTCTGGCAGCCGACCGGGACCGATGACCGCCTTCCATGACGAGGTCGGCCTTCTCACAGTCGTTTGTGCTGGCTGATCTCGTCGTGGAAGGCTTCGAGGTTCCGCATCACTTTCAGGTATGCCGTGATCTCCGCGCCACTCACACCCTCGAAAAGCCTGCTGACCAACAACTCTGAATAATGGTCTGCGACGTCTGCAGCCATCTTGCCCTGATCTGTGAGATACAGACGCCGCCGCTTCGCGTCACCCGGGTGAGTCATGTCGACGACGAACCCACGAGCCTTGAGCTTCGAGATGACTTGTGACGTCGCTGATCTGGTGACACCGAGGAGCGTCGACAGTTCACCTCCGGTGATTCCCTGGTTGCGGTTGATCAGCGCGCACATCTCAGCCTCGACGAGCGTCATCGGAATGCCGTTCTCACCGTAGGAATGTGTGGTGCGGCGGCCGAGCTGGATCTTGTTGATGACGCGCAGCAGCGAAACGAGGACCTCTTCGGTGACATCGGGGGTCAGCTCGGCATCCGCCGCCGGACGTTCGGAATCATCGTCGTTCGAAACACTCTGCGCCACCACGAGTTACAACTATACCCACGCGTACGCGAGCAGGCGCACGCCTGGGACGTCGCTGAGGCGACAGGCCTCGCTCAGATGGGCTTGAGACTGTCGACGAGCCACGTGTCACCACTGCGCACGGCTGTCACGAGGACACGACTGCCTGTGGTCGACGGGTCGGGTGCCGCGGCAGACGTGGTCAACTGGTTGAGCATCATCAACAGTTCCGCGCGATCACGCTCGAGCGAGACGATCGAACTTCCCGCGACGATCACCTTGGTGTTGATCTGCTTCTCGCGCGCGCCTGGGATGACCGCATCGGCGACCAGTCTCGAGAATTCCGGTCGAAACTGCGGTGTGAGCCCGCTACCTGCGGCATCGAGTTGTTTCTGCACAGTGGCATGGTCATAGGACAGCATCGCCGTGACCTGGCGATCGACTGTGGACGTCACCTCGCCCGCTGCAGCGTTGACATCGGTCCGGCGCTGGTTCGCGACGGCGAGCACGGTGCCGATCGTCAGAGCCGCGATCACGACGACTCCTGTCACGGCCAGCAGCATCACCCTTGCCAATGGCCGAGGCCTCGATCCGGCCACGCCGCCGGACTCGTCCGCTGGTTCGTCACCCGATTCGGCTGAACCCTGTTCTGCAGTGCTCTCGACTGCACGCTTTACGTCGGTGCTGATGTCGTCGCGCTCGGCTGAGGGGGTCGCGTCTTCGGTGGGCGCCTCCTCCGTGGCAGCGTCGCCGTCGGTGTCGCGATTGGTGTCGGTGTTGTCGCGAGTGATGGTGATACGGCCGAATCGACCGAGATTCACTGAGCTCATGGGACGAAATCCACCTTCGTGATGGTCATGGGATCGCCGTTGGACACGACGACGCGGAAGCGGTAGTCACGCGGTTCCGGCGTCTTGGTTCCCTCGTTGGTCACCTCGGCGTGTGCTGCGACGAGCATCGTCGCCGACGTGTCGCTGATCTTCTCGACACCCACCGCGATGATGGTGCCCTTGGACGCGACCTGCGCTTCCTTCACGATCTGCGTGTACGACCCCGAGCGGCTCGTGAAGTCCGTCTTGAACGAGCCGCTCGACAGATTCGCGAGGCGCTTCACGTCGGCCTCGGCCGACGCCGAGCTGATGGTCGTCAGCGCGACGACCCCCGTGCGTGCGGTGTCGATGTACTGACCGCGCAGCGCATCGGCGCTGTCGAGTTCGCGGTGCTGCCAGAACTCGTACGACGCGAAAGCCAGGCTCCCCGCGACGAGCAGCACGGCGACGATGGGAATCCAGCGTGCGCGCACGGCGAGCACAGACCGCCGCGCCAGGCCGCGGTGCTCGTCGGTGGTGGCCTCGGTCCCGTAGACCACTGCGGAACGATCTCCGCCCTCGGACGAGTCGGCGGTTTCGGGTGAATCGACGGGATCGGGTGCATCGCCGGGATCGGTTGAACCCACCAGATCATCTGGATCGGTCGGCTCGGGTGGGTCGATGACACCCACGGCGCCGCGATCGCGTGCAACGACGGTCGCGTCCTCAGAATCTCGTCGGTCCGTCACGCGTGCCTCATCGGCACCCGTCACCCTTGTGGGGTGTTCAGCAGGCTTTGCCATCCGGAGCCTCCTTTGATCGTCTTGTACTGGTAGACATTCGCGTCGGGAGCGACGTAGTTGCCGCTCGACGGTTCATAGGCGGGCTGCGGGATCGCACCCGCCAGACCCTGCCTGTCGGGTCGACCGGAGCCGTCGATACTCGACGGCATCTCGCCCTTCGGTTGGTACGGCCGCGGATCGCGGCACGCCTCCGGGGTCGGCGCTCGTTTCCCGGGAACCTCCATGCACGGCAGATTCCGCGCACCGCGGACCACGACGGGCGAGTTCTGCGGTACTGCGCAATACATGCTGGCGGGCAGCGGAGCGTACGAGGTGTCGCCCGGGTCTCGTCGCTGATCGGCTGGGAGGTAGCCGGTGGTGCAGAGCGGGACCGCCATGGTGTGGAACTGAGCGGTGACCGCCTGGTCGGAAAGACCCCGGTTGACCATCGTCCGCACCGCTGCGACCAACGGAGGAGTCAGCACGAGCATCTGTTCGATGCCCGCGTTGTAGGTGACCGCCACCTGGCCCAGGCTCACGAGATCTCGCAGCAGGATCGGCATCGTGGGTGCGAGATCGTCGAACAGCTTCTGCGCCTGCGAGAGTGCCGCCGGTGATCTGTCGATGATCGAACGCACATGTCCGTCGGACTTCTCGAGTTCGACGACGAAGTCGGACAATCCCTTCGTCCACTGTTGGATCGCCTCCCGCGACTGTCCCTGAGGCCGCAGGAACGGACCCAGCCTCGTGACGAGATCGACGGTCTCGTCGGAGTTCTGGTTGGCCGCGTCAACGATCCGGCGTGCGGAGGACACCAGCTTCACGAGGTCATCCCTGGTTCCCACGAACGCGCGAAACGCACCATCGAGTGCTGTGCGCAACCGGTCCTGGGGAATGGACGCCAGGAGCGCATTGGCCTGGTCGAGTACCGGCCCGATCTGGGCGGGGATGGTGGCATTCGACTCGGGAAGCACAGTGCCATCAGAGACAAGCGGCCCGGAATCGCGGGTGGGCACCAGGTCGAGAAACTGCTCGCCGATCGCGGACATGCTGTGCACGTTGACCTTCAGACCGTCGCGGGGAATCTCGACGTCGTCATCGATCTCCATGCGCGCCGAAACGCGATCACCGTCGAGGCCGATGCTCTTGACCAGTCCGATGGTGACGCCGCGGTAGGTCACGTTGGACCGCTCGTAGAGTCCGCCACCGTTGGGTAGGAGTGCGGTCACGGTCATCTTCCCCACTCCGACGACGGACTGCACCTGGATGTAGGAGAACGTCATGATCGATACCGCGACCACCGCAACCACCAAGAGAACGGCGAGTTGGAACCTGACCAACGGCCTCATGTCACCGACCTCCCGAGGAAGCAGCAGAGGGCGCGGGCGTCTTCAACGGCCCCGTGATGGGATCTGACGCCTCTCCCCCGTTACCGGCGTTGCCTCCGAGCGCACCGGACGGGCCCGACACGGTGATTCCGAGCGGAGTACCGCGCAGGAGATCGGATCGCATGCGCGGGACCGTGAAGTCGAGGAGCGCGAAGAGATTCGCGTAGTCGCCTCGCACGATCCGGTCGAGGCGGGACACCGGGAACGGCAGGGTGAATGCCATGTCGAGCGACTCGTGATCGAACCACCCGAGTCCGCCAGAGATTTCAGAAACGGAGCCACGTCGGACACGACGCTCCTGACGTTGGAAGCGCTCGCAGTGATGACATGTTCTGCACTGTCGGAGAACCGGTCGAGCGCGGTGAGTGCGTCGCTGAGACGCTGACGACGGGAGACCAGTTCTGTCAACGCGGGAGAGATCCGCGAGATCGCGTCGTCGAGTGTCGGCGCGTCGTCGGCGAACACGGATGCGAGATGGTCGAGCCCGTTGAGTGCAGTGCTGATCTGACCTCGCCGCGCCTCGATCGTCTTGGAGGTCTTGGTCAGTTGTGCGACGAGATCTTTCACCGTGTCGGTGCGACCGGCCAGCGCATCGTTCGCACCGTCGACGATGTCACCCAGTTGGGCGAGCCCACCGCCGTTGACGACCACCGACAGCGCCGAAAGCGTCTGCTCGGTGGTCGGATACGCCCCTGCCCGCTCGATGGGGATCACCGCGTTCGGCTCCAGATGGCCGATCGGAGCGGTACCCGGCGGTGGTGCGAGTTCGATGTGCTGGGATCCCAACAGACTCGTCTGGCCGATCGAGGCCACCGCATTCGCGGGCAGACTCACCTCACCATTGAGCGAAAGGTGCAGCCGTGCATGCCAATCCACCAGCGAGATGGACGTGATCCGACCGACTTCGACATTGTCGACCAACACGGGAGAGTTGGCGGTGATGTTGGTGACATCCGGCATGTCCACTGTGATGGAATACGCCCCGGCACCCGTCCCCTGACCGCCCGGCAACCGGACGGATTCGACGCCGTGCCATCCACAGCCGGACGCCACACACACCACCAACGCCGCCGACGCGGTGGCGATTAGTGCGCGCCACCGGATCGCTGGGCCGATGGGCCCACACCGGGCGATCGTTCTCATCGACTCCCACCTCCCGGCAACAACAGTGCCGACAGCGACCGCGGCACGGTGCGGTTCTGCGGCGGTGGGCCCGTGAGACCGGGCACGGACGTCAAAACCCCTGGCTCACTGGCGATCTGCTGTCCTGAGTCGGCGAACCCAGCTGAGGTCGGCGAGGTCAGGAAGTTGGGATACGACGTCTTGAGGGTCGTGAGGTAGGCGCCGAGATACTGAGTGCACAGATCCGCACCTCGTTGACTGTTCTGGGTTCCGATGGATGCGAACCCTCCGCAAACGGCCTGCACCGGATTCTCGAAATTGGCTGCGGTGAACACACCTGTCATGCCTCCGACGGACGGCTTGTAGATGTTGTAGAAATTGGCGAGTTGGGTGGGCGCCTGGTGGAGTATTCCCTCCACTGCCGCCTTCTGCGACTGGATCACGCTGGCCAGGTCCGCCGCTTGACGCAGATTCGACGACACCGCATCCCGGTTCTGCGAGATGAACGTCGTGACGTCGTCCATGGTGCGATCGAGAGATCGGAGCGCCCCGGCGACGTCGGTCCGGCTGCTGCCGAGCACCTGGGAGATGGTCGCGAGTCGCTGATGGAGTACGGCCACCTGGTCGTTGCTGCCCGACATCGCGCTGACGAAGACCTGAAGGTTGCGGACGACGGCGAACAGGTCGTCGCGCCCATCGGCGACGACCGTCATGGCTTGCGAGAGTTTGGTGATCGTGTTGTTGACGTCGTCGGCGTGCGGGGCGAGGTCGTCTGCTGCTGCGTCGACGAGTTTCTTCGCCGAGCCCGGATCTGTGGGCCCCTTACTCGAGACCTCGGTGGTGATGTCGCGCAGGGAGTTCTTGATGTCGTCCCATTCCATGGGAACCACCGTCCGCTGCAACGGGATGGTCCCGGAACCCAGCGTGGGACCACTGGTGTACGCGGGTGTCAACTGGATCGTGCGACCGGCCACGAGGCTCTGCGAGACGAGGGCAGCCCGCGCATCCCGGGGAATCCTGACCGAATCGTCGACCGACATCCGCACTTCGACGAAACCAGCTGCTGGATGCAGGGATTCCACTTTCCCCACCGGGACACCGAGTACAGTCACCTGATCGCCGGGATAGATCCCCGTGGCCGACGTGAAGCGGGCGGTCACGATGTTCGGTCCGTCTTCACGCGCGCCGTGGGCGACGCCTGCCCAGACCAGGGCTGCCACCACCACGATCACGGCGATCACGAACATGCCCTTCTTCATCGGGGACCACCGCCTGCGGGAGCTGTGGGACCGGCACCCGGTGGCGAGTTGGCGACGATCGCGTCGACGAGTGGCTGCAGGTAGGCAACAGGAGCCAGGTTTCCGACGAGTGCGGTGAAGAAGGGCCCCGTTCCGACACTCTCACCGAGTGCCATGGCGAAACTGCGCAGTCCCGGAATCGATTTGCTGATGTTGTCGCGATTCTTCTCCAACACCCCGAGTACGGTGCGTAGTTGAGTCAGAGCCGGACCGACCTGCTGCTGATTCTCGGCGATCGTTCCGGATAGCTGGTCGGCGAGATAGCGCGTCCCGATGATGAGCCGCTGCAGTTCGTCCCTGCGGGACTGTACTTCACCGAGTAGCGCGGTCGCGTCCCGGACCAGCGTGGTGAGCTGCGCACTCCGATCCGCGAGTACCCCGGACAGTGAATGGGTGCGGCGCAACAGCTCACGCAACTGTTGGTCGCGGGAACCAATCGTCTGCGACAGCCCCGACGCCCCTGCCATCGCATCGGCCAGCGAGGGGGATGCCGCGTCGAGGGTCGAAGTCGCCGCCCTGATCGCCGTGTCGAGCTGGGCACCACTGGTTTCCGACAGTGTCGAGCCCGCGTCGTCGAGTGCATCGGTCAACGAATACGGCGGGGTCGTCCGGCCGAGCGGGATCGGCGTGTCGTGCGACAGCTCGCCGACACCTGCGGAGGTCACCTTCAATCCCCTCTTACCGAGGACCGACGTGGTGACGATCGCGGCTCGTGTCGCGTCGCGCAGCGGGACCGGACCGTCCACTCCGAACGTGACGAGGACCCGATTCCCGTCGAGCGCGATGCTCGACACCTTGCCGACCTCGACACCCGATATCGTGACTGCGTCGCCGGGCCGCAGGTTGCCGACCTCCACGAAGTAGGCGCGATACCGGTTGTCGGAGAACAACCCCGGGATCTTGTCGTACGTCAACGACCCGACCACGAGTATCGCGACGAGCAGGAGTCCGATCGCCGCAACCCGCCGGCGCGACATCTCGCGGAACGTCGGGATGTCGAGCCGCCTCATTTGGCGCACCGCCCCGTGGTCTGGTCGAGAAGTGGGATGTCGATGTCCTTGCCGTCCGTACCGGTGAGTCGCAGAATTGCCTGGCACGCGTACATCTGGAAGGCCGCGCCACTGCCGCCCATGCGTCCGAGACGCCGATACGCTTCCGGCAGCTTCGAAAGCGTGCTGTCGAGCATCTCCTGCCCGTCAACGAGATTCGCGGTGGTGGTGTCGAGGTGGATCACCGACTCGCGGATATCGGGTCGGATGTTCCCCAGCAATCCGCCGCCGGCCAGCGTCGCCCCCTCCAGATGATCGATGATCTGGTCCATCGGATCGGCCTGATTCGCGAACTGACTCACTATCGCCTGGAGGTCGCCGACCGACTGCGAGAGTTCGTCGCGGCGCTTGTCCGCCACTGTCAACACGGTGTTGAGGTTGTCGACCAACTCCCCGATAACGGAGTCCTGCTCGGCCAGCATCGACGTCGACGATCCGACCGTGTCGAGCAGTGTGCGCACTTCACCGCCCTGCCCCTGCAGTGTCCCGATGAGTGCGGCGGTGAGTTTGTTGAGTTCGTCGCCGGTCACCGAGCGGAACAACGGCTTGAAACCACCGACGAGAGAATCGATGTCGAGCGCCGGTGACGTGCTCGCCTCCGGGATCACACCGCCGGGTGCGAGCGTCGATACCTGTTGCGTGTCAGCCCCCTTGCCGATGTCGAGGTAGCGGTCGCCGGTCAGGTTCTCGTAGCGGACCTGCGCGCGAGTCGCGGTGTCGAGAGGCCGTGTGGACGCGACAGTGAAGTCGACACGGACCGAGGCGTCCGACTGCAACTCGACGTCGGAGACCTTTCCGACCTCAACCCCCGCGACGCGCACCTTCTGCCCCTTCTTCAGCCCCGACGCATCGGCGAACACGGCCGAGTACGACTCGGTTGTGCCGGAACGGAAGTCACCGAACACGACGATCAGCCCACCGAGAATCATCAGCATGACCACCGTGTAACAACCGACCTTCAAGTAGGGTGCGCGGCCGGCGGCGTAGCTCATCGCCGACCTCCGTTGGTCTGGCCGAGCAGACTTGTCAACAGGTTCTCCGGTTGCACCGTCTGCGATTTCGGCTCGCCCCGGTAGGGATTCACACCAGTGTTGGTGACCAGATAGGGCGCGTTGGTGCCCATCGGGACGTCGGGGAGCCCGAAGCAGCGTGGACCACCCGATGCGCCGACCACGGGAAGATTGTCGGGATAGCCGTAGAGTCGGACCCCGGGCAGGAACCCGATGTCGAGGTGGATCCCCGGGTAGTCCTTGGACCCCAATGCCGGCAGCCCCGTCTGCAGAACGTGATCCATTCCGATGATCGTGCAGGTGAACGCCGGCGCATAGACGCGGAGCAGGTCGGTGGTCGGATTCAGTACTCGTAGCGCTTCGATTGTTCTGTCCCCGTTGTTCTTCAGGAAGTCGGTCCCCGTGCGCGTGAACCCCATGACACCGGCGAGCATCAGGTCGATCTCCGGGTTCTTGTCGGTGACCGTCGACGCCGTCGATCGAACGTGGCTGACGAGCGACTCCAGTTCGGGCGCGCTCGGCGCGTACGCCATGATCGCGTCCGCCGCGGCGTCGAGCGTCGGACCGAGTCGGGTGCGCGGGGAGTTCAGTCGGGTGAGGAGTGCGGTCACCTCGTCGATGGTCGTGCCGAGGCTCGCACCGCCACCGTTACCGAGTGCCCCCGACAGTGCACCGAGTATCTCGTTCAGCTTCTCGGGCTCCACCTGACGCAGGACACCTGTGAGGTTCTGGAACACCGTGTTGATCTCGACCATCACGTCGTCGGTGTTGATCGTCGCTCCAGGTCGGAGTGCAGAATACGACTGCTGTTGCGGAGCAATGAAATTGACATACTTCGCACCGAACACCGTGGAGGACGAGATATCGACGCGAGCGTTGTCCGGGATCTCGTCGAGTTCGTTCGCGTCGACGGCGAGGACGATGGCGACACCGTCGTCGTGGGACTCGACCGCCGCCACCCGTCCGACCTGCAGACCCCGGAATGTGACCTTGGCACCGGGATTCATCAGCAGGCCCGAACGCGGTGCGACGACGGTCACCGTCGACGAATTTGTGAAGCCACCGGAGAAGGAGATGGCGGTGATCATCACCCCCAGCGCGAGCACGACCACGAGGCCCAGCGCATAGAACTTCAACCGGAAACGTCCCATCCAGGTCACCCGGCGAGATGGAAGTTGCCACTCGCACCGTAGACGGCGAGCGAGATCATCAGGGTCACACTGACGACCACGATCAGCGAGGTGCGCACCGCGCGGCCGACCGCGCGGCCGACGCCGTCGGGTCCGCCACTGGCCGTGTACCCGTAGTACGTGTGCACCAGCATCACCGCCATCCCCATCGCGAGCGCTTGCAGGAACGACCACAGAATGTCGACGGGCTGGAGGAACGTCCGGAAGTAGTGATCATAGAGACCGCCGGATTGGCCGTACACCGTCACGGTGGCGAATCGGCACGCGTAGAAGGAGGCGATCATCGCCGCCGAGTACAACGGCACGACGACAAGCGTGCCTGCGATGATCCTGGTGCTGACCAGATATGGGAGCGGGCGGATACCCATCGAGTCGAGGGCGTCGATCTCCTCACTGATTCGCATCGCGCCAAGTTGTGCGGTAGAGCCTGCACCGATCGTGGCCGACAATCCGATTCCCGCGACCACGGGTGCGGCGACCCGGACGTTGATGAAAGCCGCCAGGAAGCCGGTCAGCGATTCGATACCGATGTCGCCGAGCGAACTGTAGCCCTGTATCGCGATGGTCCCGCCGGTGAACAACGTGAGCGAGGCGACGATGACCACGGTTCCCCCGATGACCGCCAACGTGCCTGTCCCCATGCCGATCTCGGCGATCAATCGGAGCACGTCCTTGCGATAGTGACGCAACGCCACGGGCACCGTGCGCAGCGCTTCGACGAAGAACTCGACCTCCGCTCCGACCCGGTCGACCGAGTGCGATGCCGCGGCGGCTCGTCGTCGAGTACGAATCGTCAGATCGGCTCCGGCCACCATCATGAGCCCGCCACCTTCACGCCGACCGCGGTGACGAGGATGTTCACCACGAACAGACCGATGAACGCATACACGACTGTCTCGTTGACCGCTTCGCCCACGCCTTTCGCACCGCCTCTGGCGGTGAGGCCCCGATAGCAACCGACCAACCCGGCCAACAGGCCGAACAGACCGGCCTTGACGACTGCGATCAGCAGTTGAGACAGCCCGGTCAACAGCGTCAGATTTCCGACGAAGGCTCCGGGATTGACGTCCTGGAACAGGACGGAGAAGGCGAAGCCCCCGAGGATACCGATCGTGCACACCAACCCGTTGAGGAGGACACCCACGAACGCCGACGCCCATACCCGCGGCACGACAAGCCTTTTGACCGGATCCACTCCCATCACCTCGAGTGCGGAGATCTCGTCGTGGATCGTTCTCGATCCGAGGTCGGCACACAGTGCGGTTGCGCCTGCACCCGCGACGATCAGCACGGTGACCATGGGGCCGATCTGCGTGATCGTGCCGAACGCAGCACTCGCGCCGCTCAGGTCAGCAGCACCCAACTCGCGCAGCAGTATGTTCAGGATGAACGTGACCAGCACGGTGAACGGGATGGCGACGAGCACGGTCGGGAAGGTCGACACCCGCGCGATGAACCACACCTGATCGACGAACTCCCGGTATTGGACCGGCCGCGCGAACGTGTAGCGGAAGGTGTCCAGAGTCATCGCGAAGAAGCCACCCACACCGTCGACACCACCGGATACCCTGCGTTGCAAAGAATTCCATCCGGATCGAGCTGTCGACGCGGCAGTACGGCCGCCGCCGTCGCGTACGCCCCGAGCGCCCGCAGCGCCTGAGACGGCTTCTTTGATCGCCATCAGCAACTCCACCCTCGATTGGTCCAGAGCATACAGTTAGCATCACACTGTGTGTTCAGATCGAGCAGGATTATTAGAACGTGTTCTCACCCGGAACGCAATGGGTCGAGACGACCGGTTGTGCAGGGACCCAACCCACTCCGGTGATCGATGGCGTCTGTCAAGGTGGTGACGTGGCACGAAGAAGCGGCTGGGGCGGTGCACTGCCCGCCGACGACGATGAGGCGGCGCAGCGCATTGTCGCGGCGGCGCGCCGCATCGTCGAGGAAACGGGTCGCGCGGCATCCGTCAGTGAAGTGACGCGCGAACTGCAGATCACTCGTCAAACCGTCTACCGCTACTTCCCGGGCGTCGAGGCGCTGACGAATGCCGTCGCCATCGACATCGGCACCGAGATCGGCGAGATGCTCACATCCCAGTTGGCGGGAATCACCGACCCCGTCGACGCGATCGTCGAACTCCTCGCATCCGCGATCGAGACGGTGCGTGCAAATCCTGTTGTCGCTGACGGTCTGACACGTTCGGCCCCAACCAATCCCGTGGTCGCGGTCACGGGCTCCGCGTCTCGTGAGTTCACCGTGGACGTCCTCCGGCATCTCGACGTCGACTGGGTAGCCAATGGCATCGACGACGATCGTCTCGACGAGTTGGCGGCGTGGCTTCTACTGATCTTCGAGGGATTCGCCAGTCGGCAACAGGGCGAATTCCCGGGCGGATCAGAGATCCGAGCGTTCCTGCGTACCTGGCTCGCCCCCTCGATCACGGCAATGAGTAACGGCACAGCGCACCCACCTGCCTAGGATGGGTACTTCGGTATTGCGTCAGACGCAAGAGTAGATGCGTAAGGTGCACAAAGCCGCTACCCTGCCGTTCATGCAGCACTCCGCGTACCATTCCCACCCGCACGAGCACGATCCGGACGACTCGGCTGTTGGCGACATGCTGGAACTCGACGCCGCGGTGATGGGTGCTTACCTCGACACCGCCATCGCTCACATCAGACACGCCCTCGACCGCGAGCCAACCGTGATCGTGGACGTCGGCGCCGGAACCGGCGTGGGGCTTCGCGCTCTGGCTCGAGCCTTTCCGGATTCTGAGGTGTTCGGCGTCGACGCCTCGCCCGAGATGGCCATCCGCGCGGGGTCGCAAGCGCCAGACAACGTCCGGACTGTCACGGCCGACGTCAACAACGGTTGGCCCGCAGGGGTTCCGACCGCCGACATCATCTGGGCGTCGTCCTCGCTGCATCACGTCGCGGCTCCGGAGGTCTTCTTGCGTGAAGCAGCCGCCTACCTCCGGACGGGCGGCGTGTTGGCGGTCATCGAAATGACCGGCCCGCCAAGGTTTCTCCCGGGCGACGACCCACTCGAAGTGCACATCGTGGCCGCAATGGACACTCAGCAGTGGAATTCATTCCCCGACTGGACCGGCGCCATCGAGAAGGCCGGACTCGACGTCGTCGACCGTGTCGACCTGACCGTCGAGGTGGATATGTTGTCCGACAACGTGTTCCGGTATGCGGACGCATGGTTCTCACGTGTACGGCTGGGACTTGCCGACGAACTCTCCGAGGACGACCGTGCGACGCTCGACGCACTGGTCTCCGCCGAGTCGCCCGGCTCCATCCGCCGCCGCACCGACCTCGCCGTACGCGGCGGTCGCACCATGTGGATCGCCAAGCCGCGGAACACCACCGAGCCGCGGGACATCACCGAGTACACCGACGACAGATCGGAGATCTTGCCATGAGTTTCGCTTCCACACCGTGCATCGACACCCTTGTGATCGGTGGCGGCCCAGCCGGACTTGCCGCAGCCATCGCACTGGCGCGGTCACTGCGCTCGGTGAGCGTGATCGATTCGGGACACCAACGCAACGCCTCTGCGCAAGGTGCGCACAATGTCCTCGGCCGGGAGGGCATCGCGCCGCTCGAACTGCTCCGAGCTGGCCGTCGAGAGGCGGAATCCTATGGCGCACAGATCGTATCAGGCGAGGTGAACTCCGTCACCCGTGTCGTGTCCGGCACCGACGTCGCGTTCGACGCGATTCTGGCCGACGGATCGACAGTGCGTGCCCGCCGCCTGCTGCTGGCCAGCGGCCTCGTCGACGAACTACCGGACGTCGATGGCCTCGCGCCGCTGTGGGGACGAGATGTCTTGCACTGTCCGTACTGCCACGGCTACGAAGTGCGCGGCACGCGCATCGGCATCCTGGGCACGGGTCCCTCGGCGATGCATCAGACGCTGCTGTTTCGCCAACTCAGCCCACGCGTGGCGCTGATCGATCAGGGCATGCCACCACTCTCCGACGACGAGCGCGCACAACTCAACGCACTCGGCGTGGATCTCGTCGCTGGTCGCATGAGGCAACTGGCGACCAACACGTCGGGACGTCTGCGTGCCGCGGTATTCGACGACGGGCGCGAACTCGAGCTCGACACACTTGTGGTCGCACCGCGATTCGTGGCCCGCGGCGAACTGTACGAGTCGCTCGGCGGCCGGCTGACGGAGACCCCGATGGGCCGGTTCATACCAACCGGTCCCGGAGGTCGCAGTCCGATCGACGGGGTGTGGGCGGCCGGCAATTCCGCAGATCTCGCTGCCATGGTCGGCGCGTCCGCTGCGGCGGGCACACAGGCGGGCGGCATGATCAACGCCGACCTCGCGGCCACCGACGCACGGGCAGCGGTGGCCCGTGAGACGACCATCAGCGCCACCTGAGGAGGCGGACGACGACGACCACGAGGCCACCGTCCTACTCGGGAAAGCCCTCCAGCACGGCCCTACTCCCGGAGAGTCCTAGCCTCGTCGCGCCCGCCTCGATGAGTTCGGCCGCGAAGTCGGCCGACCGGATGCCACCGCTGGCCTTCACGCCGACCGTCGGCCCGACAGTGTCGCGCATGATCCGCACGGCCTCGATCGACGCACCACCCGCCGGATGGAAGCCCGTCGAGGTCTTGACGAAGGCGGCTCCGGCGGCGACAGCGCGGCGGCACACCTCGGCAAGCGTCTCAGGGCCTGCGACATCGAGAAGTACCGCTGACTCCACAATGACCTTCAGCACCGCGGAGTCGCCGATCGCCTCGTGCACCGTGAGCACGTCGGTGAACACCTCGTCGAAGTCACCGGCGAGCGCGGCACCGACGTCGATGACCATGTCGACCTCGTCGGCGCCGGAGTCGACGGCCAGTCGCGCCTCTGCGGCTTTGACCAGCGAATGGTGTTTGCCTGACGGGAAGCCCGCGACCACACACGACTTCCGCTCACCCGTCCGGATCGGCAGCATCGAGGGAGACAGACATACCGCGTAAACGCCGAGGTCGGCGGCTTCGGCGACGGTGGCCTCGGCATCGGCACGGGTGGCTTCGGGCTTCAGCAGCGTGTGGTCGACGATTGCGGCGACGTCGGCACGTCTGAGGTCGGTGTTGGTCACATAGGCGAGCTTGGCACACTGTCGGTTGTGACTCTCGCAGACACCTCCGGCCGCCGTTACGTCCTGACCCTCGGCTGTCCGGACCGCACAGGCATTGTGGCACGCATCTCGACTTTCCTCGCCGATGTCGGCGGCTGGATCACCGAGGCCGCCTACCATTCGGACCCCGACACGGGCTGGTTCTTCACTCGCCAGGCGGTGCGCGCCGACTCCATCGCAAGCGGCATCGACGAGCTGCGCGAACGGTTCGCCGCGGCCATCGCCGATTTCGGACCGGACACGGTGTGGAAGCTCACCGACAGTGGCGCCCAGAAGTCAGCGGTGCTACTCGTCAGCAGAGAGGGGCACTGTCTCACCGATCTGCTCGGTCGCGCGGACCGCGGCGAGCTGCCCGCCCGCATCGCGGCTGTCGTCGGGAATCATCGCGACCTCGAGGGACTCACGACACGGTTCGGAGTGCCCTTCCACTACGTGCCCTTTCCGGCCGGTGACAAGCAGAAGTCGTTCGAGACCGTGGCGTCGATCGTCGACGACCTCGATCCCGACGCCGTGGTGCTGGCACGATTCATGCAGATCGTCCCGCCTCAGTTGTGTGACCGCTGGGCGGGCAGAGCCATCAACATCCATCACAGCTTCTTGCCGAGCTTCGTCGGAGCACGCCCGTACCACCAGGCATTCGCGCGTGGCGTGAAGCTGATCGGCGCGACATGCCACTACGTGACGGCAGACCTCGACGCCGGGCCGATCATCGAGCAGGATGTCACCCGCATCGACCACGGCGACACCGTGAGCGACATGGTCCGTCAGGGTCGGGATATCGAGACGTTGGTCCTCTCACGCGGACTGCGGTGGCATCTGGAGGACCGCGTGCTGGTGCACGGCCGAAAGACCGTCGTGTTCAACTGACCTCGCGCACAGTCGGCTGCAGAGAGCGCACGGTCGGGTGCACGGGGCGCACAGTCGGCCGCAGAGAGCGCACGGTCGACGGTCAGAAGTCGAAGCCCCCGAAGTCGCCACCACCGAAGTCGCCACCGCCCCAGTCGCCACCTCCGCCGAAGTCGCCACCCGAATCGCCGCCGCCCCAGTCGCCGCCGCCACCATCGCCGGAATCTCCGCCGAAGTCGCCGCCACCGTCACCGCCGTCGATACCTGACATGTCCGAGCCGTCGCCCGCCCCACTCTCGAACGCGGCTGCGTCGTAGGGAACGCCGTGCATGCCGGAGAACAGCGTCGAGAAGAGCAGCATCGAACCGACGCCCCAGGCACCTGCGACGAGCGCGGGCTTCCACCACGGCTCCGAATACCAGCCCGCAGGAACCGGACGCCCCGCGACACGACCGCCCGGGTAGTAGTTCGGGGTGCGTGACGACGGACTCGGCGACGCCTCGACCTGACGTCCGTCGAAATCGACCGTGCGGTCCTCTGTCACCGCGCCCGCGCTGCGCTGGCCGTCGAGTTCCGGAATGGCCGGCCCCGGGTCCATGTTCATCGCGGTCCGCGCAGCTCGGATGTAGTACAGCCCTTCGATCGCGGTCTGCTTGGCGAGCCGCGCCTGCGCGGGCGAGTTGGCCTGCTCGATCTGCGACCCGGCGGCCGTGTAACGCTCACCGGCGTCCGCCAACGCCTGCTTGGACGCGGGCGAGTCACCGACCAGCATGTACACCTGACCGCCGAGGCGTTCGATGACCTGACGGGCGTCGGCCTTCGCGTCGTCGAGGCTGCGGGCCTTGCTCGCGCCCGACCGCTGCTGCGAAATCACCACCACCCCCACCACGAGGACGACGACGATGATGATCAGGAGCAGCGCGCTCATGTTCTCCTCCAGCATGCGGGGACGTGATCGGCCCCGGGAAAATCGGACATTCCTCTTCGAGAGTACCGATGTCGGACGTGTCGGGTCGGCGACGACGCTGTCACCACCCGTCAGAGCACGTTGCAGGTCCCCGCGTTTCCGTCCGCACCCGTGGCGGAGTTGGTCAGTGAGAGATTCTCACCGTCGACCGCGAAGTCGACGCCGTCGTTGGTCACCTTCAGATTCTTGACGTTCACCTGGTCGAAGAATGGACCGAACATCGACTTGGACACTCCGTCGACGATCTGCTGCGCGTAGTCGGAGGGGATACCGAAGATGAACGCACTCGCCTTCACCACTTCGAACTTGATGTGTCCGGCGTCGACCGTTGGTTTGATGGTCGCGCTCACGGGAATCGGGATGATGCCCAGATTGAAGGACGTACTGACGTCGACGGTGCCGTCGGCCTCGTTGCCGGTGATGGATTCGATGCTCGCGCCCGCGATCGCGCCGCCCGCGCCGCTCTGGTCGGGCCCAGCACCTGTCCCTGTCCCGGACCCGCCACCACTCATCTCCTGCTTGCCCAGATCAACGACGTGGGAGAAGGGCACGTAGCCGGTGCCGTCGAGCGAGCCGACCTTCGTCGTGTCGCCGTCGGCGTCGATCCTGTCGGCACGTATGTGTAGTCGGGTACCGCCCGAATCGTTCTGCGTGTCGACCTGAACCCACGGGATCTCACTTCCGGTGGCTTGCAGGAGCATCGGCTTCTTGCTGAGCGAGACGCTCGTCGGCACACCGGTGAGACTGCTGAACTGCTGGTCGAGACAGTCGGTCACACGCTTGCGCAGGATCAACTCCGAAGCCACCGCTCCGATGACGAGCACCAGAACGAGTGCAGCGGCGGTGATTCCGATGATCTTGCCGGTACGACGTCGCCGCACGGGCGAGGTGAGGACCGGTTCGTTCGGGGGGTCGATGACCGTTGTCGCCGCACCGGGTTCGAATGACCGGGTGCCACCTGAGGTCGCCGAGTACGCCCGCGGTCCCGGCTCTGTCGGCGCCGCGGCGAAACGCTGCGTGGGCGAGTGATCGGTCGAAGGCAGATCGCCGGGCGCGGGCGACGGTCCGCCCGCGGGTGATGGTCCGCCCGCGGGTGATGGTCCGCCCGCGGGTGATGGTCCGCCCGCGGGTGATGATGTCGGTCCGGTCGGCTCCGGCGCCGGACCCCGGTCTGCGACCGGGACCCATTCGCTACCGGAATCCTGCGCACCCGCATGGCCATCGCTGCGCCCCGCCGTCGGCTCCGAGCGGGTCTCCGCATTCGACGGTGCTGCCGATTCTCGAGGACTGGCAGGGCCGTCGATGTCGCCTGGCCGCGAGTGCGGTTCGTTCTCGTTGTCGGTCATGAGCACCTTCAGTCCGTGGTCGTCGGTCTCTACCTCTTCGGTTCGTGTGCCGAGACCGGTCAGATGGATTTCCGGTTGGCGAGGACGGCGATGCGCGTCCGTGCCGTCTCCACCGCCGCTAGGTCGATGTCGTGAGCCCGGACACATTTTCCGGACCCGTACGCGGCGACCACCGTACCCAAGGGATCTGTGATTTGGCTGTGGCCCACCCCGGTTGGAGCACTGCCCTCGCGCAGATCCGGATCGTCGGGTTCCGCTTGTCCGACGGCCACCACGAACGACGAACAATCGAGTGCTCGCGCGGTCGCGAGTACCTCCCACTGCGCGACCTTGCCGGGGCCCGCACCCCACGACGCGGGCACGGCGATGACCCGTGCACCGTTCTCGGCGAGGGTGGTGAACAAGTCGGGAAAACGGATGTCGTAACAGGTTGCCACGCCGACCGTGGTGCCCCCGATCTCGACGGTCACCGGCTTGTCTCCCGCGGCGACAGTCCGCGACTCGAGGAACCCGAAGGCGTCGTAGAGGTGGATCTTGTCGTAGGAGTCGATCCGGCCGTCGGGATGCGCGATCAGCAGCGTGTTGAACACCCGGTCGTCATCGGCGGGGGTGAACATGCCCGCGATGATGGCGATCTTCTCGTCGACCGCGATCTGCGCGACGCGGGTCGCCCAGGGACCGTCGAGCGGTTCGGCGACTGGGCCGAGTGGAACCCCGAACCGGCACATCGTCGCCTCGGGGAAGACGACGAGGTCGGCGCCATCGGCCGCGGCCTGTGTTGCGGCTTCGGCGACGACGACGAGATTCGCACTCGGATCATCGCTTGAATTGATCTGTGCCATTGCGATGCGCATGCGGCAAGCCTAGTGGCGTCCTCGACCCCGAAACCACCTCGCGCAGGGGATCTCGTGCGCGTGCCGGGCCCACCTTCTATGTGGTGGGTCGAACGAGGGACCACGGAACCGTCAGCACGTTGTCGGTGGTCTGCTTGCGCGGTCGCACAACGGGAATGCCCGACTCTGCCATCAGCCGCAGCGTCTCCCTCCATCGCACCCGTGGACCGAACGGTGCGTGCGGCGCCGCCACATCCCAGCAGCGATCAGCGGCGACGAGTAGGTCGTGCACGGGTTCACCGTCGACGTTGCGATGAATGAGTGCCTTTGGCAGCCGTTCAGCGAGGTCGGAAGGTCGGCTCGTGTACGCGGGCGCCCAGCTGAGTGTGAGGCTGCGCGGTCCGTCGGCGTCGAGAAGGACCCAGGTGCACCGACGGCCGAGCTCGTCGCAGGTTCCCTCCACGATCGCCCCGCCGGGGCCCAGTCGTTCCATCAGCTCACGCCAGGCGGGCCAGACCTCGTCCTCGTCGTACTGGCGCAGGACGTTGAACGCTCGCACGAGTTGCGGTCGCAGCCCCGCCAGTTCGAACCCGCCGAGGCCGAATCGGACACCGTCGCGCGATTCCACCACGCGGTCGGGGTCGATCTCGAGGCCGACCATCTCCAGGTCGGGTGCCACGGTGCGCAACCGCTGCGCCATCTCGACAGTGGTATCGGGTCGGGCACCGTAACCGAGGTCGACGACGAGCGGCGCATCCGAGCTGCGCAACGCAGCACGCACGGTCGGGTCGTTGGCCATCCACCGATCCACACGACGCAGACGATTGATGTTCGTCGTACCGCGAGTGATTCGGCCTGTTGGCTTACCCGAGCCGGACCGGCTCACGGGAGGCTAGAGGTTCTTCTTGACCCAGTCCGCCGCATACTCCGCCTCGGCGCGGAACAGATCGACGAGATTGACCAGCATGAGCTGCTCGAGCTTGCCGTTCACGAACGGGATGAACACCTTGACCTCTGTGGTCTTGCGGATGGTGCAGCCGGTCTCCGTGGGAAACAGCTCCTGCCACCCGTTGAGGCTGCCCGGTCCGGCCGGGATCGACGCGGTGTAGTCGCCCTTGGTGTTGTCGGGATCGAACGGGCCGAACGATTCCTCGCGGGTGATGACCATGTCTTTCATCAGCACCGTCTGCGCCAGCGCGGGCAGTTGATCGCGTCCGATGGTCTGCTTGAGGACAACGCGCAGGCCGGTCTCGTCGGATCGGAAATCCTCGACCTCGCAGTGCGGCGAGATCATCTGGAACCCGGCCATCATGTCGTCCCAGTACTGCTTTGTGCTCTGCGCTTCGTACAGTTTCTCCACGGGATGGGAGTAGCGCGCTGAGTAACTGAGCCGTCGTGCCATGGGTTTCAGGCTAACCGAGCACGGTTCGGCCACCAAAAGCCGGCACGACCGCCCACCTGCACCGCAGCACTCACCGAGTGCCGGAGCCGCGTTCAGTGACCTGCTTTTTCCCAGGTGACGGTCTCGTCGTGCTCGGCGTCGAGCAGCTTGGTCAACTCGTCGATGACGGCCTTCTCGATCTTGCCGCCGACGAAGGGGATCGAGACGTTCGCGCTGCCGGAGTACTGCATCGCCGCCGGATCACCCGTGACCGACACCGTTGCCTCGACCGTCGCGGGTGCCCCCGTGACCGACGCCGTCATGGTCCCGCTGATGGTGTCGCCATTCCGAGTGAACTCGTTGCGTCGCGGGATCTCGAGGTCGCCCGGTCGGACCTTGGTGATCATCGACGGCAGCTTGTCCTCGGGGATTCCCTGCTTCATCTCGACGGTCACGGTGTCGCCGTCGAGCGCGAACGACACGAGCTCCCCGTGGCTCGAGTTGATGATCTGGAGCAAGTCACGCCAGTACTGCTCGTTGGTGATGATCTCCCAGTACCGCGTGGTGGAGAACGGGTAGGTCACGGTGTGGTTCAGCGTGCTCGCCATGACAGAGCAGACTACCCGAGCCACCACGCACCATCGGCCCCGGCGACGCGGGCTCGGTTACCGTTACACGGTGATCGACAACCCCTCCGCCCTGCAGTCCGCGCCACTCGCCGATCTGACCACCCTGCGGGTCGGAGGTCCGGCGCACGCCATCGTGCACTGCCGGGACACGCGCAGCGTCGTCGAAGAGATCACCGCGCTCGACGCCGAGTCGGAACCGGTACTCGTCATCGGCGGTGGATCGAATCTACTGATCTCCGACGACGGGTTCGACGGCACCGCGGTCGTCATCGAAAGTGAGCGGATCGATTTCGGCACGGGCCGCGAGTCGGGACGTCCATACGTCACCGCCGACGCCGGTGTCGTCTGGGACTCGCTCGTCGCCGCCACCATCGATGCGGGATTTGGTGGGCTGGAATACCTTTCGGGCATACCCGGCGCTGCGGGCGCCACCCCGGTGCAGAATGTCGGAGCCTACGGCGTCGAGGTCGCCGACGTCCTGCGCAGCGTACAAGTACTCGACCGGCGAGCGCGAACCCTGCGCTGGGTCTCACCGGGTGAACTCGGACTGGGTTATCGGACCAGCACCCTCAAATACCGGAACGACTTCGTCGTCGTCGCAGTTTCGTTCTGGCTGAACGAGGATCGGCTCAGTCAGCCACTGCGCTATCGCGATCTCGCTGATCGACTCGACGTCGCTCGGGACTCACGAGTCGACGCGAGACTCGTCCGCGACACGGTGCTGGGTCTCCGCCGCGGCAAGGGCATGGTGCTCGACGCCGACGACCACGACACGTGGAGCGCCGGTTCGTTCTTCACCAATCCGATCCTTGATTCCGTCGACGCGCCCGCGATCATGTCGCGCATCCGGGAACGTGTGGGTTCCGACATCTCGATGCCGTCATTCCCGGTGGCCGACGGCGTGAAACTGTCCGCAGGGTGGCTGATCGAGCGCGCGGGTTTCGCGAAGGGGTACCCCGGCCCTTCGTCACCTGCCCGACTGTCGACCAAACACACTCTCGCACTGACCAATCGGGGATCGGCCACCGCCGACGAACTCCTCGACCTCGCGCGCGACGTACGCGACGGCGTACACCAGGCGTTCGGCGTCACACTGCATCCTGAACCCGTACTCGTCAACTGTTCGTTCTGAGGTCAGACCTGGTGCCCGGCTGACGGACTGATCCGACTCGTGACGGCCGGAGCCATCACCTCGTCGACGATCTCGTCGAGCATGGCGTTGACCCGCCCGGCAGCCTCGATCGTCGACATGTGACCGACACCGTCGAAGACGATCTCATCGCGCAGAGAACCTCTGCGGCGCAGGATCTCCGACATCTCGTCTGCATGCCTGCGCGGAGTGAGCCTGTCATCGGTGCCCACGAGCACGGTCGTGGGCACCGTCAACGCATCGAGGCCCGCTGCGACGTCGAGACGCCCCATCGCGGCACCCCACCGCCCACGCGCGCGTGGCGGACACGACATGATCATCTTGTCGACGAACTCGACGTGTGATGCGCGCGCCGACGACCCGAGTGCCACGTACTGGGAGACCCGCGAGGTGAAGGGTCCGTGCGGCAACGGGGTCGACGCGCTGGTGACGAGCCGACTGACCGCGGGCACGAACGGTTTGCTGTAGCGCGGCAATCCCTCGGGGATGAGCAGATGATTCTGGACCACCGCCTGTGCCGCGGTCGATGCGAGCACCACCGCCGACACCGTCGTCGACACCTTCTCGGGATGCTGCTTGGCCCAGGACATGATCGTCATCCCGCCCATGCTGTGCCCGATGAGGATCGCGCGGCGACCCGGCGGGACGACGGCACCGAGCACGGCATCGAGATCCTGCCCGAGGGTGTCGATCGTCGGACGGCGACGGCCGAGTTCACTCAAACCGTGCCCGCGCTGGTCGTAGGCGACAACGGTCCGCTTCTCCGCGAAATGGTTGATCTGCGGATTCCAGTAGTGGGTGTTGCAGGTCCACCCGTGCACCGCGACGATCACGTCGCCGGTATCGGCAGCTGTGGGTTCCGGCCCGTAGATCTCGACGTTGAGGGTGGTGGCGTCGACGCTGATGACCCGACGCTGTACCCGCGGTGCCGTGGGGTCGGCCAGCAGGTCGTCGGGTCCGTCGTCGACGGCGGGAGCAGAGGACAACACCCCGCGCGCGATCCCGGCGACATTCGTACCGGCCCCGACGGCCACGCCGCCGAGCCCGAGCGCTGCGGCACCGAGCGCCAGATTCCGCGTTTTCATACCTCTCCATCCGTCGCACTGTGGACCCACCGGTGACCGCCCGGTCGGGCGTCGCATCGTCGACGCGATGAGACCTAGTCGGTCAGATCCTCGCGGACACCGGACGACGACCGCCCCTCCCGGACGACATCATTCGATGTAACACTACCCGTTGTCACATCCGGGTCTCTTTCTGCATCCATCCGAGGAGCATCATCACCGGTCGACGCGACGTCGCCGCCAGCGCTCGGGACATCGGCGTTCGGGACATCAGCGTCCGGGACATCTACTGCGGCGTCGAAGTAGGTCGAGGCCTCGCCGATCGCCTTGGAGATCTCGTCGTCGAGCGCCTTGCGGAACGTGGTCTCGACGATGTCATGGGCCATGGGCCGGACCGTCTGGATGAGTTCGGCCATCTTGCTCACGTTGGCCTCGCCGAGTTCGGGCAGTTTCTCGTCGAAGTACTTGTCGGTGATGATCGAGACGAAGCTGCGCGCGGCGTCCTCCAGGTCGTCCTGCACGCGCACGAAGCGGTCCAGCAGGACGTCGATGTCGATGCCGCTCTTGACCAGTACTTCGGCGCCCTCGAGGACCTCGGGGTTCTTGATAGCGTAGTGCGCGCCGTCCTTGACCAGAAGTCCGAGTTTCTGTCCGAGCGCGATCGACTTGTCGGAGGCGTTGAGCGTCTTGCGCAACTCGGTGATCGTGATCGTCGCGGCGCGTTTGAAGTTGCGAAACCGACCGCCCCGGGGTTCAGCGCGCAGTACGTGCTCGACCTTCATCCCGTAGTGGGCGGCATGGAGCAACTCGCTGATCGTCGCGAACGTGTAGCCGCGTTCGAGCATGCGGGAGATCAGATTGAGGCGGACCAGATGCTCGTCGGAGTACCAACCCGTGCGGCCACGGATGGCAGGCGGCGGCAACAGCCCCCGGTCCTGGTAGACGCGGATGTTGCGGACACTGACCCCTGACGCCTCCGCGAGGTCGTTGATCCGATACTCAGCCACGGCGACAAGTGTATTCCCGAGGTATCCGCACCCGACGCAGCACCGACCGAAGAAGCCGGGGTGCGAGTGTGCTCGCGGGTTGCCGCGAACTCAGCGACGCTTGCTGAACCAGGACTTGCCCTGGATCTCGTCGACGCGCGGACGCACATCGACCAGGTAGACGAGCATCGCCACGACCCCGATCAGGTAGAACAACGACGGCGCCTGGAAGAACCAGATGAACAGGGTCGCGGCCAGCAATATCAGGACCCAGATGACCTTGGTCTGCTTGCCGACCGCGGGGAAGGCGTCCGCGCGCTGCATCGACGCATGGATCAGGCACACCAGCGAAGCGACGCCCGCGACGATCGTCAGTATCCAGAGGATCAGGCTTTGGCCCGCGGCCATGAAACTCACAAAGTTCACAAGTCACACTCTAATCGGGGTCGGCGTGCGAGGACTCGGCGCTGTTCTCGCGGTTCTCACGTTGGAAGGATTCGTAGATCTCGAGCAGCATCTGTTTCTGCCGTTCGCTGATCGAGGTGTCGATCAGCAACGCATCGCGGACCGGACTCGCCGGGCGTTCCTCGAGGATTCCCGCCCGCACGTAGAGCACCTCGGCAGACAATCTCAGACCCTTGGCGATCTGCGCCAGCACGTCGGCCGACGGTTTGCGGAGACCGCGTTCGATCTGACTCAGGTAGGGGTTCGACACTCCGGCGCGGTCGGCGAGCTGACGCAGCGAGACCTCCGCCGCCACACGCTGTGAGCGGATGAACGAACCGATGTCCTGCGCAGCGGTTGCGACCACGTCCTGTGCCGCATTGGCCACTGTTTCCACCGGATTGCTCGAGCCCTCAGGCTCCGTGGTCGATTCACCACCGCTGCCGTGTTCGTCGGCGCCCGGCGCCGCGTGGTCGTTCTCTGCAGACATGTCACTCCCGAAATTCATGGCATGCCCAGTATCGGCGCGCGTGCTAGCTCGTGCAAGCAGCCGAAGGCCGACGACCGGCCCAGCCTTCAGTCGACAACCGACACCCCACGTCAGCCGAAGATCAGCTCCGACACCGTGTAGATGGCCAACCCGGCCAGCGAGCCGACGACCGTTCCGTTGATGCGGATGAACTGGAGGTCGCGGCCGACCTGCAGCTCGATCTTGCGGCTCGTATCGTCCGCATCCCAGCTGCGCACCGTCTCGGTGATGACGGAGATGATCTCGCGGGCGTAGTTCGAGGCGACGTGGTGGGCAACGCGGGCCACCCACCCGTTCATCTTCTCCTGTAGCGGCCGGTCGTCGCGGATTCTGACGGCCAGTCTGATGACCGCGTCCGTCAACGTGTTGCGGAGCGTGCTGTTGGGGTCCTCGAGCATCTGGGCGATCACTGCCTTGCCGGTGTTCCACGCCGTCGACGCCGCGTCGGCGACCTCGTCGCTTCCGACCAGGTCGCGCTTGATGCCCTCGAACCGCTCGATCATCTGCGGGTCGTACTGCAGGTCGTGGGAGAACTGCTCGACGAACTGGTGCATCGAACGCCGCATGTCGTGATCGGTGTCGGTCTTGACCTTGTAGGTGAAGTCGACGAGTTCGCGATAGATCTTGTCGCCGACGAGATTGGTCACGAACTTGGGTTTCCACGAGGGACCCACATCCTGATCGACCACACGATCGATGAGATCCTGACTTCCCACGGCCCAGTCGTATGCGCGGTCGCACAGCAGCTGGAAGACCGGTTCGAGTCGGTCCTCGTGGATCAGCTGTTCGAGGATGCGCCCGATGGGTGGCGCCCACTCGGGCTCCGCGGCCCACCGCAGGACCGCCTGGATGAACTGCTCGATGTCTTCGTCGCCCAACATCTCCGACGCGAGCTTGATCGCGCGTGCGGCCTCGTCGGAGACCCTCGGCGTGTTGGCCGGATCAGCCAGCCACATGGAGATCCTGCGCGGCATGTCGAGTTGTTCGGCGCGTTCGACGACGACGGCCGGTGTCATGAAGTTCTCTTCGATGAACTCGCCGAGTTGGTCGCCGATCTCGTCCTTCTTCTTGCGGATCAGCGCGGTGTGTGGGACCGGGATGCCCAGCGGGTGCTTGAACAACGCGGTCACCGCGAACCAGTCGGCGAGACCGCCGACCATGCCTGCCTCCGACGCCGCCCGCACATATCCCACCCATGCCGCGACGTCGGCTCCGTCGCGGTGTTCGAGGTAACGCATGCACAGGTAGACGATCGCGGCAACGACCAGGAACCCGGTCGAGACCACCTTCATCTTCCGGAGATCGCGGCGTCGTCGTACGTCGCTCGCGGAGTCGGTGGCACCGAACCCCGGTGCTGACCGCGTCGACTTCACGGGTTGCTGCTCCTCCGGGCCGGATACGTCCGGAATGACTGTCGACACTCCATAAGTTCTACCCTCTCCTGGGCATTAGGCTGGCCGGGTGATGGCCAATCGACCCAACCCGGCAGCCGCGGCGCGCAACGCGTTGTCTGCTGCAGCCCATGTGACACGAGGGGTCGAGCAAGCGCTGTTGAGTGCGGTCACCGACGACCCGGTCAAACCCGATGGTCGCCGCCAACGATGGGAGAAGCACAAGCGCGAGCGGCGAAGCGAGTTGACCGACGGCACGATCGACGCCGTGCGCACCCTCGGAGCAGACGCCGGAATGGACGAGATTGCCACGCACATCGGTGTGTCGAAGACCGTCCTCTACCGGTACTTCAGCGACAAGAACGACCTCGGCACCGCAGTGACCGTCCGCTTTTTCGAGACCACACTCATGCCACGACTGGCCGAGGCGATCTCCGACGACGCCGACGAGTACACCCTGACGAGAACAGTCATCGGCGTCTACGTACGAGCAGTCGCCGACGATCCGGCGCTGTACCGCTTCGCACTCACCAACTCGCCGACATCGTCGGTCGGGTCGGTCGAGTCGGAACGTCTCGTCGCCCAACTCCTGACCGCCGCCATCGTGATGCGCATGGAAGAACGGTCGGCCGACACCTCCGGCGCGAAGGTGTGGTCACACGTGTTGGTCGGCGGCATCCAGCGAGCCGTCGACTGGTGGATGACAGATCGCGACGTCTCGGCCGACGAACTCATCGATTACCTGACAATGATGGTGTGGAGTGCGATCATCGGGATCGCCGGAGCGAACGGGTCCCGGGAGGTGTTCGTCACCGACCCACCGCCGCTTCCCGAAGTCGCTGCACCGCAGGAGGTCAGGTTCGATGGCTGAGCACCAAGAGCATTCACCGTGGACCGAGCGCCCCTCGGTGGCGCTACGTCCGTCGAACACCGGCCCCATCGCCGACTTCGACGCCGGGTCGACACCGGGATTCGACGGCGACAAGTCGCTCGGCGAGAAGACACTCGTCGAGCGCGGCCGAGCGCTCGACGACCTGCAGGACATGTTGTACGCCAACGGTCGATCCGGTGATCACCGGTCGGTGCTGCTGGTCTTGCAGGGCATGGACACCGCGGGCAAGGGCGGCATCGTGCGCCATGTCGGTGGGCTCGCCGACCCGCAGGGGCTGTCCATCAAGGCTTTCGGTAAGCCGACGGCAGAGGAACTCGAGCACGATTTCCTCTGGCGCATCCGCAAAGCAGTGCCGCCCGCAGGTCATATCGGGATCTTCGACCGTTCGCACTACGAAGACGTACTCCCTGTCCGTGTGCACAATCTCGTGCCCGAGTCGGAATGGGAAAAGCACTACGAGATGATCAACGAGTTCGAGCAGGATCTGGTCGAGACCGGGACAACCGTGATCAAGTGCGCACTGGTGGTGTCGAAGGAAGAGCAGCGCAAGCGCCTCGCCGAGCGACTCGACCGGCCCGACAAGTACTGGAAGTTCAATCCCGACGACATCGACGAGCGCGCCTACTGGGACGACTACCTCGAGGCATATCAGGCCATCTTCGATCGCTGCGATACCGACTCGGCACCGTGGTACGTCATACCCGCCAACAAGAAGTGGTACGCCCGACTCACGGTCTGCGAGTTGTTGATCGAGGCACTCGACAGCCTCGATCTCGGCTGGCCCGCAGCCGACTTCGACGTCGACGTCCAGAAGAAGCGTCTCGCCGCCTCCGCCTGAGCTCGTTCACGTCGTCAGGTCGAGTCGTCGCGTCGTCGGAGCACGCCGTGTGCAACGAGTCCGACGACGAGCGCCCAGAATGCTCCTCCGATTCCCCAGAACGAGATCCCGGCTGCGGCGGTGACGAACGTGAGCGCGGCGGGCAACAGGTACTCCTCCTGCGACAACGCCCCGAGCAGCGCATGCGCGAAGGTCCCCAGTAGCGCCAGACCGGCGACGGTCTCGAGCAGTCCATTCGGCGCGATCGACGTGATGGTGACCAGCACTCCGGACAATGCCGCCAGGACCAGATACGAGATACCTGCCGAGACACCGGCTATCCACCGACGCGAACGGTCGGGTCCCGCCTCGCCACCTGCGGCGAGCGCTGCCGAGAGTGCCGCGAGGTTGATCGCGTGCCCACCGAAGGGTGCGCCGACAACCGTACCGGCACCGGTGACGTACATCGACGCCCGCCAGGGGGCGTGATAACCGAACGACTTCAGTACCGCGACCCCGGGCACATTCTGCGACGCCATCGTGACCACGTAGAGCGGAACGGCGATTCCGACGATCGCGGAAAGGTCGAAATGTGGTGTGGTCCAGGCCATCTGCGGGAACCACGCGGTATGCGCCTGTTTGTCGACGCCGTGCACCGCGAGGTAGACGCCGATCACGACGAGCGCGGTGACCAACGCGAGCGGGAGCGCCCAGCGCGGCAGCCATCGCGTCGCGACCAACCACACGACGAGGATGGGGATGGTCAGCAGAGGTTGCACGGCAAGGGATTTGATCGGCGCGAGGCACAGGGTCAGCAGCACACCGGCCAGCATCGCCTGCGCGATCGGCGTCGGAATCCGCGCGATCAGATCACCGAGCGCGGGAATGAGTCCGGTGGCGAGTATCAGCACACCGACGATCACGAACGCCCCGACCGCGGCGGGCCAACCCGAGTGGTAATTCGCTCCCATCGCGGCAAGCAGCGCCGCACCGGGCGTCGACCATGCGAGAGTGATCGGCATGCGGTAGCGAAGACACAACACGATGATGCCGACCGCGAACGTCACAGTCAGTGCCAGCAGTCCCGACGCCGCCTGCGTCGAAGTCGCCCCCACTGCGCGCAGTCCGGCGACCACGACCACGAACGACGACGTGAAGCCGACGAGCGCGGTCACGATGCCTGCGACTATCGGCTCACTGTTCGCCGTTCGCTCCGGAGTGGTCACGACGGCCAGCATAGCGGTATCGTTCCGTAAACAGAACACCATTCGGGTGTCGTGACGACCCCGCGAAAGGTAGGTGTCGACCACGTGGTCGCAGAACCGGCGCGCGACGATCGGCGCAGAGAGGTCGGCGAACGGATCTGTGCGCTACGCACCGAACGCGGACTGAGCCTGTCCGCACTCGCTCGCGCTGCGGGAATCGGGAAAGGGTCGCTCTCCGAACTCGAAGCGGGGCAACGCAATCCCACGCTCGACACGCTCTATTCCGTGGCCGGGCCACTCGGTGTACCTCTGACTGCGCTTCTCGGCGAGGCGTCGGGAACCGAGGGCGACGGCACCCATCTCACCGCACGCCTGCTCCACGTCGAGCATCACGACGACGGCGCGACGACGGAAGTCTTCTGGCTTCACGTGACATCCGGCGGGGTGCGGCGGTCGCCCGCGCACGGGCCGGGCGTCGTCGAGCATGTCCGAGTGGTGCGCGGACATCTCATCGCGGGTCCCGAAGGCGACGAGAAGCCTGCGGGACCAGGAGAATCCCTGCACTGGATCAGCGACCGGCCACACTCCTACCGCACAGACGACAACGTCCTGGCCGTGCTGACCATCGACTCACCCGCGTAGCGCAGTGCCCGACGCGACTCCGCCACGCAGCCATGACCCCCACAAATGCGCATTCCCGCGAACCGTCTCCGTTGCCGCGACCGAGATTTCGGTCGCGGCAACGAAACGAGTTCGCGGGAATGCGAGTGGATGTAGCCAGAAACTAGCTGGTGCTCTTCTTGGCGGTTGTCGTCTTCTTGGCCGGGGTCGACTTGGTCGCAGTCGACTTCGACGCAGTGGTCGACTTGGTCGGCGTGGTGCTCGTCCGCTTCGCGGCCATCTTCTTGGCCGGCGACGCGTTGGCGGTGCGCGCCTTGCCCTCGACTGCGCCTGCCGCGCCGTCGATCTTGGCGGCGGCGACAGCGCTGCGCTCCTTGGCGGTCTTGCCTGCCTCGGTGACAGCTGCACTCGCCTCGTCGAGCTTCTCGTTCACCTCGAGCGCGGCCTCATCGACCTTGTCGCCGAGGTCGTCGACAGCATCGTCGAGGGCGTCGCCGGCCTCTCCGACGCGGGTGCTGACCAGCGTCGCAATCTTCGACGCCTGCTCGCCGACCGCACGCGTCTGATGCGAGACGACGCCGAGGGCGTCTTCGGTGAGATCGACTGCGTCGTTGTAGGTCTTCTCCGCGCGGGTCAGACCCTCCTGGACGATCGGCTGCTGCCACAGACGTCCGACAGCCTCTTCGCCACGCTCGGCGAGCGAGGTGTAGACGGTGGTGGCGAATTCGACGTAGCTGTCGGCGAGCTTGCGCAGCTCCTCCGGCGACAGCTTGGTGCGCAGGTCGTCGATGGTCGACTCGATGGTGCCCGGAAGCTCCTCGGGGAGCGCGTTCAGACGACCGCGTGTCTCCTCGAAGCGGGTCTGTGCGGTCTCGCTAGCAGCCTCGGTGCGCTCCTTGATCTGCGCGACGGCATCGCTCACCTGCTTGAGTGCCAGGTCACCCGCGCCGACCACGGCATAGAACGGGCTGGGGAGGTTACGCTCGGTGGTGGTGGTCATGGTGATCTCCTTAGTCAATTGGTCACCAGACGAAGTTGCGGCACACGGCATATCGAAGAAGCGAACCGCGCTGTCGCTCCCGCTCTCGATAGGTGCCGCACCAGCGTTCTAGTGGTTCCACAGACCAGTATGCCATGTTTGCTAGCTATTGCAAGCAATCTGCTAGCACTGGATTGCGCAGAACCTGTGATCCGCAACACGGTCAGCGCATCGCCGGCCGATCCGCCTCGACGTACCGGTAGAAGCCCTGCCCCGACTTCTCGCCGAGATGGCCGGCAGCGACCATCCGCAACAGCAGCGGGGTCGGCGCGTACAGCGGCTCCCTGGACTCCTCGTACATGCGATCGGCGATCGCCTTGACGGTGTCGAGCCCGACGAGGTCGGCGAGCCGAAGCGGACCCATCGGGTGTGCACACCCGAGAACCATTCCCCGATCGACGTCCTCGGCTGTGGCAAATCCGTTCTCCACCAGACGAATTGCCGACAGAAGGTAGGGCACGAGCATCGCGTTCACAACGAATCCCGAGCGGTCGGCCGACCGGATGACCTGCTTGCCGAGTACCACGTTGGCGAACGACTCTGCACGCGTGACGATGTCGGGAGCGGTGTGCAGAGTGGTCACGAGCTCGACCAGGGGCAGCACCGGGACCGGATTGAAGAAGTGCAATCCGATCACCCGCGAGGGATTCTGCGTCGCCATACCGAGCGTGATGATCGGTATCGCCGACGTGTTGGACGCCAGCACCGCATCCGGCTCGGCGACGATCTTGTCGAGGGCCGCGAAGATCTCGGTCTTGACGGCGTCGTCCTCGACGACAGCCTCGCATACCACCTGACGATCGGCGAGATCGCCGAGCTCTGTGGTGAAGCGCAACCGCAACGACGCCTGTTCGCGCTCCCGTTCGGTGAGCTTGCCGCTCGAGACCCCTCGGTCGAGCGACCGCAGAATCCGCGAGCGACCGTCGACGACGAGCTCGCGTGTGGGTTCGTAGACCACGACGTCCGCATCGGAGCGGGCGCACACCTCGGCGATTCCGGCACCCATCTGGCCCGCGCCGACAACGCCGACCCGCCACGCCTCAGACACACTCATCTCCGCTCAGATTCCATTACGTGACAACTGATTTCGCGAGCACATGGGTAACTCGTCGGGAACGCCCACGAGTGCCGAATATGCCAACAGGCGGCCCGCAACGTGAGTCGCGGGCCGCCTGCCGATTCGCTCAAACCCCGGAGAGGCGGTCTAGTCCGCAACGTGAGTCGCGGGCCGCCTGCCGATTCGCTCAAACCCCGGAGAGGCTGACTGGTTCCTAGTGGAACTGGCCTTCCTCGGTGGAGCCCTTCAGAGCGGCGGTCGAGGTGTTGGGGTCGACCGTGGTGGCGATGCGGTCGAAGTAGCCCGCACCGACCTCGCGCTGGTGCTTGGTGGCGGTGTAGCCACGAGCCTCAGCAGCGAACTCGCGCTCCTGCAGGTCGACGTAAGCGGCCATCTGCTCGCGGGCGTAGCCGTAAGCCAGGTCGAACATCGAGTAGTTGAGGGCGTGGAAGCCGGCGAGAGTGATGAACTGGAACTTGAAGCCCATCGCGCCGAGCTCGTTCTGGAACTTCGCGATGGTCGCGTCGTCCAGGTGCTGCTTCCAGTTGAAGGAAGGCGAGCAGTTGTAGGCCAGGAGCTGGTCGGGGTACTCACTCTTGACGGCCTCGGCGAACTGGCGAGCCAGCTCGAGGTCGGGCTTGCCGGTCTCCATCCAGATGAGGTCGGCGTAGGGAGCGTAGGCCTTCGCACGCGCGATGCAGGGCTCGATGCCCTTCTTCACGTTGTAGAAGCCTTCGGAGGTGCGCTCGCCGGTGATGAACGGCTTGTCGCGCTCGTCAACGTCCGAGGTGATCAGGGTTGCGGCCTCGGCGTCGGTACGTGCGACGACGACGGTCGGGGTGTTGGCGACGTCGGCAGCCAGGCGAGCCGAGGTCAGGGTGCGGATGTGCTGCTGGGTCGGGATCAGCACCTTGCCACCGAGGTGGCCGCACTTCTTCTCCGACGCGAGCTGGTCCTCCCAGTGGGTTCCGGCAGCGCCGGCCTGGATCATGGCCTTCTGCAGCTCGTAGACGTTGAGGGCACCGCCGAAGCCTGCCTCACCGTCGGCGACGATCGGCACAACCCAGTTGTCCACCGAGTTGTCGCCCTCCACGCGGGCGATCTCGTCGGCGCGCAGCATGGCGTTGTTGATGCGGCGCACGACGGCCGGAACCGAGTTGGCCGGGTAGAGCGACTGGTCGGGGTAGGTCTGCGCTGCGAGGTTCGCATCGCCCGCGACCTGCCAACCCGAGAGGTAGATGGCCTTGAGGCCTGCACGCACCTGCTGGACGGCCTGGTTACCGGTGAGGGCACCGAGTGCGTTGATGTAGTTGTCGCCGTTCACGCCCTCCCAGAGGATCTCGGCGCCACGGCGTGCGAGGGTGTGCTCCTCCACGACGCTGCCCTGGAGTTCGGCAACCTGCTCGGCAGTGTATTCGCGCTTGATGCCCTTCCACCGCGGGTTGGTGTCCCAGTCCTGCTGGATTTCCGCGGCGGTGCGGGGCTTTCCGACGTTGCTCATTAGCCACTTCGCTTTCGTTGTGCTGCTCGTCCCGATCGCCCGGAACGAATGCTTGTCCGGCTCTGGATGCCGGGGCCTTTCTGATCCCGACCGAAGCTGCCAGGGTGCGCACCCAGGCCGGGTGGTGTCAGGCCTCCGAGCTGCGTCGTGTCCGCCAATGTGATCCCAGCCACGGGCGAGGATCTCCTTTTGCGAACTCTTCGGCACTTCCCGGAAACGCCTGAACCAAGGGTGCCACACCGAAAACACGCAGGTCCAATCCCCTTTGGATGCAAAATCAGGCCAATCAGGTGGCGAGAGTTTGCTAATTTTGCAAATTTCGTGATGTGAAGAGTCGCACCGCCACTGCCAAAAAGTACGCGCGTACTGCGTTTTTTCGTGGCGCCTTGTGCCCACCCGTCACGCGTTCGAGCGCAAGCCTGCCGCCGATCCACACCAATCCCGACACCACGTATGTGGTGTGTTTCACACCCAGCCGCGCGGTTTGCCCCGGCTCCACAGCACTGCGCGGCGACTTTCCGATGGCATGCAACCACCGCTCCGTCACTGCGGACCGCGGCGCCGTTGTCGCCGACTACCTCGCGGCGGCTCTCAACGCGGTCCCGAAGAGGTCGACGAACGTGGCAGACGGCATCGGAACCACCGCGTCGGGCGCTGGATTCTGCGCACGGCTCGCTGGACCGTTGACCGTCAGGCTGACCGTGAACACCGTTCCGCCGGGACGCCTCACCAACGCGTACCCCGAGTACCCGATCTGTGTGCTGACCGTGGAGTCGGCCAGCGTCGTTGAGACGTCCGACCGGGACAGGAACGACCGCTCGACGCTGACCCCGCGACCCGCACCCTGTGCGACCTCAGGAGGGTCGGGGAGCGTCGTCGATTCCGTCCTGACGCTCGCGCCTGCGAGGGCACCCGACGCGACCATGGTCGTGGTGCTGCGGCACCGCCCGGTCCTGGTGCGGATGTCGTCGTCGATGTCACGTCGCACGGTCGACACCAGCTGGACCAACCCGATGTCGGCGGCACTCGCGGCGAGCACCGCGGAGTTCGACGCGGTGAGCGCGTCGACGAAAGCTGCGTCCGCTGCCGGTCGGCACTCGTCGGGAACCACCCGGTCGCCTCGGGCGACAGCGAGTTGCGCACGATCGGCGCCGGTGAGATCGGAGATACTGAGTTGGGTCGTCGCAAAGCCGGAGGGCAACTGCGCGGGCCGTAGCAGTAGGTCGGCGGGAACGGCGTCTGCCGCGGTCGGGGCGGCGGCGTCATCACCACAGGCGACCGGTAGGCACACCGTGCACGCGACCACCGCCGCCAGCACCCACCGTCGATCCCACCGCCCACGCACGGGGTCACCGTACCCTGAGGATTGTCCGACGAGACGTCGTCATTCCTCGACGGTCGAAACTGTGCAAGAAGGTGGCAGATGAGCAAGACCTACGTCGGTTCCCGCCTCCGCCAACTGCGCTCCGAGCGCGGGCTCTCGCAGGTCTCGCTGGCGCAAACACTCAACATCTCGGCGTCGTATCTCAATCAGATTGAGCACGATGCCCGCCCGCTCACCGCTTCCGTACTGGCGCGGATCACCGAGGCCTTCGGGGTCGACGGCGGGTTCTTCGACTCACAAGACGACGTCCGGCTCGTTGCGGAACTGCGTGAGGCGCTGCTCGACGATGACGTCGAGGCCCCACCGACGACCATCGACCCACAGGAGATCACGGCGATCGTCTCCGCCCATCCCGACATGGCACAGGCGATGGTCAATCTGCATCGCCGCTATCGGATTGCGATCGATCAGCTCGCCGCCGCAACCGACGAACGCAGCGACCGCGCGATGCGCGGATCGATCACGGCACCCCACGAAGAGGTGCGTGACTATTTCTATCAGCGACGCAACTACATTCACGCCCTCGACGTCGCGGCCGAGGAGCTGAACGCACGCATGCGTATGCATTCCGGCGACGTCCGACGAGAGATCACCGATCGTCTCGAACGCGTCCACGGCGTCACGATCGCGCCCCGCGTCGACCTCGGAGACTATCTCCTACACCAATTCGACCCCGCCACAAGGCGTCTCGAGGTCTCGGCGGCACTGTCTGCCGGACAGCGTGCATTCAAGCTCGCCGCCGAGCTCGCATTGCTCGAGTTCGACGACCTGCTCACCGAGCTGGTGGACGAGGCGAACTTCACCAACGACGAGGCACGGGCACTGGCCAAGACCGGACTGGCCAACTACTTCGCCGCGGCAGTGCTATTGCCTTACACCCAGTTCCACGGGGCGGCAGAGGATTTCCGATACGACATCGAACGCCTATCGGCCTTCTACGCCGTCTCCTACGAGACGATCTGCCACCGACTGTCGACGCTGCAGCGGCCGAATCTACGCGGTGTGCCGTGGTCCTTTGTTCGCGTCGATCGTGCGGGAAACATGTCAAAGCGTCAATCCGCCACGGGTTTTCACTTCTCGTCGAGCGGCGGAACGTGCCCGCTGTGGAACGTGTACGAGACCTTCGCCTACCCGGGCAGGATCATCACACAGATCGCCGAGATGCCGGACGGCCGCGACTATTTCTGGGTCGCACGCACCGTCGAGCGTCGCGCCGTGCGATATGGACAGCCGGGCAAGACATTCGCGCTCGGCCTCGGCTGCGAACTGCGCCATGCGGCACGAGTGATCTACTCCGATGGACTCGAGATCGGCCCGCAGGCGAGCATCACCCCCATCGGCGCGGGTTGCCGTGTGTGCGAACGTCAGAACTGCGCGCAGCGTGCATTCCCGCCACTAGGCTCGAGTCTGCGTATCGACTCGCACCGCAGCAGCGTCTCGCCCTACATGTCTTTCTGAACTCCCACGCCCCGTCGGGTACCCGCCGATCAGTAAACGAGTACTCGCACGGTCTCGGCCACGCAGGCAGGCTTCTCGCTGCCCTCGATCTGAACCGTGCTGCGCACCACCATGGAGATCCCGGCGGGACTGTCGTCGATCGACACGATCTCCGCGTTGGCACGAATTCTGGAGCCGACGGTGACAGGGCTGGGAAAGCGGACCTTGTTCAGGCCGTAGTTGATCACGAGTTTGGGGCCGTTCACGGTGAAGATGCCGCCGGCGAGCAGCGGGAGCAGCGACAGAGTCAGATAGCCATGCGCGACAGTCTTGCCGAACGGCCCGTCCTTCGCCCGCTCGGGATCCACGTGGATCCACTGGTGGTCACCCGTCGCGTCCGCAAACGCATCGATACGCTCCTGGGTGATCTCCAGCCAGTCGCCGTACCCGAGATCCTCGCCGATCGCCGCCGTCATTTCATCGACGCTGTTGAAGGTCCGTGGTGTGATGTCGGTCATGAATTCAGTAGTCTACCGTTGCGCCCATGACGAAAAGTGACGGTGGCTCGCCAGCGGGTCCGCGTGTTGCGCCAGGCACACTGGGCGAGCTCGGAATTCTCAACTGGGTGTTCGCCCGGGGCGCTGCCCGCGTGATCGGGGTTCGGGACGCGCACGTCTTCTCCACCCTCGGGCGCACGCGCGGCCTCTTCCGCTCGTGGCTGCTCTACTCCAGTCGGCTGATGCCCTTCGGTTCGCTGTCACGTCGCGACTCCGAAATGGTCATCATCCGTGTCGCACACCTGCGGGGCAGCGAGTACGAACTCGATCATCACCGTCGCCTGGGCAAACGCGCCGGAATCGACGACGCCGAATTCGCCCGCATCATTTCGGGCCCGGACGCAGGCTGGGGTGACCGCGAGAGGTGGATGCTACGCGCCGTCGACGAATTGATCGCCGACAAGGACATCAGCGACACCACCTGGACATCGCTTCGCAGGCACCTCGACGAGCGTCGTGTCATCGCATTCATCCTGCTGGCCCTGCAGTACGACTCACTGGCCACCACACTGCACACGCTGCGGGTTCAGCGCGACACCCGCGTCTGAGAGACGAACTCATCCACTCCGTCTCGATGCGCTCCGAGTGCGTATTCTTGCCCCGATCGGGTGAGCCCCGATCAGATGGCGCGGTAGTCGCGGACGGACATGCGATGTCCGCGACGCGGCGCCCACGTGCCATGTAGTTCTGCCATCCGCACGATCCGATAGCGATGTCCCGCATAGGGTTCGAGCAGTTCGAGCATTCCGGCGTCGTCGACGGGCTCGCCGATCAGCGTGTGCCCGATGAGTGCGGGTATGTGGTAGTCGCCGACGGGCACGGCATCGGCGTCACCGACGGCGCGTGCACGCGCTTCGGCAACCGTCCACGGACCAACCCCCCGGAGCACCTCTAGTTTGTCCGGGTGCCGATCGACGTCCATCGCCGTCGCACCTCGTATCGTCCGCATCCGCACGGGTTCGGCACCGCTGCGGTGCCACTCCCACACCGGGATCGCGGCCCACTCCCGCTGCGGCGGAGGCACACGCATGTCACGAGGAACGGGACCTGGCGCGGGCGCGCCGTACCGCCGGAGCAGATGACGCCATGCTCGCCACGCCTCGGTGCCGACCACTTTCTGCTCCAGAATCGCGGGCACCAACGCCTCCCACATGCGCCCGGTCCGCCCGATACGTAAGCCGCCCGACGACGCGATGAGCGAGGCCACGACGTCGTCGCGCGGCGTCAGTTCTTCCGGATTGTCGGCGGCGCCCAGCATGTCGGGCATCTGGTCGAGCAACCAGGATGCCCCTGCCCCCCAGGCGCGTCCGGTGATCGACGATCCGTCGGCCGAGACAGCCAACGTGCCAGGACCCTCCGGTGTGTGGACGGCGCGCCAGATCGAGCCGTCCGGTGCGTACCGGAACGCAGGGTCACCGCTGCCGCGCCGGTGTAGCCCCAGCGTCGAGCGGATGTCGACGGACCACGGCGGCGTCCATGACCGCGTCAGTTCTGTCCAGCCCATCGAGTTCTCCTAGGTCGAGCACGTCGACTCTAGTCGTAGCGTGTGACATGTCCGACCGGCCGTCGCCATCTCGGGACACGGCCGGCGGCTATCCGAGCGCCAAAACCTGCCGATCTGAGACCAAAATGCCTCCCCAGGTCGCGAACGGCCACCCGACCAGCGCAGCCAGGCCTAGTGTCAGATTCTGAGAACACCACATCCGACACCAAGGACATCGACATGTGCACACGTGTTATCTGGCCGGACGCCAACGGAGCGGTGGTCGTGGGCCGCAACATGGACTTTCACAGGGATTTGAAATCCAACCTGTGGACACAACCCCGCGGTATCAGCCGCGACGACGGAGTCAAGGGAGAGCTCACCTGGACGTCGAAGTACGGCAGTGTGATCGCCGCGGCATTCGACATCATCTCGGTCGACGGTCTCAACGAGGTGGGCCTTGCCGGCCACGTGCTGTGGCTGGCCGAGTCGACCTACGGCGAGTACGACGAATCACGCCCTGCGCTGAGCCAGGCGATCTGGCTGCAGTACTTCCTCGACAACTTCGCAACCGTCGCAGACGCAGTGGAGTGGATCGAGAAGACCGACGTCCAGGTCATCCAGATGCCAGACCCCACGGGCGGCACGCCCCCGACCATCCACCTCGCGCTCGACGACGCGGCCGGTGACTCGGCGATCATCGAGTATCTCGATGGGAAGCCGCACGTCTATCACAACAAGCGGTATCACGTGATGACCAATTCACCCACCTACGACCAACAAATCGAGTTGCTCAAGCAATGGGAAGGTCTCGGCGGCGACCAGACCTTACCGGGCGACACCCTGGCCGAGCACCGCTTCGCGCGGGCCGCCTACTACTCGTCGCGTCTGCCGAAGCCGAGTTCGCAACTCGAGTCGGTGGCAAGCATGTTCAGCGTGATCCGCAACGCTGCACAGCCGTTCCGCATCCCCGACCCGGGCAAACCCGATGCCTCGCAGACGATTTGGCAGGTCGTTCTCGACCTGACAAACAAGCGCTATGTATTCGAGTCGACGACACGGCCGAACATCGTGTGGGTCGATCTCGATGAGCTCGATCTGAAGGAGGGCTCGCCACAGCTCAAACTCGAGCTGACCAGCAAGCTCGCACTCGAGGGCGGCATCGCAGGCAATGTCGCAGGCGACTTCGAGGACCACGGTCCGATGACGTTCCTCTCGTTCGCACTGCTCAAGCAACTCGAGGACGCAGAGAAGACACAGCCAACCAAGAAGTGAATCGCGCGTCGACTCAGGCGAACTTATAGGCTTCCACCGGAAGCGTTGATGACGTAACGCTGGCAGCGGGCGCGTAGCGTCCGCGCGTCTCCGGAGGGCCGAACGTGAGCGACAACGCCATCGTCGACGAGCTGAACTCCATAGTCGGCTCTGCCAATGTACTGACCGATCCCGATCTCGTCGCGGGCTACGTGACCGACTGGACCGGCAATTGGATCGGACACACCACGGCGGTGGTGCGACCCGCGGACACCACGGAGGTGTCGTCCGTACTCGCGGCATGTCATCGCGCGTCGGTGCAGGTCGTCCCACAGGGCGGAAACACCGGACTGGTCGGCGGCTCGATACCCATGAACGGTGAAATCGTCCTCAGCACAACACGTTTACGCACGATCGAGGAGATCGACCCGGTCGGCCGCATACTCGCCGCGGGTGCCGGGGTCACCGTCGCACAGGCCGACGCCGCGGCTGGCGAGCACGGCCTGGCGCTCGGTACCGATCTCGCCTCACGCGACTCGGCGACACTCGGTGGGATCGTCTCGACCAATGCGGGCGGTGTCCGCATGATCAGATACGGCGGCACCCGAAGTCGTGTGCTGGGAGTCGAGGCGGTCCTCGCCGACGGCAGCGTGCTCCTGCGGTGGAAACACCTTGTCAAAGACAACGTCGGCTACGATCTCCCGGGATTGTTCACCGGCGCCGAAGGCACCCTCGGAGTGATCACCCGCGTGCTGATGCACCTGGTGACTCCCGCATCGACGACCGCCGTCGCACTGGTCGCGGTACCCGACATCGCGTCGGGCCTGACTCTGACCGACAGACTCGCGCACGCCGGACTGACGCTCGAGGCCTCAGAACTCATGGGTTCCGACGGGATCGATCTGGTTCGACGACACCATGACCTCCGCGCCCCGTTGGACGTCGACGCTCCGTGGTATTTCCTCGTCGAGGTCTCCGGCCCGGGACATCCCACCGACGCCCTCGTGGAAGTTCTTGCCGAATGCGGCGAACTCGTACTCGACGCCGTCGCCGAACCGGGTCCGGCCACACGCTTGTGGACATACCGGGAGAGCCATACCGAATCCATCAGCGCGTCGTCGACGACCCCGCCGGTGAAACTCGACGTGTCGACGCCGCTGCGCGAACTCGACGAGTTCGTCTCGGAGCTCGGCACAGAACTGCGTCGACAGTTCCCGACGGTCCGCCCGATCGTGTTCGGGCATGCCGGCGACGGCAACGTGCACGTCAACCTGCTCGACGTCGCCGCGGACGAGCGGGAGCGGGTCACCGACCACGTGCTGCGGCTGGTCGTCGCACACGGCGGGAGCATCAGCGCAGAACACGGCATAGGGAGAGCCAAGCTGGAGTGGATCGACTTGGCCCGCGACGCAACCGATCTCGCGGCGATGCGTGCGATCAGGGCGGCCTTCGACCCGAGTGGCATTTTGAATCCGGACGTGCTGCCCCGCTGATCAGGGGAGTTCTGGTGTGGGGACACCGACCCGGCCCCTATGGGACCTTGGCCCCGTTACCGCAGGCCGGCAGCGGCGCACACTCGATCCATGAGGTACTCAGAAGCAATAACCGTAGGCATCGACGGTTCATCGAATGCACTGGGCGCGGTCCGCTGGGCAGCACACGCCGCGACGATTCATCAGACCACCCTCGACATCGTGTTCGCGCTGGAGACCGCGGCGCCCCCACTCATCGACTATGCCGTGCCGGAAGTGTATTTCGACGCCGCGCGACTGTATGCGAAAGCGGCTGTGGCGACGGCAGTGCAGGTAGCCGAGACGGAGAGCCCCGACATCGAGATCCGTACCCACGTCGTCGTCGACTCCGCGCGCGGCGCCCTGCTGTCCCGGTCTCGCTCGTCGTCGATGGTCGCGGTCGGCTCGTCGGGAACCGGACGTCTCACCGCCGCCCTCATGGGGTCGGTCGCGACCGCGCTCGCCTCCCATTCGGTCTGTCCCCTCGCGATCATCAAGGACAACGGGGAACCGCCACGACCCACCGGACGCGTGACCGTGGGTGTCGACGGTTCTCCCGAATCGCTGGAGGCTCTCGATTGGGCGGCCCACGAAGCCACCGATCGGGCCGCACAGCTCTCCGTGATCTCCGCATGGAACTCGACGGGGTTCCAGCAGTCGGACCGGGCATTCGCCGACGCCGAACGCGAGATCGAGAGCGCACTGGCCGTGCATGTCAATGCGATCAAGCGACGACTGCCTCGCCTGCGGATCACGACCCAGGTAATCGACGATGCTCCGGTTGCCGCGTTGGCCAAGGCCTCCGACGATTCGGATCTGCTGATCGTCGGAAGCCGTGGCCGCGGCGGCTTCACGGGACTGCTGCTCGGCTCGACGAGCCAGGGCGTGTTGTACTCGGCGCGCTGCCCGCTGATCATCGTGCCCTGACGGGCTCTACAGATTGATCATGTGCCCGATCGCGCCATGGCCACCCCGACGAAACGCGCGTCCTACAAGTTGATCATGTGCCCGATCGCGCCATGGAACGTTTCCTGCATGGCTTCGCTCATGGTCGGGTGGGTGTGCACGTT
>NZ_BAFB01000131.1 GCF_000248075.1 Gordonia otitidis NBRC 100426 | reverse complement strand
TCCGGCTCATCACACAAAATGATCTGCGGATCGAGTACCAACGCCCGCGCCAACCCGGCACGCTTGCGCATACCACCGGAGATCTCACCGGGCAGCTTGTCCTCCGCACCGGCCAAACCCACCAGATCGATCTTCTCCATCACGATCTTGCGGACTTCGTCTTCCTTCTTCTTCGTGTGCTCACGAAGCGGGAATGCGATGTTGTCATACAACGACATCGACCCGAACAGCGCGCCGTCCTGGAACAACACACCGAACAACTTGCGGATCTCATAGAGCTCTTTGGCCGAACACTGCGTGATATCGGTGCCATCGATGATCACCGACCCCTGCTCGGGATGCAGCAAACCGATCAACGTCTTCAAAAACACCGACTTACCGGTACCCGACGGACCCAGCAGCGCAGACACCTCACCCGACGGCAAAGTCAACGTCACATCACGCCAAATATTCTGAGAACCAAAAGACTTGGTGAGCCCCTCGACGCTGACCTCAACACCCACTACATCCTCCAAGAAACTCGGGTCCAGTAGCGCGGCAGCCGATCACCAAGCGCAGACGCAGTCGGACTCAACTGTGGTTGGGGTCACTCTAGCGGACGACTCCCCCGTATCCACACCGCCTCTCGGCGGTTCTCAGGTCCGGTCAATTACCCACCGGTAACCTGGCTGCCCAAGAGAGTATCCCATGCCACCGACAGAACAAAAGTGGGTTCACGATCACATCGTCGGCCCACTGTGTTCTGTCTGCAGACAGCAACGAGCCCGGGACAGCACGCTGTCCCGGGCTCGTCCGAGATGAAGTCTCGAACCGTCTTACTTCCGTCTTACTTGACGGATACCTTGGCGCCGGCCTCTTCGAGCTTGGCCTTGGCGGCGTCGGCAGCTTCCTTGTCGACCTTCTCCAGGATCGGCTTGGGAGCACCCTCGACGAGGTCCTTCGCCTCCTTCAGGCCGAGGCCGGAAACGACCTCACGCACAACCTTGATGACCTGGATCTTCTTGTCGCCGGCACCCTCGAGGATGACGTCGAACTCGTCCTGCTCGGCAGCAGCCTCGGCGCCGGCAGCAGCCGGAGCGCCTGCGGCGGCAACGGCGACCGGAGCGGCCGCGGTGACCTCGAAGACCTCTTCGAACTTCTTCACGAAATCGCTGAGCTCCAGCAGGGTCAGTTCCTTGAACTGATCGATGAGCTCGTCAGCGGTGAGCTTCGCCATGGTGGCGTCCTTCCTGTAAGTCCCCACGCGGGGCATCTGTTGTCTCTTCCCCGCGCGGGGGAATGCTTGTGTGCTGGCGGATGAGTACCGGAGTACTTACTCGCCTGCGGATTCCTTCTTCTCCTGCAGGGCGGCAGCGAGTCGTGCCACCTGCGACGCCGGCTGATTGAACAGTCCGGCGGCCTTTGCCAAGTTGCCCTTCATGGCACCGGCGAGCTTGGCCAGCAAGACCTCACGGGTCTCAAGGTCGGCGATCGTTTCGATCTCGGACACGGACAGCGGCTTGCCGTCCATGTACCCGCCCTTGATGACCAGAGCCTTGTTGTCCTTGGCGAAGTTCTTGATCGCCTTCGCGGCCATCACCGGCTCGCCTTCAATGAAGGCGATCGCGGTCGGGCCGGTGAACAGCTCGTCGAGTCCCTCGACGCCCGCCTCAGCAGCGGCACGCTTCACAAGGGTGTTCTTGGCGACGGAGTAGGTTGCGCCCTCACCGAGGGAACGTCGCAGATCAGTGATCTGAGTGACGGACAATCCACGGTATTCCGTGACGACCGTCGCCGTTGAGCCCTTGAACTGCTCGGCGATCTCCGCGACTGCGGCGACCTTTTCGGACTTGGCCATACTTCGCCTCCTTCCTCATCACTCGAGTTGGTCAGAGTTCGGACCAGATACCCGCAAGGAGGGGCGAAACAAATGAACGCCCCGGCACGCAGATGGCACGGGGCGTAGTTTCTCGGCAGGCGCATTCGACGATGCACTCACCACTATTCCTCGTTCTCCCTGCGTGGGCCGCCGACCTCGCGCCTACGACGCTGCAGCCGACCTTCGACCGGAATCGCTTCCGATGACCGACGGTCTCTGGTTGAACCGATACGACGCACACCTGCGCGTCACACCGAAGTAATAGGCTACCCGACCATGGGGAATGCATCCAAATCGGTCGCCCGCGACGTCTCGGATCCCAACGCGCGCGCGGCGATCGCGGCCGACTCGATCCTCGGCAGGCATCTTCGGCATGCGTGGTGGGTGCCCGGCACACGCCTGGCGACGGTCGCATGGCCGTTGAGTCGCCTCCCGCTGGACGTACTGCGTAGCCGTTTCGGATTCTGGCACTACTGGTGGCACGCCCATCTACTCGACCTCATCGTCGACGCCGCCATCCACCGCCCCCTCGACGACGCGCCCTACGACCCCGAGCTCGCCGACCTGGCCAACCGCCTCCTGCGCGGCATCCGGCTGCGCAACCTCGGACGGTGGACCAACAATTACTACGACGACATGGCGTGGCTGGGGCTGGCGATCGAGCGCGCCGATCGTCACCTCGATCTCCATCACCCGAAGGCACTGCGCGTGTTGAGCAAGCGCATGTACGACGCCTGGGAGCCCGAGCGCGGCGGCGGTATCCCGTGGCGCACCATCGACACCTTCTTCAACGCCCCCGCCAACGGACCCGCGACCATCCTGCTGGCACGGACCGGGCGGGCAGGGGCCCAGCCCGGCAGCCATGCGCGGCGCGCATTGGAGATGTGCGACTGGATGGACGCGACACTCGTCGACCCCGACTCCCATCTCGTCATCGACGGCATCAAGCCGCGGGACGGCGGGTTCGAGCGCGTCACCGCGATCTACACGTACTGCCAGGGAGTCGTGCTGGGCTCGGAGGTCGAGGCCGCGCGGCTCACCCGCGATCCCGTACACCTCGCCCGGATCGACCGCCTGCTCACAGCGGTCGAAAGCCACGAGTGCCCCGACGGCGTGATCCGTGGTGCGGGCGGTGGCGACGGCGGACTGTTCATGGGCGTTCTCGCCCGCTATCTGGCGCTCGTCGCGACCGATCTGCCCGCCGACCTACCCGGCGCCGATGAACTTCGTCGTCGGAGCGCGGCGCTCGTCCTCACCAGCGCCGACGCCGCCTGGCAGACACGCACCGAGGTCGATGACGCCGTGGTGTTCAGCGTCGACTGGCACCAACCTGCCGCCAGGCCCGCCCGCGGCGGCGGGGACGCCGCATTCGTGGCGGGAGCGGTCAACTCGTCGGCGGTTCCCGAGCGCGATCTCTCGGTTCAGCTCTCGGGATGGATGGTCCTCGAAGCCGCCGCCGCTGTGAATCTCGGCCTATCCGAACAGAATGTTCAGGATTGATACATGCCCTGACCTGCGCATTTGACTACGAGGGCCAAATTGACGCCCCCTAGTTAGCGTTCCGAGACCACAGATGGACTAGTGTCGGTGTCCGGAGTGAGATGGACCACAACCGGGTGGGGTTGAGGCCATGCGCCACAACGCGGTCCAGCTTCTCCAACCGACACGATGAAGTGACGGCATCGGCGACAGCACGCCCACCGGTCGAAACCGGCTGACGCAGGTGCAGTGACCTCAAAGGCAGGCTGATGCACCATGGCGTTTCAGTTGGGACCGACAGAATCCGACCGCAGTCGGGTTGAGCCGTTTCCGCTCGACCCGGTTCCGCAGCGTCGATCCACGTCCGATGCGCCCGTGTTCGGAACCCTCCCCCTCGGCGACCCCACCGGCGGTGCGAGCGCGATGCGTTGGCGCGAGCAGGTCGACGGCCCGCAGGTCTACCCGCGCGTATCGATCGACCGCGACGTCACGCTGACGATGAGCGACGGCATCGAGCTCCGCGCGACGGTGGTGCGTCCCGCGACCCGCTTCGGCGACGTCGTCACCACGCCGTATCCCGCGATCATCAACATCAATCCCTACAACCGCGCCGCCATCGACTTCATCGACACCACGATGCACGCACCCATCCTCGGTGGCGCCGTCCGGGCAGCGGCACGGTCGGTCGATGCGTCGGGAACAGCGCTCGAAGGCCTCACCACCCTGACGCAGACCCTTGCCGGAGGCGTCATCGACGTCTTCGGCATCAATCGGAACCTTGTGCGCAGCGGCTACGCGCAGGTCATCGTCGACGTCCGCGGTACCGGCGCCAGCCACGGCAAGTGGGAGATCCTCGGTCCACGCGAGCAGCAGGACTCCGTCGAGATCATCGACTGGGTCTGCGAGCAGTCCTGGTGCAACGGCCGTGTCGGATTGGCCGGGTGGTCGTACTCGGCCATCAATTCGCTACAGGCAGCCGACAAACGGCCCGCCGCTCTCGGCGCGGTCTTCGCAGTCGAGGGCTGTGACGACATCGTCCGCGACATCTACATCACCGGCGGTATGCCATCGGCGTTCATCCCGGCGTGGCTCTCGGTGGTCAACATCCTGAAGTGGGTTCCGAATCCCTCGACGATGCTGCGAGATATAGTGCGCGGCAACCATTTCCGTTGGCTACGCGACCGCGTTGCGTCTCCTGCCACCGAAATCCCTTCGCTGCTGTGGGGTTTCCTCACCGCGCGCGACGACCGGATCTTCGACGACCCGTACTTCGACGCCCGCGATCCCAGGATCGACCAGATCGAGGCGCCGACCCTGACCGTCGGAGCGTGGCACGATCTGTTCGGTCGAAGTGCCACAGGCATTTACGAACGCCTCAATCTCGAACCCGGCCGCAAGCAGTTGATCGTCGGCGACGGCTACCACTTCGACGTCGGGTCCGGATTCGGCGGCAAGTTCGCGCCGCCACGCCTCGACGTGCTCGAGCGCGCATGGTTCGACCGTTGGCTCAAGGGACACGCGAACGGCGTCGAACACTACGGCCCGGTGACGTTGCGTCAGCAGGGCGGCACATGGACGGCGGGCCAGTCGTTTCCCCGTAACGGTGTGACGCCACGCAGGCTGTACCTGTCGAACGAGTGCTCGTCGAGCGCTGAGCACTGCGTGCACGACGGCGCGCTGCAGTCGACGCCCTGCGCTGAGCACACGTCGCTACACGTGCGGGCCGACGTCCGCGGAATCATCTCGCGCGACATGACCCAGGTGACCGCCGGCGCCACCATGGCACTCGGCAAACACTTCACCGCCGACGCGCGTTTCCAGGAACGCGGGGCGCTCGCATTCACCAGCGACCCCGTCACAGAAGCGACCCCGATCAGCGGTTCGATGAACCTGCGACTCAACGTGGCAACAACTGCACACGAGGCGATCTGGGCGGTGACCGTCAACGACGTCGCACCGGACGGAACGTCGAAGGTGCTGACCAACGGAGCGCTCTCAGCGTCGAATCGTGCGCTTGACCCGAGTCAGTCGACATACGCGTCCGACGGCAGTCTCGTCGGTGCGCACCACTTCCTCTCCCGCAAGCGCAAACTGCCGGTGCCACCCGATGCGCCGGTCCGCATCGACGTCGACCTCGTGCCGACCGACGCGGTCCTCGAACCGGGACATCGTCTGCGCGTCAACGTGTACGCAGCGAGTTTCCCGCGGTACCTCACCGTCGTCCCCGATCTCGTGAAGGCCCGCGGCCGCAGGCAGCGACTCGTCCTCGACCCGAAGCATCCGAGCTACCTCACTTTCCTCGCCGGCGACGGGATCTGACATCCGCTTGGTCTGTCACACCCCCGAGTCCGCCAGGACGACCCGGTAGACGAACTCCGCCTCCGGTCCCATCACCAGGCCGACGAGTTCGGTCAATGTCTGCGTGAATCCCCGACCGTGCGCCGGACCGTCGGACTCGTCGAGATGGTGCGCGATCTCGTGCAGCACCACGGCTTCGCGCAGTGCCCACCGCCCGTCGCGGCCGTCGGGTATCGCAATCTCGCGGCCCCCCGACGAGTCGACGGCATAGTGGGCCGAGCGGTTCCCGCGGCGGCTGCGCACGGTCACGGGCCGTCGTGCGGCGTCGAACCGCGCGGTGACCGACGGCATCGTCAGCACTCGCCCGACGTACTCGCGCACCGAGTCGATCGAGCCGAACTGCGCTTCGACCGGGAGCGTCAACTCGGTGCCCGCGAGTTGCACCGTCCGGTGGTCTCCGGCGCGGTCGAAGAGTCCTCTGATCAGTCGCTCCGCCTCGTAGAACCGTTCGCGTCCGGTGTCACGCGGCGCCACGGTGCTCCGCCACCTCCCGCGGACCGGGACGCGGCTCATGTCCCCGCGGGCCGGGACTAGGCTCGGAACTGCCACGATCTCGACCAACGACGGACAGGGAGTTCACGCGATGCCGCTGCGTTCGCACACCACAGGACGACTCACCGTCGGGCTCGTCGGAGCAGCGGCGATCCTCGTCTGCGGTCTCAGCGGATGCAGCTCGTCTGCGGGCGAGGTGACGACCGTGACCCCGGCGTCGTCGACGTCGTATGTTGACAATCCCGTCGATCCGGCCGAACTCGACCAGTTGCTCGACCGCATCGCCGGAACCGGCCTGCCCGTCACCAACCGGCACGACGCCACGGCGACCCTGTGTCCCGCGGCCGGATGCACCGTCGCCGTCGAAGCCGACCAGGTGATCCTCATGAAGTTCCCGACAACCGGCCGCGCCGAACTCTACAACGGCGCCCATCCCGGCAACTACCAGGTCGTCGACATCGTGATGTCGTTTCCGGGTGGTACGGACACCGCACAGAACCAGCGCTATATCGACGCACTGCAGGGCATGATCCGCTGACCCTCGGCGCACTACGCCTCCAACGCCCCACGTGGAGAACCGAATTCGCGATCGGCGCCGATCTTCGCCCGCCTACCTGCTCGGTCGCCCGCCTGACGGGCACCCTCCGAGTAACCAGACGAAGCGCTCGTCGGCCGCCAGGTACCGCGCGCCGTCGACTCGGTCTTGTAGAAGTTGGTGACCTCGAGTTCCTTGTCGCGCAGGGCGATCGCGGTCGACGTCGAACCCGAAGCGAGCTCCTTCGACTCCTCGCGCGCCATCGCCTCCTGCCGCGCGGCATCGCGCGCCTCGGTCAGTCGCAGACCGATCCGCTCGGCAAAAGCGGACTGGAAGTTCAACCGCGCGGTGATCGGAGCCACCGGCTTGCGTTCGACGACCCTGCGCGCTCGCCAGCCCGACCCCTTGCGCACCACCCGCGCCGACATCTCGCCCCTGTACTCCCCGGACCGCAGATACGCGTCACTCGCCGCGACCATCTGGATCAGCAGCGACGTGTACAAGGCCTCGCAGGTGTCGATGTCGGCTTCGTATCCGTACGCCAGCACGAATGTGGAGTTGCCGGCGACGTCGACCGTCACGTCGTTGGCTCGTGCGATGGCGACGAAGAGCTGCACGTATGTCTTCAATCCGCGCTTGCCGGTCTCGCCGATCGCGATCTGCCTGGTGATGGGCGTGGTGGCCCGACGTGCAGCGGGATCGTGCGCACGCGCCACCGCCAGGTCGATCGACGCCGACGTCGCCAACCGCTGCGCGGCCTGCATGAACGTCTCGGCTTCGTGTTCGTTGTCGGTGTTCTCGGCTTGGCGCAGCAGCGCCGCGATACGAGTGAGGAGCTTGTCGTCGCGCATACAGATCAGACTAGATCGACACCGGATTGGTTCCATCCGGCGCCGAATCGATCTCCGAGCATCCGCAGTCGACTACAGCCCGAACTTGTCCTGCATCTCCCGCAGTGTCTCGGCGGACTTCATCAGACCGTCGTGCTCGGCATCGGACATCTTGATCTCGAGTCGGCTACCCGCCCCGTTGCGATCGATCAACGTCGGCAGCGACAGACACACGTCGTCGAGTCCCTCGTACCCGCCCGTGACCGTCGAGATCGGCATCACGCGGTGTTCGTCGTTCAACACCGCTTCGACGATGCGCGTCGTCGCGAGTCCGATCGCGTAGTTCGTCGCCCCCTTGCCCTCGATGATCTTGTAGGCGGCATGCACCACCTCGTGCTGGATCCGTTCGCGAGCCGGGGCGTCGATCGCCTGTCCGCCGGGGATGGGCTTCCACTCCAGCAACGGCACACCGCCGATCGACGCCGAACTCCACAGTGGGATCTCGGAGTCGCCGTGCTCGCCGACGATGTAGCCGTGGACGTTCTGCACGGCGACGCCGCAGTGTTGGGCGATGAGGAACCGCAGCCGCGAGGAGTCGAGCACCGTGCCCGAACCGAATAGCTGATTACTGGGCAGCCCGCTGTACTTCAGCGCCGCGTAGGTGACGATGTCGACGGGATTGGTGACCATGATGTAGATCGCGTTAGGGGCGACCTCGATCACGCCGGGCAGAATGTTCTTGGTCAGATTGATTGTGGCTTCGGCCAATTCGAGCCGCGACTGCCCCGGCTTCTGTTTGGCTCCCGCCGTGAAGACGACGACGTCGGCGTCCGCGCAGACCGACACGTCGTCGTCGCCGATGATGTCGGCGCGCGGAACGAACTCGAGACCGTGCGAGAGGTCGAGGACTTCTGCTGTCACCTTCGACGTGTTGATGTCCATCAGCGCAATCGTGCGCGCGACCCCGCGGATCAGCGACGCATATGCGATCGCGGTACCTACGGCACCTGCGCCGATGATCGCCATCTTGCTCGGTCGGGCTTGTCTCACGTTCACCGCCTGTGTCTCGTGCTGCCCCGAAAATCCCGCCCCTCCTCGGTGATTATCGTCGGCCGACGGCGCATCCGCAGCGTGATCGCAGATCAACTCGCGCTCTCTCGTCGGCATCATTTCGCAACGAGAACAACATGCTCGCTCGTGAATTCGTCGTAATGTCCGTTTCCGGCATGCGAAATCGTCGCGGGCAGCTTATGTTCTGCTGGTCTTGCACATCGCAACGGCGCGTCGCACCATCACTCACTCGCGGGAGTACCCCATGCCCGAAGGCCATGACACCCTTGCCGACGATCTCTCCGACGACGAGGCCCACCTCGCGCGGCTCGGCTACACACAGGAGTTGCACCGGTCCTGGTCCGGGTTCTCCAATTTCGCGATCTCGTTCTCGATCATCTCGATACTCTCCGGATGCTTCACGTCGTTCGGACTCGGCTGGAACAACGGCGGACCGGCGGCGATCGCCTGGGGCTGGCCGATCGTGTCGATTTTCATCCTGCTGATCGGCTTCTGCATGGCAGAGCTCGTCTCCGCCTACCCCACGTCCGGCGGAATCTATTGGTGGGCAGCCAAACTCGGTGGTGCGAAGGCCGGCTTCTACACGGGATGGCTCAACCTCATCGGCCTCGTCGCGATCCTCGCCTCGGTGGCGTACGGCGCCGCGACCTTCCTCGACCTGACCATCGGCACCTTCAGCCAGTCATGGCTCGACGGCTACAGCCTCACACGCGTCTTCGTCATCTTCCTGATCATCCTGGCGTGCGCCGCGCTGATCAACATCTTCTCCGGCCACCTGCTGTCGATGATCAACAACATCTCCGTGTGGTGGCACGTATTCGGCGCTGCCGCAGTCATTCTCATCCTGTTCCTCCTTCCCGACCAGCACGCCTCGTTCTCCGATGTCTTCGCCAAGACCATCAACAACAGCGGCATCTTCGACGGCAAGACGTCGGGCTTCGGCTTCGTCCTCTTCGTCCTGCCCATCTCGGCGATCCTCACGCAGTACACGATCACCGGATACGACGCGTCCGCCCACCTCTCCGAGGAGACCAAGGGGGCGGCGAACGCTGCGGCACAGGGTATTTGGCGGTCCATCGCGTACTCCGCGGTCGGCGGCTGGGTGTTGCTGCTCAGCTTCTTGTTCGCCGTGCAGGACGCCGACGGCGTCTCGAAGAGCGGCGGCGCCGTGGCGACCATCTTCACGCAGGCGCTCACCTCCAAGTGGGCAGGCGTCGTGCTGATCATCTCGACCGCGGGCCAGCTCTTCTGCACGGCCGCGTGCCAGACGAGCGCGTCGCGCATGATGTTCGCGTTCAGCCGTGACGGTGCGGTCCCAGGCCACAAGCTGTGGTCGCGGGTCCGCTCCAACGGCATGCCCGCCAATGCCGTCGTCGCGACGGCCACCATCGCCGCGATCATCACCCTGCCGGCGCTGGTGTCGGTCGACATCAACGGCGCACCGGTACCGGTCGCCTTCTACGCGGTGGTGTCCATCGGCGTCGTCGGCCTGTACATGTGCTTCGCGGTCCCGATCTACTACCGCTGGAAGGCGGGCGACTCCTTCGAGGCGGGCTCGTGGACGCTCGGCTCGAAGTACAAGTGGATCGCACCGCTCGCGCTCATCGAGATCGCACTGACCTCGCTCGTCGCGATGTTCCCCACCTCACTCGGCGGCATGCCGTGGGACCCGAGCTTCGAGTGGAAGTACGTCAACTACACGCCATTGCTCGTGGGCGGCGCACTGATCCTGCTCTACGGCTACTGGCACGCGTCGGTGAAGAAGTGGTTCACCGGTCCGATCAAGCAGGTCGACGCCGAAGTCGTCGACGCCTGACGGCCCGCGGGTCCGGTGTGGTCGATGTGCGTCGACCACACCGGACAATCTTTGGACAATTCGAGCACCAGCGCACATCACCGGTCGCGGTGCCATAGGGTCGCCGCATGAGCGACCGCTGGCCGTGGTCGGCAAGAGCCGCCGAGGCCGCACGCATCAGAACCGAACTGTTGACCCCGTCCGGCGGATTCCTGCTGCTCCGCGGCCCGGCAGGTTGCGGTAAGACCCGACTGGTGCGCGAGTCGGTGGCGGGTCTGCCCCTGCCGGTGCATTGGATCTCGGGCACCGCCGCGAGCCCGCAGGTGCCGTTGAGCGCATTCGCCGCGTGGATCGACAACGAGGTGACCGACCCGCTGCGGCGAATCTCCGATCTGGTCGCCAGGCTCTCCGCACGTCCCAGGCAGATCCTCGTCATCGACGACATCGACCGTCTCGACGAGCAGTCGATGCTGGTGGTGCACCGGCTACGCAGCAGACCGTCGGTGACGATCCTCGCCGTTCTCCGCGACGGGGCCCCGCCGACCACGTCCGTCACCGACCTGCTGCGCGAGGGCACCATCCCGGTGATGACCGTGCCGCCGCTGACCGCCGAGGAGACCGAGGAATTTCTGCGCGTCGGCTTGCGGGGTCGGGTATCGGCACCGTTGGCCGCACGTCTGTGGACCCTGACGCACGGAAATCCGCTGTACCTGATCGCGCTGTGTGAGGCCAACATCGAGCAGGGCGCCATCATCCGACGCGGCGACTTCTGGGTCATCGATTCCGAACTACGCGTGCCGGATTCGTTGTCGACCACCGTCGAGGCCCAGTTGGGTGGCGCCTCGGATCCTGTGCTGGAGGTCGTCGACTCGGTCGCACTCGCCGAGCCCCTCGCCATGTCGGTGCTCGAGCATTTGTGTGCGTCCGAGGACATCGAAGCCGCTGAGTCGGCGGGCTACATCGTCGTCGACGACACCGAGCCGTTTGGCGGGGACCCGCACGTCCGGATCGGGCATCCCCTGTACGCGGAAGTGAGGTTGGCGCGGGCGAGCGTGGCGCGACTCCGCCGACTGCGTGCGCGCCTGGCCGAGCAGATCACGGCCGATCACACAACCGACAGCACCGCATCGATCCGTCGGGCGCTACTCGCCGTCGACGCCGACATCGATCCCGCGACAAGGGATTCACTCATCCTCGACGGTGCGACAGCAGCCCTTCACCAACTGAACCTGAAACTCGCGCGCGAGCTGACCGCGAAGGCACTCGATGGTCCGATCGCGATTCCCGCAACCCTTCAGCACGGGTATTCGCTCTCGGTGTCGGGTTGGGGTGACGCGGCCGAGGCGACACTGGCGCCGCTCGCCGACATCGAGGACGCCGAAACGCGTGACACCGTCGCGTTCCTGCGTGCGGCCAACCGCTTCTGGGTTTTCGACGACGCCGCGGGTGCCCGTTCGATGGTCGATGACGAGGGCGTGGGCGAACAGACGAGGAGAATGATCGACTTCCTCTGCGATGCGGTCTCGGGCAACCCCGATCGTGCCCTGGAACTCGGTTCGTCCTTCCCCGCCATGGATTCCCTGCCGCCGCTGTTCGGCATGTTCGTCGGGTGGGGCAGGATTGCCGCGCTGGGCAGCCTCGGGCGGGTCCGGGAGATGAACGACACCGCCAAGGCGTCGTACCAGATCGCCGACACGTTCCGCGCCGCGGCATACCACCGCGCCGAGGTCGGCTACATGCACGCATACTTCTGCGCGCTCACCGGCGATCTCGTGACTCTCGACATGATCGCCTCCGACGTCGCCACCGTCACCGAGGACGTCGGAGGAGGCATCGCGGTGTACTGGGCATGGGGCATCCGCGGTCTCACCGCAGTGGCGCACGGCGATGCCCGCGACTCCGCACTCAGCCTCGACGCAACCCTCCGGGACATGCTGGCCTGCGGCGGTCCCGACTTCATGCGGTTGCCGTTCTACATCGAACGCGCATACGCCGCGGCACTGGCAGGTGACCGGGCGGTTCTGGACGAGTGCGTCGAACGTCTGCCCGATCCGCCGCGTGGCGCTCTCGGTTACGGTCGCGACCGGATCGACCTGCTGGCCTGCTGGCGTTCGGCGCTCGACGGCGTGGTGTCCGCTGCTATCGCCGGCGCCGTCGCGATCGCTGCGCGCGCACGTGAGGCGGGGTTGCCCGCACCCGAGTTGTTCGCACTACACACCGCCCTGCGCTGGGGCGCCACCGATCACGGGCAGCGGCTCGGCGAACTCGCAGCAGAGCTGTCCGACGTGCCGCGCGCGCAGGCCGCCGCCGACCACGCTCTGGCCCTGGCGCAGCGTGATGGCGACGCACTGTGCGGGGCCGCGACGTCGTATCGCAGTATCGGGATGCTCGACGCCGCGGCCGACGCCTACGCCCATGCGGCCGCCGCGTACGCCGCAGCCGACCGCAACGGTGCACGTCTGTCGGCCCTGGAACACCTCGAAGAACTCCGCGAACGCCTCGGGCTGAACACGCCTGCGATCATCGCCGCGACATCCGATGCCCCCATCCCGACCCGCCAGCACGAGATCGTCACACTCGCGCGGCGCGGATTGTCCAACAAGGCCATCGCGGAACGACTTTCGCTGTCTGTCCGCACTGTCGAAGGCCACATCTACCGCGCGGGCCAGCGTCTGGGTGAGCCGATCCGACGACGCGACCACGACGACTGACCCCTGCACCGACGTTCGGGATCACTCCCGACACCGGGCCGATCGAGCAGGTGGACGCCGAGAACGTCGACGCCTGACCCGCACGCCCGAGGCCGAGCTCGGCAACCGATCACGACGCGGCGTCGCCGTCCTGGCGGCGTCGCGCCTGCTCGCGGGCGATACGTCGTTGCTCCTCCGCGCGCGCACGCACCGCGGCGAGAAACTCGCGATCGGCCTCGGTGTCTTCGGGGATGTAGCGGCCCGGACGGTCGTATTCCGGGAACTCCGCGGCGACCGAACCCGGCGCAGCACCGCGCGGACGATCATCGGCGGTCGGACGTCCGAGAGCCAGCCACAGCAGCGCGCCGATGAGGGGCAGCAGGACCACGAGGAGAATCCAGACCAGCTTCGGCATTCCGCGCACGAGTGCGTCGTCGGTGTTGATGATGTCGATCAGGGCTATGACCAAGATCGCCACGTAGATCAATCCGAGATACGGCATGTACCGGCTCCTGAGTTCGTCCGAGTGGATTCTTCGCAAAAGAAAACAACCGGTTGATTCTGGCATACCTGACACGTGCCCGCCAGGAGAAATCGAGGTCTAACCTCGATAACCGACCGCACCCACGCCGCGCACGCGGCCCGTCGAAAGAGGACACCGTTGTCACTTCGCGAGATCGAGTTCACGTCGGCCAACGACCGCGACACCATCTTCGCCTGGGTCTACGAACCCGCCACCAAGACGCGCGGCATCATCCACGTGATCCACGGCCTCGGTGAACACTCACGGCGGTACCTCCGGCTGATCACCCGACTCCTCGACGCCGGGTTCGTCGTCGTCGCCGACGACCACGCCGGACACGGCAAGACGGCCATGACATCGGGTGTGTGGGCAGATGCCGGGGACGACGCCGACCGTGTCGTCGTGGCCGACGAGCGCACACTTCGCGACAAGGTCCGCGAGCTGTACCCCCACCTGCCCTACGTCGTCTTCGGGCATTCATGGGGATCGATGATCGCGCGCGGCCTGGTCTCCGATGACAGCGACTGGCTCAACGGGCTCATCCTCTGCGGTATCGCTGCCGAGATCCATGGCATCGACAGCGTCCTCGACCGCGCGGCTCTCGCTGCCGAAACCGACCCGACGTCGACCGCGACGGAGACCTACACGACTCAGATGTTCGACGGCTTCACCTTCCGCTACGGGCACGACGCCTTCCCCACCGCGTGGGTGGCGCGCGATCCCGGTGTGGTGCGCGACCACGCTCGTGACCCGTTCAACAACTTCGGGGCGCCCATGTCGGTGCGATTCATCTGCGGGTTCGTAGACCTCTACGATGCCGTCAACGCCGACACCTGGTACCCAACCGTCCGCACCGACCTCCCGGTGCTCATCCTCGCGGGCGACGCCGACCCGGTCGGCAACTACGGCGAGGGCGCCTACCACGTCGGCAACGCCCTGGTCGCGAGCGGACACAACGACGTGCGCGCCCGCATCTACACCGGCTTCCGCCACGAGGTGCACAACGAACCCGAGATCCGCGACGAGGTGGCCGACGAGATCATCGCCTTCGCGCAGCGCTGCGGGGGATAGTCACCGACCCGCAGCCTCAGACGCAGAAGCCCCCGAGCACCAGTGGCACTCGGGGGCTTCTGATCTGTTGCGCTACAACAGATTACGTTGCGTCAGGCCTGCGGGGCCTCGGCGAAGTTGCGCGTCACGGCCGGGTCGACGGGGATACCCGGGCCCGACGTCGTCGAGACGGTCACCTTCTTGATGTAGCGACCCTTGGCAGCCGACGGCTTTGCACGCATGATCTCGTCGTACGCAGCGCCGTAGTTCTCGGCCAGCTTGGCCGGGTCGAACGACGCCTTACCGATGACGAAGTGCAGGTTGGCAGCCTTGTCGACGCGGAAGTTGATCTTGCCGCCCTTGATGTCGTTGACGGCCTTGGTCACATCGGTGGTGACGGTGCCCGTCTTCGGGTTCGGCATCAGGCCGCGCGGTCCGAGAACACGCGCGATACGACCGACCTTCGCCATCTGATCCGGCGTGGCGATCGCGGCGTCGAAGTCGAGCCAGCCGCCCTGGATCTTCTCGATCAGGTCCTCGGCACCGACCTCGTCGGCACCTGCTGCGACGGCCTCTGCAGCCTTGTCGCCTGCGGCGAACACGATCACGCGGGCGGTCTTACCCGTACCGTGAGGCAGATTGACGGTGCCTCGAACCATCTGGTCTGCCTTACGAGGGTCGACGCCCAGCCGCATTGCGACCTCGACGGTCGAATCGGTGTTCTTCGACGACGTGTCCTTGGCCAGCTCGACAGCCTCCAGCGGGCTGTAGAGCTTGCTCTTGTCGACCTTTTCGGCCGCGGCCTTGTAGGCCTTGCTGTTCTTGCTCATTGCTCTGTTCTTTCTCCGTGTTGATGATTCGGGTTGGTGGTGTCTGGGCCGAGCCGGCCCTCCCACTCACTTGTCGCTGGTCGCACCGGGCGCGCGCGAAGCGAACACCCATCGTGTGACCACGCCGGGGAAATCAGCCCTCGACCGTGATACCCATGGACCGAGCAGTACCGGCGATGATCTTCGCGGCCTGGTCGACGTCGGTGGCGTTGAGGTCTTCGGCCTTGGTCTTCGCGATCTCGCGGACCTGGTCCATCGAGACCTTGCCGACCTTCTTCGTGTGCGGCTCGCCCGAACCCTTCTGCAGACCGGCGGCCTTGAGCAGCAGCTTGGCCGCAGGCGGGGTCTTGAGCTTGAAGTCGAACGAGCGGTCTTCGTACACGAAGATCTCGACCGGCACGACGTTGCCACGCTGCGACTCGGTCGCCGCGTTGTACGCCTTGCAGAATTCCATGATGTTCACGCCGTGCTGACCGAGCGCCGGACCCACGGGCGGGGCCGGGTTGGCCTGGCCTGCCTGGATCTGGAGCTTGATGATCCCGGCGAGCTTCTTCTTCTTGGGAGGCATCCTTTGTTCCTTGCTTGTTTTCTTTGCAGATCCACGTCCGCTGGAGGCGTGGAAGTTCATGTCACCCGGTCAGCCGGTAGCTGCCTTTCCGGGCGTTCACGGGGCGGAACCCCGTGCGGTCAGATCTTCTCGACCTGGTTGAAGCCGAGTTCCACCGGCGTCTCGCGACCGAAGATCGACACGAGCACCTTGACCTTGCGCTGCTCCGCGTTGACCTCGCTGATCGACGCGGGCAGGGTCGCGAACGGACCGTCCATGACGGTGACCGACTCGCCGACCTCGAAGTCGACCTCGACGACCGACGTCGCGGCGGCCGCGGCCTGCTCGACGCTCTCGGCGCCCTTGGCGGCAGCCTTCTTGGCAGGGGTCCGCGGCAGCAGGAACTGCAGCACTTCGTTGAGACTCAACGGCGACGGCTTGCTGGTCATTCCGACGAAGCCCGTGACGCCCGGGGTGTTGCGCACCGCGCCCCACGACTCGTCGTTGAGGTCCATGCGCACCAGGATGTAACCGGGCAGCACCTTGCGGTTGACCTTCTTGGGCTGACCGTTCTTGATCTCGGTGACCTCTTCGGTCGGGACCTCGACCTGGAAGATGTAGTCGCCGACGTCGAGGTTCTGCACGCGGGTCTCGAGGTTGGTCTTGACCTTGTTCTCGTAGCCGGCGTAGCTGTGGATCACGTACCACTCGCCCGGTGCGCGACGCAGCTGCTTGCGCAGCTCTTCGGCGGGGTCGACCTCTTCTGCCTCGGCGTCATCGGTTGCTGCCGCGTCGTCGCTTGCTGCGAGGTCGTCGGCGGCTTCGGCCTGCTCGACTGCGTCCTCGCCACCGTCGACGGCCGCTGCCTCGTCTTCGGCTGCCTCGACCTGCGCCTCGGTGCCCGGATCGTCGGTCTCGTCGACGGTCGCTTCGCTCCCGGCGTCGGTCGCAGTATTCGACCCGCTCGCTTCGCTCCCGGCGTCGGTCGCAGCAGCGTCGACCGTGTCGGCCACGTCGGTCGGTTCGAACTCGTTATCCGGGGTGCTCACTGCAGCCCACGCTCCTCTTTCATGAAGTTGGTCGTCCGTCGGATGACCCGGTCGGGAGCGGGCTCACCTGAGTGAGAGTGAGCCCGAATCAGCCGAGGATCCAGAGAACTAGCTTGGCGAAGCCGAGGTCGATCCCGAAGATGAACGCTGTCATCAACACCACGAACACGAGCACGATGATCGTGTACGTGATCGTCTCGCGTCGCGAAGGCCAGATGACCTTCTTCATCTCCGAGACGACCTGCTGCATGAACACCCAGATCCGCACAAACGGATTGCTGCTCTGCTCGGACGCCTTCTTTACCTTGCGTTCCTTGACGGCAACCGCGGATCCGCCTTCGGATTCCGAGTCGCCGTCTTTCGTGTCGACGGCACCCGCCGACGAGCGACGACCACGTCCCGAACGCTTGCCGGTCGGACGCAGTTCGTCCGACGCGTCCGCGGCTTCGACGGTGTCGTCGCGGCTCTCGAGCTCCTCCGCTGCCGAATCGGCGGCGGTGGACTGCCCGTCGTTTTTCGCGCGGGCGGCTCGATCTCGCTTGCTCACCTTCGAGGTCCTCTCGTCAACGTGTGCCCTCTCCAGGGCAGGGGCGACAGGACTTGAACCTGCAACCTGCGGTTTTGGAGACCGCTGCTCTGCCAGTTGAGCTACGCCCCTTTGCGACTGCGTCAACTCTTTACGAGCTCGGCAGTTGCCGGTCTTCGGTCGACCTGCCGGTTCCAGCGTACCGATCGCGTCGATCGCCACACCGTCCCCGACAAAACCAACGCGCCACCCTATGGGCGGCGCGCAAGTCAAGGGTAAACCTGACACTTCAGTGTAGAACACCGGGCCCACTTAACCCAAAACACTCCAGGTCGACGATGCGGCACCGCCTGGAGTTCCGGTTGCTCAGACGCTCGGATCCCGCACGTCTGCGCAACCGGAAGTTCTCGGCCCCCGGCGTGGAAACTCGGACATGGAACCTCGGTGCGACTCGCCACGTCCGATACCGCATGACCACGCTCGCGCACCACCTGTCGACTCACGACGGCGTCATCACTCTCGCACAGGCTCGCGCCCTCGGCCTCAGCAGGCATTCTGTGCAGCGTCGGCTCTCCGCCGGCACGTGGGTGCGCGAGGCGGTGGGCACCTTCCGTGCCGTCGACCATCCGCGGACCTCGCGTGTACGGGTCCGGATCGCGGTCGCATCGGTCGGCAAATCCGCGGTGCTCGTCGGGTCGTCGGCCGCATGGTGGCACGGCATCACCAGCGCCTTTCCGTCGAAGATCACCGTCGCCACGCAGGTCAAGGGTCGCCACGCAGGTGCATCGGCAGGCGTTCTCGTCACGCATCGGCGCCTGCACGAACCAGACGTTGTCGTGGTCGACGGGCTGCGCGTGGCGTCAGTCGCAACCGCCCTCCTCGACATCGCCGCCGATGGCGACACCTCGACCGTCGACAACGCACTACTCACGCGCCGCGTCACCATCACCGAACTCGACGACGCACTGAGCCGTTACCCGCGTCGTCGTGGCGCACCCGAGGCCCGACGACTCTTCGACGCACTGCGGTCCGGCGCACGATCGGAGGCAGAGCGGACGGCCACCGCGCTCTTCGACGCACATGGCATCACCGGCTGGACGGCCAACACCGAGGTCCTCGGATACCTCCTCGACTTCGTGTTCCGCGAGGCGCGGCTCGTCGTCGAAATCGACGGCTTCGCGTTCCACCGCGACGCCAAGACCTTCCAACGTGACCGGACCAAGCGCAACGCCCTCCTCGCGGACGGTTGGCGGGTGTTGAATTTCACCTGGGACGACATCACTCGACGCCCCGACGCCACTGCCCACCAGATCCTCGACGCACTGGAAGTGTCGGCCGCCTAAGCCAGGCCCGGCCGACTTGCGGTTGCCCAGGCGCTCGGATTCCGCACCTCTGGGCAACCGCAATCCCACCCGTACGGTCAGAACACCGGCTAACACGACTCGGCGAGGATCTCCACCGCCTCGGCGTAGCGGTCGGGGCCCGCCGCCGCATAGCTCAACCGCACGTACGGGCCGGTCGGTTCGGCGGGGAACCACTCGCGGCCCGCGACCACCGACAGCCCGCGTGCAAGTGCCCGCGCCGCGACGACGTCGGAGTCGGTGGGCACACCCCCGTCGCCCACATCGGGCAGACGGACCCACAGGTGCAGCCCTCCCGGCGGTCGTGTCGCGGTCAGTGACGGCTCGGCGGCCAGTGCGTCGAGCAGCGCGTCGCGGCGGGCCCCGAGCCCGCGACGCAGCCGCTGCAGCGACGTCCGCCATGTGGATCGCGTCACGACGTCGAGCGCTGCGAGCTGCAGGAGCGGCGAGACGTACAGGTCGGAGAGCGCCAATGCGCTCTCGATGCGCTGTCGCACCGGCCCGTGCGCCATCACCGCGGCAACCCTGATCGACAGCGACATGCTCTTCGTCAGCGACCTCAGGTAGACGACGTGGCCGTTCACATCCGCGGAAACGAGTGTGCGTGGAGCGGCGTCGATGCCGAAGTCATGCGCCCAGTCGTCCTCGACGACGAACGCGCGATGCGCTGCCACCACGTCGAGAACCTCCGCGCGCTGCTGCGCCGACCACTGCTCGCCGGTCGGGTTGGCATAGTTCGGCTGCGCGTAGAAGACACGTGCGCCCGAGGTGGCGAACGCCGAGTCGAGATCGGCTGCGCTCGGCGCCCCGGCGGTCCTCGGCACGGGCACGATCACGAGGCCCGCCTGCCGCGCCGCCGCTATCGCGCCCCAGTAGGTCGGCGACTCCATCACGATCGCGTCTCCCGGCGCGGCGATCGCTCGCATGGTCGCAGCGAGCGCGGCCTGGCCACCGGAGGTGATGACGACGTCGGAGTCGCGCCATCCCCCACCCCCCGCAGTGCTTTCGCCGACGAGATCGCTCACGAACCAGCGACGCAACTCCGGAACTCCCGCGACGGGCGGTCGTGTGAACGCGTCCGCACGCCGCGACACCCGACGCACCGCTGCCGCGACCGAGTCCTGCGGTAGCAGTTCGGCGTCGGGGTATCCCCCGTGCATCGCGATGGTGTCGTGCGGAACCATGCGCAGCGTCGACGCCGTCACGGGAACTCCCGAGCGGTCGGGTCCGAGTGCTGCGGTTTGCCACCCGACGTCGCGCCGCGCGTCGCGACGTCGAAACGCCACGAATGTTCCTTCACCTGAGCGTGTTTCGACGATCCCCTCGGCAACGAGCGCCGCGAGCGCGCGTTGCACCGTGACCGGACCCGCACCGAACTGCTTCGCCAATGCGCGCGTCGACGGCAGTCGCGACCCGGCAGGCTGCCGGTCGGCTAGCGTTCTCAGGTGACGCACTATCGGCGCACTGCTATCGTCGGACATGAATATTGATAGTAGCGCTATCGGACGCTTCACTCCTGCGCTATCGCCGCGTACGCGAGCCAGTGGACTGCTCTGGGGTTTGGTCGGGGTCGCCGCGTTCTCGTTCTCGGTTCCTTTCACCCGCATCGCCGTCGGCTCTTCGGACTCCCCGGGACTCGATCCACTCCTCGTCGGTTGCGGCAGGGCCGTCGTCGCAGCGGCACTGGCGGTGTTCGCTCTCGGTATCACCCGCACGGCAATCCCCTCCGCCCGGCACTGGCTTCGCCTGATCCCCGTCGCCGCGGGCGTCGTCGTCGGCTTCCCGTTGTTCACCTCGCTGGCGCTGCGACATTCCGACTCCGGGCATGCCGCGGTCATCGTCGGACTCCTGCCCACCATGACCGCCGTGGTCGCGGTCACGCTCACCCGCGAACGCCCCGGTCTGCGTTTCTGGATCGGCGCGAGCGCGGGCGCCGCCGCCACGGTGGTGTTCGCGTTCGTGGCGCATGGCGGGACGTCGGGCGGCGGCGTCGACGACCTCTACCTGATCTGCGCTGTCCTGCTCGGTGCGATCGGGTACGCGCAGGGTGGCATTCTCGCGCGCGAACTCGGCGCGTGGCAGACCATCTGCTGGGCCCTGGTGCTCGCGCTGCCCGTCATGGCCGTCGTGTCGGCGCGGTCGATCCACCTACACCCGCCCACCGACATCACGACCGCACAGTGGTCGGCGTTCGCCTATCTGTGCGGGGTCAGCATGTTCCTCGGATTCTTCGCCTGGTATCGAGGTCTCGCGATCGGCCCGATGACCGTCGTCAGCCAGACCCAACTCGTCCAGCCGGTGCTGTCGGTGGCGTGGTCTGCGCTGCTGCTCGGTGAGGCGCTCTCACTCGGCGTCGTCGGCGGTGGTCTCGCGGTCATCGCGTGCGCTGCGTTCACCGTCCGGAGTCGCACCCGTGACAGCACCTCGCTGCGGGCGCGGATGTCCCACGTCACGACTGGTCGGCTGCGTATCGTGAGCAGATGACAAGATCTGCGGGACAACGACGCGGTGCTGCCATCCTCTCCCTCGTCGCGGGTGCCGCCGGGGTGGTGCTCGCCGTGATATCGGCCGCGGCACAGTTCCCGGTCGGACTCATCGCGCTGGTGCTCCTGCTCGTCGCGGCCGGGCTGGCGATCGACGGATTGTTCAACATCGGAACCCGACGCCTCGCTGAGCTGATCGTCGCAGTGATCCTGGCGGTCGTCGCGATCGTGGTGGTGGTGATGCGCAGCTGGTGGCTGCTGGTCGGCACGCTCGTGGTGATCGCTCTCTTCGCGCTCGCGATCGCAGCGGCAGCTCGGGCGTTCCGCATCTCGGTGCCGCTGCCCGTCGTCGCTCCCCCGACCAACCCCGTCCTCATCTACAACCGACGCTCCGGCGACGGGAAGGCCGACCGGCTCCACCTCGCCGACGAAGCGGAACGTCGAGGCTACCGGACCGTCGAACTGGTCAAGGGAGACGATCTACGAGCCCTCGCCGAGGGTGCTGTCGCCGACGGCGCCGACGGACTCGCGATGGCCGGCGGCGACGGTTCGCAGGCGGTGGTCGCCGACGTCGCGGCGTCGCACGATCTGCCGTACGCGTGCATCCCCTCGGGCACGCGTAACCACTTCGCCCTCGACCTCGGCGTCGACCGCGACGACGCCGTCGGAGCACTCGACTCCTTCGTCGAGGGTGGCGAACGCCGCGTCGACCTCGGCGTCGTCAACGGACAGGTCTTCGTCAACAACGTCTCACTCGGCGTCTACGGCGAGGCGGTTCAGCGCGAGAGCTACCGCAACGCGAAAGCCAAAACCTTGCTCGACGTCGCGTCGCAGGTGCTGGGTCCGAACTCCGATCAGCCGTCGGTCTCCTGGCACGACCCGCACGGCACTGCGCACGAGTCCGTCGCGGCGATCATGGTGTCCAACAACCAGTACCGTCTCGGACACATCATCGGGTCGGGCACCAGACCCAGCATCGAAGACGGGCTGCTCGGCGTCGCCGTCATCGCAGATCCGGCGTCGCGGCCGGGTTCCGAACGCCTCCAACATCTGTGGAGTGAGTGGGTGGCCCCGACGTTCGAGATCGATTCGGACACCGACCTCAACGCCGGCATCGACGGCGAGGCCGCAACGCTCACGGCGCCGGTGCGGTTCGAGATCCGGCATCGAGTCCTGCGTGCCCGCATCGCGCGACAGCACCCCGGCGCCTCACCGTCGGCCGACGTGCCCGACGGCGCCGTCGACTCGGTGCGAGCGCTGTGTCGCATCGCGCTCGGCAAGCCGGTCCACATCCGGCCGATCTCCGTCAGCTGAGCGTCGCGAGCGCCTGGTCGAGCCTTTCCGGACCGACCGCCCCGTCAATTGAACTGCACGTGCGCCTGCGCGCGGCCGAAGATCTTGCGGTCGCCCTGCTTGGCGACGATGGTGATCACGCCGCGTCGGGTCTCCGGGTCGAGTGACTTGATCTTGCCCGTGAAATCGATGTCGGCATAGGTGTCGGGGTGGACGTACACCGGGCTCGTGAATCGCACGTTGTACTCGTAGATCGCTGCGGGATCACCGACGAACTCGGTGATGAAGCTCGCACCGAGACCCATCGTCTGCATGCCGTGTGCGACGACGGTCTCCAGCCCGATGACCTTGGCGATCTCGTCGGAGAAGTGGATCGGGTTGGGATCCCCGGCGACGCCCGCATAGTTGACCAGGTTGCCGCGCGTGAGTGTCTTCGTCATCGGCGGGAGTTCCTGACCGACTTCGAGGCCGTCAAAGCTGATGGCCGCATACGGCTTCGGCGCGACGACCGGGTCCGCATCGTTGTAGCGGTCGAAGGGTCCGTGGACGCTCCGTGGGAGCGTGGGCTCCTTGTCGACCTTCATCATGACGTGCTCGAGTTCGTCGAGGACCTCGGGATCGGCGTCGACCGCTGGACGCGCGACCAGGCTGGTGAAGGTGGTCATCACCGGCTCGTCGTGCTGGTTCCAGATGATGTTCTTGGTGACCATCACGTCGGCGCCGCCCATCTGACGGAACGACTCCAGCGAGACGTCGCAGATCAACCGGTCACCGACCTTGATGGGCTGGTGGAAGATCAGTCGCTGGTCGGTCTGCATGATCTGCCACAGGTCGTAGCCGGTGACGACGTCTTCGAAGAGTCGACGCTGCGCGATGATCCCGAGAACCGACACGAACGTGGGTGCCGCGATCAGCGTGTCGTGGCCCATCGCCTTGGCCGCATCCTCGTCCCAATGGACGGGGTGCGCATCCTGCACGGCGCGTGCGTGCTTACGCACTTCTTCGCGGCCGACCTCGTAATAATCGTCGACGGTGTAGTTGTAGCCGACCATCGATTTCGTGTGCGCGGCGATCTCTTCGGGAGTCAGCTTCACACCACTTTTCAGTGCTTCGATCCGTTCCTGGATCTCGCTGTCGGTGATCTGTGACATCGGCTGATCTCCTTGCTGCACTCGCCTGCGGGTCCGACGGCCGGGGCTGTCCGGTCCTCGTCTCCGACACATACTCGCAGGCAACTGTACTGAAATACTTCATCTGAACGACAACTGCGGGCCGCCTCGTGTGAGACAGCCCGCAGTTGAAAAACTTCGTGGAGCGCTTCCCGTTACGACGGACCGCGCAGGTCGCGCATCCCGCTCGACGCCGACACGCACCGCGCCGTAGGACGAGATTGCGACGGCCGAGCGAGCGCCCGACGGGCGACTCCGTCAGCGGAAATCGGCCGACCGGCAGTCATCGATACGGCAATCCCCGATCAGCGCACTCGACGACAGCATGTCCGTCGGCGGAGCTGACTAGCGCGATTCCTTGTGCGCCTGGTGCTTGCCGCAGTTCGGGCAGAACTTCTTGATCTCGAGACGATCGGGATCGTTGCGACGGTTCTTCTTGGTGATGTAGTTGCGGTGCTTGCACACCTCGCAAGCCAGGGTGATCTTGGGCCGCACGTCAGTTGAGGAAGCCACTGGGTTCGCCTTCTTTCGGGTGGGTCTGTGTCGTCGGAGCACTAGGCGCCGCCTCGCCCGACCCGGGCCGCGCGACAAGCCTTACGTGTAGCGGTGGAGGGACTCGATCCCTCGACCTCACGATTATGAGTCGTGCGCTCTAACCAGCTGAGCTACACCGCCATGGAGACTCAGAACTCCGTCAGCGTGGACGCAGTCCTCGCGGTGGCGCTGCGGCGTCGGGCGTTCAAGTCCTACCGAGCCCCCTGACGGAATCGAACCGTCGACCTTTTCCTTACCATGGAAACGCTCTGCCGACTGAGCTAAGGGGGCGTTTCCGGCAGCCCGTGTGGGCGTCCGGAGAGCCTTAACGAGGTTACACACCGAGGCGGCGGCTCACCAAATCGCTGCTCTACCAGCTCTCCGATGGACCGCCGACTGCACGTTCACCTCGCTGTGGCAGGTATAGGATTCGAACCTATGTAGCTTGCGCGACGGATTTACAGTCCGCTCCCTTTGGCCGCTCGGGCAACCTGCCGTGTCGTTCCGAGCAAGCCCCGCGAGGCCGCACGAACAACGCCGAGAAGAATACAACGAATCCCGGCCGTTGACGCAAACGTGCAGTTCAGCGCTCTGTGAGGCGCGCCGACCCGGCTGCCGGACCACTGCCCCCCAGAGCGCGAGAGTCCGCGGGCTAGGCTGTGACCCATGGCTGATTCATCGTTCGACGTGGTGAGCAAGATCGATCGCCAAGAGGTCGACAACGCCCTCAACCAGGCCGCGAAGGAACTCTCGCAGCGCTACGACTTCCGCGGCACCAACACCGGCATCGACTGGTCCGGCGAGGAGACGATCGTGATCACCTCCGACGCCGAGGAGCGCGCTCAAGCAGGGCTCGAGGTGTTCAAGGAGAAGCTGATCCGCCGCGACATCTCGCTCAAGGCGTTCGACGCCGGCGAGGTGCAGGCGTCGGGCAAGACCTACAAGATCTCCGGCAACCTGGTGCAGGGCATCGACTCCGAACACGCCAAGAAGATCTCCAAGAAGATCCGCGACGAGGGACCCAAGGGCGTCAAGGCACAGATCCAGGGCGACGAGCTGCGTGTCTCGAGCAAGAAGCGCGACGACCTCCAGGCAGTCATCGCGCTACTCAAGGGCGAGGACTTCGGCATCGCCCTGCAGTTCGTCAACTACCGCTGATTCTCTGCGCGGGCCCGTTCTCGCTCCGAGCCTCCTCGCTCCGCTCGTCGAGCCTCACTCGACGACCCGCTGAGGAAGTGCGCGGGCCCGCGGAATCTACACCCCGCGGCGCGCCATCTCCTGCAGTCGCCTGATGCGCTCCTCGGTCGGCGGGTGCGTCGAGAACAGCTTGGCCATGCGGTCGGTGGCACGGAATGGGCTCTCGATCATCGCGTGGCTCTGCGCCGCGATGTCGGGCTGCGGGGGCAGCGGCGCCACCTGGATGCCGCCGGAGATCTTGGCCAGTGCCGACGCCAGGGCCAACGGATCGTTGGTCAGCGCCGCGCCCGACTGATCGGCTTGGTACTCCCGCGACCTCGAGACCGCGAGTTTGATGAGCGTCGCGGCGAACGGTCCGAGCAGCGAGATGAGGATCAGCGCGATCGGATTGGGTCCGTTGTTGCGGTTGCCCGACATCCCGAAGAACATCGCAAAGTTCGCCAGGCCGCTGATGATCGCGGCCATCGCGCCCGCGACCGAGCTGATCAGGATGTCACGGTTGTAGACGTGCGACAGTTCATGCCCGAGCACGGCGCGTAGCTCGCGTTCGTCGAGCAGCCGCAGAATGCCTGCGGTGCAGCAGACAGCCGCGTTCTTGGGATTGCGTCCGGTCGCGAACGCGTTCGGTGACTCCGTGGGGCTGATGTACAGCGCAGGCATGGGCTGTCGCGCCTGCGTCGCCAACTCACGGACGATCCGGTACAGCACGGGCGCCTCGACCTCGGTCACGGGCTGCGCATGCATCGCCTTGAGCGACATCTTCGCGCTGTTGAAATACACGTAGGCGTTCACCGCGATCGCGAGGATCACCGAACCCCAGAGGACTGCCGGGCTCCGGAAGCACGCACCGATTGCCACGATCAACGCCGACATAGTGCCGAGCAGGAGCGCAGTCTTCACACCGTTTCGCATCAGATCCTCGTCCGATCTCGCCGCCGACGCCATGCCGGGGCTCTCAGTCCCTCAAACGATCCAGGGTCCGTTTCGGTTTCCGCGCGGCGTCGTACACCGTCGGCCCTACCCGGTGCGGGCGATCGTGTAATCCACCAACGAGGTGAACGCCGCATGTGCCGGGCCGTCGGGAAGGGCTCCGAGAACCTGCCCCGCCTCATCGGCGTAACCGCGCAGCGTCGCGTTCGCCTGCGCCATCCCGCGCGACCCGACGAGCAGGCCGAGCGCTTCGGCGACCTCGGCGTCGTCGGTCAGCGGTCGCGCCGAACCTCCGTCGTCGACGAGCAGTTGCCGCAGCCTCTTCGACGAGGCGTTGTCGTCGGCCAACGCGTACAGCACCGGGAGCGTGTGCACACCCTCACGCAGGTCCGTTCCCGGCGTTTTGCCCGAATCACCTGTCGGGGAGCTGATGTCGATGATGTCGTCGGAGAGCTGGAATGCGGTGCCGACGATGTCGCCGAGTCGTGAGAGGCGCTCGATGTCGTCGACCGTGGCCCCAGAGGTCATCGCGCCGAACCGACCTGCCGCGGCGATCAGCGAACCGGTCTTCTCCCACACCACTTTCAGGTAGTGGTCGATGGGATCGGCGTCGCGGGCGCCGATCGTCTCGCGCATCTGCCCCGTGACCAGTTCCGCGAAGGTCTCGGCGATGATCCGCACCGACTCCGGGCCAAGCGTCGACACCAGTCGCGATGCACGCGCGAACAGATAGTCGCCGGACAGGATCGCGATGCTGTTGGACCAGCGCGCGTTGGCGCTCTGCGCGCCGCGTCGCATCGGGGCCTCGTCCATGACGTCGTCGTGGTAGAGCGTCGCGAGGTGGATCATCTCCACGACCGTCGCTGCCGTGATCACTTCGCTCGCATCCGGACGCGGACCGAACTGCGCGGAGAGGATCGCGAACATCGGGCGGAACCGCTTGCCACCCGCCTTGGCCAGGTGTGTCGCAGCCTCCGTCATGACGTCGTCGCCCGACGCCAGTTCCGACAGCAACAATTCCTCTACCTGGGCCAACGCCGTCCGCACCGTGCCCGCGAACTCTTCGGAACCCAGATCCAGCCCCGCGAAAGTCGACTTCACTCCGCCGAGCCTAGTCGGTGCGCACGTGCGCGCGACTCGGCGGGAGTGCTCGCGTCCGCGCCGACGGGATCAACGGGCGGGACTGCAGCGCTCGCGCGGGTGGACGACATACTGGTCGGGTGACGAGCCAGATCCCCGAGAGCGCCGACGTCCTCGTGGTCGGCGCAGGCCCGGGCGGGTCCGCTGCTGCCGCCCATGCCGCCGCTGCCGGCCACGACGTCGTACTCCTCGACGCCGCCGTCTTTCCGCGTGACAAGACCTGCGGCGACGGCCTGACACCGCGCGCGACCGCCGAACTCGTCGACCTCGGATTCGCCGACCGCCTCGCCGCCAGCCCGCGCATCGACGGACTCGAACTGCACGGCTGGGGCGCGACCCAGCGCATCCCATGGCCCGCAGGTCGCTTCCCCGCCCACGGAAGCGCCATCACCAGGATGGAACTCGACGACGAGCTGCGCGCGCTGGCGGTCAGTCGGGGCGCACGAATGTGCCAGGGCGCCAAGGCCGTCGACGTCGAGCGCAGCGGCGACCGGATCACTGCCGTTACCGTCGACGGCGCCGACGGACCGCGCACCATCAGGGTTCGTGAGGTGATCGTCGCCGACGGGGTGCGTTCGACGCTTGGCAAGAAGCTCGGCCGTGAGTGGCACCGCAACACGGCATTCGGCGTCGCAGCTCGCGCATACGTCCCGTCGCGGCGCGCGGACGAGAACTGGATGGGCTCACACCTCGAACTGCGCGCCCCCGACGACGCGCTCCTGCCGGGCTACGGCTGGGTCTTCCCGCTCGGCGGCTCCGCTCACGCGGCTGGCGCACGACCGGACACCGAGGACTCCGCAGTCGGCCTGCTGAACGTCGGTGTCGGCGCGCTCGCGACGTCGAAACGTCCCGCGCACATGGCTTTACGTCCGATCCTCGAGCATTACGCGCGCATGGTGGCCGACGAGTGGCAGATCACCGGGGAGCCTGTTCGGCTGACATCTGCGCTACTCCCGATGGGTGGCGCGGTCTCGGGCGTTGCCGGGCCGAACTGGATGCTGATCGGCGACGCCGCCGCGTGCGTGAATCCGCTCAACGGCGAGGGCATCGACTACGCCCTCGAAACCGGCAGACTGGCCGCCGAGCGTCTCGGCGCCCCCGACCACACCCTCGAATGGCAGCGAACTCTCATCGACCACTACGGGCTCGCCTTCTCCGCAGCCCGACGACTCGCCGGAGTGCTGACGGTCCCCACAGCGGTACCGCTGCTCGGCCGACCGGGAATCAGGTCGGCGGGACTCATGTCGCTGGTCGTGCGCGTGATGGGCAATCTGATCACCGACGACGACGCCGACATGGTCGCCCGCGTCTGGCGCGGCGTAGGACGGGTCTCCACGCGGGTCGACCACCGACCCCCGTTCGTCTGAGTCGGCGCTCGGCTGCGGCGGCCGACGTCACGACCATTGGTGTGAGACGTTATGCGTGATACGTTCCACGTATAACTGTGTCGCAGCACACATCGCCAACCCTGGGAGATCCTCATGCCTGCGCAAACACTGTCGTCGCGACTCTTCGGGCAGATCTCGGCGCGCAGACGTGAGCGCTATCGGCGCCGCGACGAACTCGCCGCCGTCGACCCTGCCGAGGATCCGCGTACGTACGCACTCGAACTGTCCACCAAGGAGTTCGTCTGGGGCACCACCCAGGCACTGAGCTTTGCACTGTTCCGCACCTACGCGGTTCCGTCGATCGGCGAGTTGCTCTACGAGACTTCACAATTCACCGACGAGGTACAGAAGCGCTACGACGACACCGCTCTGCTGCTGTCCGCACCCGTCGAACACGGCTTCGAGCCGGGCGGTGAGGGGCACGCAGCCATTCGCCGAATCAATCAGATGCACGGTCGCTACGACATCTCCAACGACGACATGCTCTACGTGCTCGCCACATTCGTCGTCTGCCCACCGCGCTGGATCAACGCGTACGAGTGGCGTTCGCTCACCCAGCGCGAGATCGATGGCGTCACCAACTACTACCGCACGCTGGGGAAGTACATGGGGATCAAGGACATCCCCGAGACCTTCGCCGAGTTCGAAACGCTGATGGACTCCTACGAGCGCGAGAACTTCGCCTTTCGCGAAGGCTCACGCGCAGTGGCGGATTCGACCCTCGAGCTCCTCACCACCTTCATGCCGTACAAGCTGCTCCCGGCATCGCTGGTCAAGCGTCTCGCCCGCGCTCTCATGGACGAGCCACTTCTCGACGCCTTCGGCTACCCGCATCCCACCCGCGCCGAGCGAGTTCTCGTGGCCGCAGGCCTCAAGGCACGCGGACTGGCGATCCGCTACTTCGCCACCCCGCGCACCGAATCGGTCTTCGCCATCGACACCGCCGAGGTCCGGGGCTACCCGAACGGTTACCGCGTTGAGGACCTCGGCACCTTCCCCACGGGCTGCCCTGTGGCGCACAAGACTTCGGCGTAGCGGCATCCTCCAGCCATACGTGTGTTGTATCGAAGGGTGAGAGTGCTGCACCGCCCACATCCTTCGACACCACACACGTCTGCAAACGACACGAGGCCAGCCACTTGGTCCGACCGCACACAGCCCGCCCGGTTGCCGCCCGACTGCATACACAATCCGGTCCTCAGCGGACCGCCACGACAATTATCTCCTCGGCTCTCCGCTCACGTCACGATCGTGTACGCACCCCACCGCTTCAACCAGCCCACGGCTCGCTGATCATCGCCCGCTCGCTATCAGCGCTCGCTCGTCGATCAGCGCCGGCCGTTCATCAACCCCGGTCCGTTGGATCCGCTCCGGCTCGCGCTACGCCTTGCGGCCGGTGTGCACAGCGGCGATCCCGCCGGTGAGGTTCTGCCAGCGCACGTCGGTGAAGCCCGCGTCGCGGATCAGGTCGCCCAGACCGAACTGGTCAGGCCACGCCCTGATCGATTCCGCCAGATACACATACGCCGCTGGATTGCTCGACACCTTGGTGGCCACCGCGGGCAGCGCCTTCATCAGGTACTCCATGTACACGGTGCGGAATGGCCCGAACGTCGGCGTCGAGAACTCGCAGATCGCCAGTCGCCCACCGGTTTTCAGCACACGGTTGAGCTCACCCAGCGCGACCGCGACGTCGTTGACATTGCGCAGCCCGAACGAGATCGTGGCGGCGTCGAACGAACCGTCGGCGAACGGCAGTGCCAGCGCGTCGGCCGCCACCTTCGGCACGTCACGGTCGGCGCCCGCTTTCAACATGCCCAGCGAGAAGTCGGCGGCGATGCACTTCGCCCCCGACGCCGACAGTTCGACGGTCGACACCGCGGTACCCGCTGCGAGATCCAACACCACGTCCGAGGGGCCGAGCGCCAACGCCTTACGAGTGGCCTTGCGCCACCGACGGTCCTGTGCGAAGGAGAGCACCGTGTTCGTGATGTCGTAGCGCTTCGCGACGCCGTCGAACATGGCGGCGACCTCGGCAGGCGCCTTGTCGAGACCTGCGCGGTCGGTGATGGCCATGGCGACCACGCTACTACCCGGCGAGCCGCATCCCGTCGGTCAGTCCGCCCTGCGCAGCGATCACGGCGCGGTAGTGCCCGACCAGCTGCTCGCAGATCGCGGGCCAGCTGCGATCACGCACCGCGGCCAGCCCAGCCCGACCCATCGCTGCGCGATGCGCGTCCTCGCGCAGCACGTCGATCACCTCGGGCAATTTCGCCGAATACGACGCCGGTTCGAGGAGATATCCTGTCCGCCACGCCGACACCAGATCCCTCGGCCCCCCGGCGTCGGGGCCGACCACGGGCAAGCCCGACGCCATCGCCTCCTGGATCGCCTGACAGAAGGTCTCGTGCTCGCCCGCATGCGCGAAGACGTCCAGGCTGGCGTACGCGCGGGCCAACTCGACACCCCGCAACTCCCCGGTGAACACCGCGTTCGGCAGCAGTCGTGTCAACCGCGCGCGTTCGGGTCCGTCACCGACGATCACCAGCCGCAGCGAGTCGTCGTGCGCCAGCGACGCCAATCGTTCCACATGCTTCTCCGGCGCCAATCGTCCGACGAACCCGACGATCAACCGCTCCCGCTCACCCATCCATTCACGACGCAACTCCTCGTCACGGCGAGCGGGGTTGAACAACTGCGTGTCGACGCCCCGGCCCCACCTGTGCAGTCGCGGAACCCCGTTCGCTGCAAGGGATTCCAACGTCGCACTGGAGGGCACGAGGGTTCGGTCGCACATCTCGTGCA
>NZ_BAFB01000132.1 GCF_000248075.1 Gordonia otitidis NBRC 100426 | reverse complement strand
GACTTGTCGCCCACCTCGAGGGTGCCTTGGGCGCCAAAGGAATTGATACTCACGACTTATCCACTCTCCTCGTGCCGACGGGCTGCGTCGGCGTCGTTCGACGTCTCGCGTGTGCGCACGCGTGACTGCTTGGCTGGCTCGTCGACGAACGCCGCTCGTCGACTCCGACCGTCACCCGACGGGCTGCGTCGAGTGTTCGAGTGCTGTCGGTGGCGTCGGCGGGTGGTGCCGAGGCCTACCTGCCCTCACGGGCGGCCACGGGGCCGCCGTGGTCACCACCTCATGTTAACAGTACGGTTGTACTGTTAACAACACGCGACACGCTCGGCAACCGCCCGCCTCCAGCATCCTCCATTCTGTCGCATGGCACGAGACGAGGTTCACCCGGTCGCGAGGGGGTCGGCGACATTTAATGACCGCGAAACCTTCGGGTGTGACACGCGGGGGTAGGTCCCCGACGACGATCGGCCATTGGGCAGGATGGTCGGGGCAGCCAGGCTAACGGGGCAGCGCTGGCCTCGGGTAGCGCACAGCGTGGTCGACGCGGAGCAGAAAGTTGGGTACATCCGATGAGTCCAGGTCCACAGGGCTATCCCGCGATAATCCCTGCGAACGTCGACATGGCAGCGCTGCGATCAGAACTCCTCGCCGATCACGTCGCCGCGCCCGCTGATCAGGAGCCCGAACTCCGGTCGTTGGTGGCCCGCGCCAAGTCCGACGGCTACGAGCTCAACGTCGTCGTGCTGACCGAGTCGCAACCCAACTTCACCTACTACCGCGACATCGCAACCGAGCTGCAGTCCCAGGTGGGCGGAACAGTGCTGGTGATCGGGCCCAACTCGGTCGGCAGTGCGTCGAACGAGTTCAGTCGCGTCGTGCAGGAGCAGGCGATGGACGATCTCACGCTGCAGAAGCCTACGGTCGCCGCGACCCAGATGTACGACGAGCTGACTGCGCCGCAGATCGACTGGACCCTGGTGACGATCGTCCTGATCCTGGTGACGATCGTCGGCGCGGTGCTCGCCCGCGTGCGGTCTGTTCGAGCGCGTCGACGCCGCGGCGAGGACGCGGCTGTGGTCGTCGATCAGGGACGCCCGGATACACGAGGGTCGTCGGGCCCGGGCGAGCAGACCGCCGAGTCGGCCGCCGACCGGACTGCGGACTCGTCTGCCACGTGAGCCTCGCGGTCACGACCGCCTGAGGTCGGACACGTCCCACATCCGAGGTCCCGCCACCTCCTCACATCTCGTTGCCAATTCGATACGCGACCAGTCGCGTCGTCTTTTGGGCTGTTCACGGCATTTTCGCAGGTAATCACCCGTATGTAATTCGTGGCTGCGGTTTTCTCGTGTGTCCGATGTGACGTACGGTTCTCATGTCACTTGTGTTGCTATTGGTAGCCGATGCACCACATGTGGTAGGTGATGCACGTTGGTCGGTTGGGGAAGACGTGCACCCTGTGTTCGGACATGGAGATGCGTGCGACTCGAGGCGATCACTCGAGTCATGGCATCGCCGGCGAGGGCGAGGAGTTTCACGTGAGGCGAGTGACCACCGGTGTGGCCCGTGGTGCCCCCAGGCGGGGTGGACCGCGGTTCGCACGTTTCGGGGCCGCGCTTGCGGTCGCGTTGCTCAGTGGCATGGGCGCGGGCCAGGCCATGGCCGCACCAGGTGCGACAGCACCGAAGAAGCCGAGTGCGGTGTCGACACTGATCAATCAGATCGCGACGGCAAACCAGAACATCAAGGATCTCGACGGCGCAGTTGCCGTGCGCCAGGAGAACGCCAACCGGTCGCTGGCCGATTACCAGAATTCGGTCGCAGCCCAACAACTCGCCACGCAGGCTGCCGAGGGCGCCGAGAACTCCCTCGGCAAAGCCACCCGCGCCACCAAGGACGCGCAGAGGTCCTTCGACGCGCTGATCCGCGATGTCTACCGGAACGGCAGTACGACGAGTTCGATGACGAAATACGTCTCGTCGGACAACCCCGACAGGGTGCTGGAGCGGATGTCCACGCTCGATCGGGTTGCCCGCAACCAGCAGGACACCATCCGTCGCCTGCAGGTTGCCCGCAATCAAGAGGCCAACCGTGTGTCGGCACTGCAGGCGCTCAAACGCCAGGCGGCGCTGGCCACGTCGGGTGCCGAGCAGCGCAAGAACGACGCACTCGCCGCGGTCCGCGAAGCGCAGTCGGCGATGGCGGGCGAGCAGCAGCGTCGCAACTCGCTGGTCGCCCAGCGCAACGCCGTGCAGCAGAAGCTCGACCAACTGCGGGGCACCGTCACCACGCCCAAGAAGGTCGACGCTCCTGCGCCGACCGACCTGCTGTCGGGCTTGTTCCCGGGCATCCCGGGACTCCCCGGACCGCGACCGGCAGCGCCGGGCGCGACGGAGGTCGACGCCACCAGCGACAACCAGGCCCTCCAGGTCGCCGCAGAGGCGGCCGCGCGCCTCGCGGGAGATCTTGGGCAGAAGGCGTTGGCGGCGTTGGTGGGGCAAGCACAGATCCCGCACTCGGAGTTGCTCGACGAACTCGGTCTCGGAGGTGCGTCGCTCGGATCGTCCGGCGCGGACAGCATCACCAGCCGACTCGGCTCGGGCAGCCTCGGCACGCTGTTCGGCAGCTCCTCGGGTGGTGGCGGGGGTCCGGTCCGGCCGGGCCTGCGTGGCCCCCAGGCGGTCGAGATAGTCGTGAACCGTGCGCTGTCCCAGCTCAACGTGCCCTACGCATGGGGAGGCGGCGACGCCAACGGCCCGACGCAGGGTATTCGCGACGGCGGTGTCGCCGACTCCTTCGGCGACTACAACAAGATCGGCTATGACTGCTCCGGCCTGATGATGTACGCCTTCGCGGGCGTCGGCATCCAGCTTCCGCACTACACCGGCTATCAGTACACGTCGGGTCCGCAGGTGCCGCTCGCGCAGATGCAGCGCGGCGACATGATCTTCTACGGCCCCAACGCGAGTGAGCACGTCGCGCTGTACCTCGGTGACAACAAGATGGTCGAGGCACCGCAGTCGGGTGACGTGGTGAAGGTGTCTCCACTGCGGACCGCGGGCGCGATGCCCAACGTGGTGAGGCTTCTCTAGCCTCCAGTCGCTGATGCGACGACGTCGGCACGACCTTCTTGGCGCGTTTTCAGGACGCACGGCTAGGCTGGCAGCCAACCATGCCGGCACTCGATCGAGCCCTCGCGCGCGGACAGTGTCGACGAACGTGCACCGTGCAAGCCCGGCTGCGCCGGGAACGGACGAACTTTAGGAGTAGGGGTTGACCTCTTCGCATCCGAACACCGAGCCGGCGCAGGACGCGTCGAACGCGGGCGGGGGAGCGGTGACGCTCAGCGACGACGACGTGAAGCTCGTGGAACGGGCGATCTATGAGGTCAAGCGTGTCATCGTCGGCCAGGATCAGCTCGTCGAACGCATTCTCGTCGGACTCCTCGCACGCGGACACATTCTCCTCGAGGGCGTGCCGGGTGTCGCAAAGACCCTCGCGGTCGAGACCTTCGCGAAGGTCATCGGCGGCACGTTCTCCCGCGTGCAGTTCACGCCCGACCTCGTGCCAACGGATCTGTTGGGCACGCGCATCTATCGTCAGGGGCGCGAGGAGTTCGACACCGAACTCGGGCCCGTCGTCGCCAATTTCCTGCTCGCCGACGAGATCAACCGCGCGCCCGCGAAGGTGCAGTCGGCCCTGCTGGAGGTCATGGCCGAAAGGCACGTGTCGATCGGCGGCACCACCTACCCCATGCCGGATCCGTTCCTGGTCATGGCGACCCAGAACCCCATCGAGAACGAAGGCGTCTATCCGCTGCCCGAAGCGCAGCGCGACCGCTTCCTGTTCAAGATCCTCGTCGACTATCCCTCGGTCGAGGAGGAGCGAGAGATCGTTTACCGGATGGGTAACGTGCCGCCGAGTGCTGCACAGATTCTCGACCCGGAGACGACTATCCGGCTTCAGGAGACCGCAGCCAACGTCTTCGTGCACCACGCGCTGGTCGACTACGTCGTCCGTGTCATCAACGCCACCCGACGCCCAGCTGAGCTCGGGCTGCACGACGTCGACTCCTGGCTGTCGTACGGCGCGTCTCCGCGTGCGACCCTGGGTATCGTCGCCGCCGCTCGGGCGCTCGCGCTCGTCCGCGGCCGCGACTACGTCATCCCGGCCGACATCGTCGAACTCATCCCCGACGTGCTCCGCCACCGACTCGTGCTCAGCTACGACGCCCTGGCTGACGAAGTGACCGCCGACCAGATCATCAACCGCATCCTGCAGACCATCGGCCTGCCTCAGGTCGGGACACAGCCCGTGCAACCGGCTGCGGGTCCGCCGGTTCAGACAATGCCGGGCCAGCAGGCGCCGGGGCCGCTCGGAGCCGGTCCCCAAGCGCCCGGTCCCCAAGCGTCCGGACCGCACACCGCCGGCCCCAACGGCACCCCGGCACCGGGACAGAACCAGCAGGTGAACGGTGCCCAGCAGGGTCGTTACCCGGGCCAGGCCAACCAGACGTCAGCGCGGTATGGCGGCTAACAGCTCTCTGCCATCGCTTGATTCGGGACTCCTCGACGAACCGCAGCTCTCTGCTGCGCTCAAGTCATTGGAGTTGACCGTTCGTCGCAAGCTCGACGGTGTCCTGCAGGGCGAACACCAGGGTCTGATCCCCGGGCCCGGTTCCGAGCCGGGGGAGGCTCGCCCATACCAACCCGGCGACGACATCCGTCGGATGGAGTGGTCGGTCACCGCCCGTACGACGCAGCCGCACGTACGTCAGATGATCGCCGACCGCGAGCTCGAGACGTGGCTCGTCGTCGACGCCTCCGCCAGCCTCGACTTCGGGACCGTGGATCACACCAAGCGCGAACTCGCCGTCGCGGCGTCGTCGGCCATCGTGCACCTGACCTCGGGCGGCGGAAACCGCCACGGCGCCATCGTGTGCACGGGAGACAAGATCGTCCGGGTGCCGGCGCACGCGGGGCGCGCCCACGACCTGAGCCTGCTCAAGGCGATCGCGACCACACGCCGCGCGGCGCCGGGAGTCCGCGGCGACCTCAAGGCCGGACTCGAAGCGTTGCGTCGACCGCAGCGCCGACGCGGATTGGCCGTCGTGATCAGCGACTTCCTCGGACCGATCGACTGGGAGCGTTCGCTGCGCGCGATCGGCGCCCATCACGAGCTGTTGGCCATCGAAGTCCTCGATCCCCGCGACCTCGACCTCCCGCCCATCGGCGACGTCACTCTCGCCGACGCCGAGTCGGGTGAGATCCGACAGGTGACGATCACCGACAAGCTGCGCCGCGACTTCGCCGACGCCGCACGCGCACATCAGCAGCAGGTGCACCGCACCATCCGCAGTTGTGGTGGCCCCGTGCTCTCGTTGCGCACCGACCGCGACTGGATCAACGACATGGTGAAGTTCGTCGGACGCCGTCGCCGCGGACTCGCCGCCGGGGTGGGGTGAGGACGGCAGTGTTCTCGCACCCCTGGTGGTTGCTCGCGCTCGTCCTCGTGGCCGCGCTCGCCGTCGGCTACTGGTACATGCTGCGTATGCGACGTCAACGCGCGTTGCAGTTCGCCAACACGGAGATGCTCGATCGGCTCGTGCCCGCGGAGCCGCGGTGGAGGCGCTGGCTACGACACGCCCCGATGGTTGCGCTGCTGTTGGCGCTGGTGTTGCTCGTGGTCGCGGTCGCCGGGCCGCAGGCCAACCGCAAGATCCCGCGCAACAAGGCGACGGTCATCCTGGTGATGGATGTGTCGCGGTCGATGAATGCGACCGACGTCGCACCATCGCGCATCAAGGCTGCCCAATCCGCCGCGAAGCAGTTCGCCGACAACCTCACCGACGGCATCAACCTCGGTCTGATCTCGTTCGCGGGTACGGCGTCGACCCTGGTGACCCCGACCCCGAATCACGACGCGACGAAGCAGGCCGTCGACAAACTCCAACTCGCCGACAAGACGGCCACCGGTGAGGGAATCTTCGCCGCGCTGCAGCAGATCCAGACACTCAACGCCGTCCTGGGCGGCAACGACGGTGCGCCGCCCGCCCGCATCGTGCTGCTCTCCGACGGCAAAGAGACCGTGCCGGACGACCCCGACGATCCGCGCGGCGGGTTCACTGCTGCGCGTAAGGCCAAGGAGGAACAGGTCCCCGTCTCCACCATCTCTTTCGGCACGTCCACCGGAACCGTGGACCTCGAGGGTGATCAGGTCCCGGTTCCCGTCGACGACGACTCGCTGCGGAAGATCGCCAACCTCAGTGGCGGCAGATTCTTCACGGCGTCGAGTCTCGACGAGCTGAACAAGGTCTACAGCACCCTGCAGGAGGAGATCGGCTACGAGTACCGCAAGGGTGACGACTCGTGGCCCTGGTTGCTCGCGGGCACGATCTTCGTCATCCTCGCCGCGGGCGGAGCGATGCTCATCAACCAGCGATTACCCTGAGCGGCCGACCCGCCGACCCTGCCAACGTCGCACGCATTCTCACCGGATAGGTTTGTTACCCATGTCGCAGAGCAATGAATCTCCCAGCCGTGCCTCGCGCTCAGTACTCGTCACCGGAGGTAACCGCGGCATCGGTCTCGCGGTCGCCCGACGGTTGGCTGCCGACGGCCACAAGGTCGCCGTGACGCATCGCGGCTCGGGAGCCCCCGAGGGCCTGTTCGGGGTGACCTGCGACGTGACGGACACGGTATCCGTCGACGCCGCGTTCAAAGAGGTCGCCGAACACCAGGGGCCGGTCGAGGTCGTGGTCTCCAACGCCGGCATCACCGCCGACACCCTGCTCATGCGCATGAGCGTCGACAGCTTCGAGGACGTCGTCGACGCCAATCTGACGGGCGCGTTCCGCGTGACCAAGGCCGCGACCCGCGACATGCTGCGCAAGCGCTGGGGCCGCTTCATCTACCTCGGATCGGTCGTCGCACTCATGGGAACCCCGGGACAGGCGAACTATGCGGCGTCGAAGGCCGGACTCGTGGGTCTCGCCCGTTCGGTGACCCGCGAACTCGGTGGGCGCAACATCACCGCGAATGTCGTCGCGCCGGGCTTGATCGACACGGACATGACGCGGTCACTTCCCGAGGAGTACACCAAGACGGCCGTCGACCAGGCGATCCCGGCCAAGCGCATGGGCCAGCCCGAAGAGGTGGCCGCCGTCGTCAGTTTCCTCGCGTCCGACGACTCCGCGTACGTCACCGGAAACGTGATCAACGTGGACGGCGGCCTCGGCATGGGCCACTAGGCCGTTCACCGTCCGATCCCGCCGTCTCCCACCACCCGTCAGCCGACCACGAGCAACGCACACCCGCAGAGGAGCCCAACACTGTGAGCGGAATCCTGGACGGAAAGACCGTCCTCATCACCGGCATCATCACCGACGCATCGATCGCGTTCAGCACCGCCAGCGTCGCACAGGAGCAGGGCGCCAAGGTGATCATCACCGGCATCCCCGAGCGTCTCCGGCTGATCGACCGTATCGCCAAGCGCCTTCCGAAAGAGGTGCCTCCTGCGATACCGCTCGACGTCACCGACGAGGAGAGCCTCGGTGCGCTCGCCGACAAGGTCCGCGAACTCGCTCCCGAGGGCGTCGACGGCGTGGTGCATTCGATCGCATTCGCCCCGAAGACCCTTATGGGCCCCGACGCCGTGCCGTTCCTCGACGGTCCGGGCCCCGACGTCGCGAAGTCGTTCGAGATCTCGGCATGGAGCTATGCCTCGCTGGCCCGCGCCGCGCTGCCCGTGATGAACGAGGGCGGCTCGATCGTCGGCATGGACTTCGATCCCCGCACCGCGCTGCCGGACTACAACTGGATGGGCGTGTCGAAGGCCGCACTGGAGTCGGTGAACCGCTATGTCGCTCGCGAGGTCGGCTACGCGAAGAAGATCCGATCCAATCTCGTCGCTGCCGGGCCCATCAAAACCCTTGCAGCCAAGGCGATCTCGGGGACGGCAACCGACGACGCCAAGAAACTCACCATGCTCAACACCTACTGGGACGGTGCGTCGCCCATCGGATGGGACGTCAACGACCCGACGGTGGTCGGCAAGAGCGTCTGCACCCTGCTGAGCGATTGGCTGCCGGGCACCACCGGCTCGATCGTCTACGTCGACGGTGGGGCCAGCCACAACACGTGGTTCCCGGAGAACTTCCTCAGCGAGTGATCTCCCGGGAATCGACCACGCAAAACAGCGCGGCGTTCGACGCCGTGCTGTTCCTCTCGTTCGGCGGACCCAACGGGCCCGACGAGGTGATGCCGTTTCTCGAGAACGTCACCCGGGGTCGCGGCATACCGCGCGAACGCCTCGAGGCCGTCGCCGAGCACTACCACCACTTCGGTGGGGTGTCGCCGATCAACCGGCTCAACCTGGACATGATCGACTCGTTACGCGCCGAACTCGCACGCAGGGGCCGCGACCTGCCGGTCTACTTCGGCAACCGCAACTGGGAGCCGATGGTCGAGGACACCGTTGCGCAGATGTACGCCGACGGTCACCGGCGCGTCCTCGTGTTCCCGACGTCGGCATGGGGCGGTTACTCCGGGTGCCGCCAGTACCACGAGGACATCGGACGCGCCCTCGCTGCACTGGTCGAGCGGATGCCCGGCGTCGCCGACGATCCGCTGCTGCTCCGCAAACTCCCGCAGTACTGGGCCGAGCCGGCGTTCGTCGAGGCAGGCAGAGATGCCGTCCGGCGCGCGGTGGCGGCGCTGCCGCAGTCGGAAATGCCCGCGCACCTCGTCTACACCGCGCACTCGGTGCCGACGTCGGCCGACGCGGCGTCGGGGCCGGTCGACGCCACCGACGAACACACCGGAAACGGCATTCCCGCGGGCGGAGGGCATCTCTACTCGCGTCAGGTCCGTGCCGCGTCCGACGCGGTCGTCGAGGCGCTCCGCGAGGGTGGGTTCGACGACGATCTCGACCACAAGGGCAGCGATACGGCGGTTGATCAGGTCTGGCAGTCGAGATCGGGGCCGCCGCAGATCCCGTGGCTCGAACCCGACATCTGCGATCACCTGCAATCGCTGTCGGCCGCGGGCGTACGTCGGGTCGTGGTGAGTCCCATCGGATTCATCTCCGATCACCTCGAAGTGGTGTGGGACCTCGACAACGAAGCCGCTGAACAGGCCGAAGAACTCGGAATGGACTACGCGCGTGCCGACACAGTCGGCACCGATCCGCGGTTCATCAGCATGATCGCCGATCTCATCGACCGCTACGCCGACGGCGGGGGCGACCTCCGCGCACTCGGCTGCGCCGACAACGGTGCGACGTGCCGCCCGAACTGTTGCGTTCCAGCGCGTCGTCCGCAGCGTCACTGAGCGGCCCGTCGACATGCCAGACGAGCGGGGTACCGAATCGTTCGATGCATTACTCGACGTCGGTGCCCGGGCCGACGTATCCGGGTGGGATTTCTCCTGGCTCGACGGACAGGCCACCGAGGAGCGTCCGCCGTGGAGATCGCTCGGGTGCTCGTTCCCGGCGGAACGTACTTCGCTCAGCACGTCGGACCGGTCAGCGGCTTCGAACTGATCGAATTCTTCCTCGGACCACAACCGGACGCGCGTCGAGACAGGCATCCCGCGGACGAGGTGCGGGCAGCGGAAGCGGCGGGACTCGAGATCGTCGACCTTCGCACCGCTCGACTCCGCATCGAGATCCACGACGTCGCGGCGGTCGTCTACCTGCTCCGCAGGCTCGTGTGGTGGGTGCCAGGGTTCACTGTCGACAGCTATCGTGACCGCTTGCGCGCTCTGCAGGATCAGATCGACGACAAGGGACCGTTCGTCGCACACTCGACGCGCCATCTCATCGAGGCACGTCGACGCTGAACCTCGGCCTCGTCGGACCGAGTGCTCCACATCCGATGTGGCTCAGGGGATGATCGGCAGGTACTCGGAGATGACCCGGTTGACCGCGGCGCCGCGCGCGGCGCGTGCAAGTGCGACGAGTCGGCGCAATTCGCTGTCGCCGGAATGCAATTCGTTCGACGTGGAGCCGAAGGTGACGTCGCCGGCACCGGCGACGGTGACGATGGCCTCGATCTGCGCGGCGGTGTCGATCACTCTGCTCGCGCGAGTGTCGTCGTGGGGTGGAAGATCGACCTGATTCCGCAAGGTGAGCGCGCGGACGGAACCGCGCAGATCGGCCGGAGGGTTGCCCGCGCGCGACCCGACCCGGGTCGCCAGGGATGCTGCCTCCGATACCGACTGTCGCAGTTGATATTCGACTTCACCGACAGGTGCCGACGGGTCTGCGGGCAGCGCCGACGCGTACCGGTCGACGGTCCACCGGCACGCGTCACCGTCGAGTGCGGGGACGAGGGCCAGCGGGCCGGAGCCCACACCGTCGTCGACCAACAGCACTTCGCCCGCTGCGAAGGCGGCCGACGTGGCCCGTCCGGGAGGCAGGCCGTGCGGATCGCCCGCAGACGGCAGGCGAACCGACATCGCCGTTGCGCCGCGCAGAATCCCGAGAATTCCCAGCACACCGTCACCGTCGGCGCGGGGGTGGTCGGTGCGGTCATCGACGATGTGGCGACCGGCGAACGTCGCGAGCGTGTCGGCGACGTCGTCGGGGGAGCATCGGCCGGCGAGCCACGCCGCCGACCAGCCGCCGAGGGCACACGCGGGCCACGCGCGCGCGACGGTGTGGTCGGTACTGGTCACGAGGAACCACGATACCGAGAGCGGCGATGTCACGCTGCGCGCGTTCGCGTCCCGATCGACCGGCGTGGCGAGGAGACTCCGACCGTGCGGCGACCTACCGTATCGCTGGTGAGCGACGACCGATACGTACGAGACGTACTCGCGACCCCGCGGCGGGCCAAGCCCCGCGCGCCCGAGGTCGCGGCCGAACGCGATCTGGTGGTCGAGGATGCGGCCACGGGATTCTGCGGCGCGGTCATCGGACTGGAGAAGAGCTACTCCGGCGATCTGGTGCGGCTCGAGGACCGTCACGGACAATCGCGGGTGTTCCTGATGATGCCTGCCGCCTTCCTCATCGACGGCAAGCCGGTGACCCTGGTGCGTCCGCGCACCAGGGGACCGCAGGCCGCGACGCGGACCGCCTCGGGTTCACGCGTCGTGCCCCACCAACGCGCGCGGCAGGCGCGTGCGAGCCGCATCTTCGTGGAGGGCGTACACGACGCCACGCTCATCGAACGCGTATGGGGTGCCGACCTGCGGGCGGAGGGCGTCGTCGTCGAAAGTCTCGACGGCCTCGACAATCTGGAGGCGGCGCTGGGACAGTTCGGTCCCGCGCCGCACCGTCGTGCCGGTGTCCTCGTCGACCATCTCGTCGCCGGCTCGAAAGAGGAGCGATTGACCGCCGAGGTCGGTGAGAACGTGCTGGTGTGCGGGCATCCCTACATCGACGTCTGGCAGGCTGTGAAACCTGCGTCGGTGCGGATCACCGCGTGGCCGGATGTTCCGCGTGGCGAAGACTGGAAAACGGGGATATGCGCGCGGTTGCGCTGGGGTACACCGCAAGACGGGTGGCGCCGAGTCCTGGCGGGGGTCAAGGACTTCCGCGACCTCGAGGTCCCGCTGTTGCGCTCGGTCGAGGAGTTGATCGACTTCGTCACGCTGACCCCCGGCGACGACTGACCCCGCAATCGGACCACGCCGACGTCCGATTTGCCGGATACGCTCTGGCACAATGAATACATGAGCGCACTGATCTGGCTTGCCGCCGCGATCGTGCTGCTGATCGGAGAGATCTTCAGTGGCGATCTCGTCCTTCTCATGCTCGGAGGTGGCGCGCTCGCCGCGGCTGGAGTCGACGTCGCGTTCGACCCGCCCATCTGGGTCGACGGCGTGGTCTTCGCCGTCGTGTCGATCCTGCTCGTCGCCGTCGTACGTCCTGTCGCCAAGCGCCACATGCTCAGTCGTCCGCGGGTACTGACGAACACCGAGGCCTTGGAAGGCAAGCAGGCGGTGGTGACCGAGCTGGTCGACGGCCGCGATGGACGGGTCAAGATCGGCGGTGAGATCTGGTCGGCACGGTCGATGGATCCCGAAGAAACCATCGAGCCGGGAGAGCACGTGACGATCGTGCAGATCGACGGCGCCACCGCCGTCGTCTGGAAGGGATGAATGGCAATGGAATACGTTGGCTTGGCCGTGGTGATCCTGCTGGTACTGCTCGTCGTGGTGGTGCTGGCGAAATCGGTCGCACTGATCCCGCAGGCCGAGGCAGCGGTGATCGAGCGACTCGGTCGGTACACGCGGACCGTCTCGGGCCAGCTGACGCTCCTGTTGCCGTTCATCGATCGCATCCGTGCGCGCGTCGACATCCGTGAGCGCGTCGTGTCGTTTCCCCCGCAGCCGGTGATCACCGAGGACAACCTGACACTGTCCATCGACACCGTCGTCTACTTCCAGGTGACCAACCCCCGCTCAGCGGTGTACGAGATCGACGACTACATCGCGGGTGTCGAGCAACTCACCATCACGACCCTGCGCAACGTCGTCGGTGGCATGACGCTGGAGGAGACGCTGACCTCCCGTGACTCCATCAACGGGCAGCTGCGTGGTGTTCTCGACGAGGCGACGGGACGCTGGGGTCTGCGGGTCGCCCGCGTCGAATTGAAGTCGATCATGCCCCCGCCATCGATTCAGGAGTCGATGGAGAAGCAGATGAAGGCCGATCGAGAGAAGCGTGCGACGATCCTCGCAGCCGAGGGTCAGCGTGAGTCTGCGATCAAGACCGCAGAAGGAAACAAGCAGAGCCAGATCCTCGCGGCCGAAGGCGCGAAGCAAGCCGCGATCCTCGCTGCGGAGGCCGACCGGCAGTCCCGGATTCTGCGCGCGCAGGGTGATCGGGCCGCAGTGTACCTCAAGGCGCAGGGTGAAGCGAAGGCGATCGAGAAGACGTTCGCCGCGGTGAAGACCAGTAAGCCGACCCCGGAAGTCCTCGCCTATCAGTATCTCCAGCAGATTCCTGAGATGGCCAAGGGTGAGGCCAACAAGGTCTGGGTGCTGCCGACCGACTTCGGGTCGGCACTGCAGGGCTTTGCCAGGTCGTTTGCGAATCAGGGCGACGACGGTGTGTTCCGTTACGAGCCCAACCACGACGAGTCGCCGCCGACCGTCGACGACGCCGAGACCGACGACTGGTTCTCCCTGGCCTCAGATCCCAAGGTGGCGCAGGCGGTCGCGGAAGCCGAAGCCGTGGCGCGCAAGCCTGTCGCGCCGGAGGTGACCACCCGCCCCGCCCGATCGTCGTTGCCCTACACGGGTGCCGAACCCGCGTCGACCGACCCCGCGTCGACCGAACCCGGGGCGAAGGCCCAGTCCGAAGAACCGGCATCCGGCAGCCAGTGACGGCCTGAGCCCTGCGGGGGGTCACTCAGTCGGCGTCCGCCTGTCGTCGAACGGGGAGTCGGACGTCGAGGATCAACCCGACGACACCGACGGCGAAGAAGGTCCCGCTGAGCAGGATCAGCAGGGGATTGCGCTGGCCGGTCAGTGCATCGCCGAGCAGGACCACGGCGACAGTGCCCGGCGCGGAGGCGACCACCGATGCGACCAGGTAGGGGAGCAGACGCACCGACGAGAGTCCGGCACACCAGTTCAACAGCCAGAACGGACAGACCGGGATCAGCCGAAGTGAGCCGATCGCCAACCACCCGCGTGCTGCGAGGCGGTTGTCGATGGTGATCACGACCGGGCGATGAAGGAACGGGGTGACGCGGTCGCGTCCGGCCCACCGCGCGAGAAGAAACCCGAGCGTCGCGGCAATCGCGGTTGCGATAAGTGCGCCGACGAGGCCGACCACCGGCCCGAACAGTGCACCGGCGGACACGGTGAAGACGGTGCGTGGGATGGGGAACACGGTGAGTAGCGCATAGGCGGTGAAAAAGACCCAGACGAAGACGGGGCCGAGGTTCTCGCCCCAGCTACGTACATGTGCGACCGTGGGTATGGGCACCAGATACGACACGGCCAGCAGCACGCACACTGCTCCGAACGCGATCACCGCGTTACGGACCACTCGACGCCGTGCTGTCCTCTCCCCGACACCCCGCGGGGGCGACGGCGACACGGTCTCAGCAGGCACCGGGCCACTGTACTCGGTCGTGACGCGTGTTCCCGGTGCGCAGCGCCCGGGTTTTCCGCGGGAGCCGATGCCAGACCGAGCGAGCGATCGGCTAAGGTTCGGTTACGCACCCGACAGGAGCCTCACGGAGGTTAGTCAGACCACATGAACGATCAGCCTGTGCAGTCCGAAGCCGCCGACCTCGACGCCACTTACCGCACGTGGTCGGAGTCTGCAGCGGCGGTGCTCGCGAAATCGCGTCGCGTCGACGTCGACGACCTTCCCGATACCCCCGAAGCACTCCTGTCGACGACGACCGCCGACGGTCTCACCATTCGCCCGCTCTACACCCGTAAGGACGAAACAACCGAGGCTGGCCTGCCGGGGGCGTTTCCCTACATCCGCGGCGCCGACCCGGCCCGCGACGTGACGATGGGCTGGCGGGTGACCGAGCGGTTCGGCGACTCCACCGACTCTCCCGCTGCGGTCAACACCGAGATTCTCGAAGCGATGAACAACGGCACGAGCGGACTGTGGATCGCTCTGGGAGGGACGCTCACGCCCGACGACCTACCCGCAGTGCTCGCCGACGTCATCCTCGACCTGGTACCGGTGACGTTCGACGCAGGTGCCGACGGGATCGCCGCCGCCGAGGCGTTCGCCGCGATCCGCGCTGGGGCACCGCAACCGCCGGTCGCCACCACGCCCACCGCGAGTACGACACATTCGCTCGGCCTGTCGCCGCTGACCGCGGCGTTCAGCGGCCGCCCGAGCGTCGAGGCGGAGCGCGCCACGGCGTTCGCGGCCGCCGACCCCGATCCGGCCGTCCGAGCCTTTCGCGTCGACGGCACCGACTTCGCGACCGCAGGAGCCGACAACGGGCTCGAGATCGCGCTCGTCGTCGCCGCGGCGGTCACCCATCTGCGTGACCTCACCGACGCGGGACTGACCGCGGCGCAGGCCTTGACACAGATCACGTTCGGTGTGTCGGTCGACGACGACCAGTTCGCCTCCACCGCCAAGTTGCGTGCCCTGCGCAAGATCTGGGCCCGTGTCGCGCAGGTCGTCGACGCCAGGGATGCCGGTGGCGCACTGACACATGCGGTCACCGCGTTGTCGATGTATTCGCAGCGCGATCCCTGGGTCAACATGCTGCGCAGCACGGTCGCCGCCTTCGGTGCCGGTGTCGGAGGCGCTGATCAGGTGACGGTGCTCGGCTATGACGCGGCACTGCCTGCGGCGCAGCGGACGTCAGGTCCGACGTTCACCCGACGCATCGCCCGCAACACGCAGCTGCTGCTCCTCGAGGAATCCAACATCGGGCGAGTCCTCGACCCCGCCGGTGGTTCGTGGTTCGTGGAGAGCCTCACCGACGACCTCGCGTCGAACGCCTGGGCCGTGTTCACCGACATCGAAGCGGGTGGAGGTTACCGCGCGGCGCTCGAATCAGGCTGGATCACCGATCGCGTCGGCGAATCGCTGGCCAGACGCGACGTCGAGGTCGCCCACCGCCGTAAACCGGTCACCGGGGTGAGCGAGTTCCCGAACCTCGACGAGAGACCTCTCGGCTCCGACGTCGCCGATGCAACCGACCTCGTCACCGGCACTCCGCGCCTCGCACGCGTCGGTCGGGCGTTCGAGGAACTGCGTGACCGATCGGATGCCGTGCTCGCCGACACCGGCAGACGTCCGACGGTGCTGCTGCTCCCGCTCGGCAGCGTCGCAGAACACAACGCCCGTACCACCTTCGTGGCGAACCTCCTCGCCGCGGGCGGTATCGCGGTGATCAATCCGGGACCGGTCACCGCGGACGACGTCGCGGATCTCGTCGCGGGCGCCGACAGTCCCGTCGCGGTGATCTGCGGCACCACGCGCCGCTATGCCGACGACGGACCCGCTGTGTTGGCCGCCGCTCGGGCTGCCGGGGTCTCCACCGTGCTGCTCGCCGGTGCCGACAAGGAATGGCCGTCAACGGAATCCGACAGCCCTGACGGTTCACTGCGCGTCGGCATCGACGCCGTCGCCACACTGCGCGATCTCTTCGACACGCTGACAGCATCGACTCCTGCGGGGTCGACCACCTCGGGAGTCTCGGCATGACCGACACACAGCACACCACCGAACACGCCTCGACGATCGGCAGCTTCGCCGACGTCGCGCTCGACGGTTCCGACGACCCGGTGGCGAAGGTCCACTTCGCAGACGTCGACGAGGCGATCGACTCGCTGGCAGCGGCGAACGGGTACTCGACAGAGCAGGTGGTCTGGAGCACGCCCGAGCACATCGACGTCAAACCGATCTATACCCGCGCCGACCGCGACGCCGTCACCCGTGACGGCGAGCACCCCTATCCGCTGGACTCGATCCCGGGCACCGCGCCCTTCATCCGCGGTCCGTACCCGACGATGTATGTGAACCAGCCGTGGACGATCCGCCAGTACGCGGGGTTCTCCACGGCAGCGGAGTCAAATGCCTTCTACCGCAGGAATCTCGCGGCGGGCCAGAAGGGTCTGTCGGTGGCCTTCGACCTCGCGACCCACCGCGGCTACGATTCCGATCACCCGCGCGTCGCGGGTGATGTCGGTATGGCGGGCGTCGCGATCGACTCGATCCTCGACATGCGTCAGTTGTTCGACGGTATCGACCTCGGTTCGGTCTCGGTGTCGATGACGATGAACGGGGCCGTGCTGCCTATTCTGGCGCTGTATGTCGTTGCCGCAGAAGAACAGGGCGTGCCACCGGAGAAGCTGGCGGGGACCATCCAGAACGACATTCTCAAAGAGTTCATGGTCCGCAACACCTACATCTATCCGCCGAAGCCGTCGATGCGGATCATCTCCGACATCTTCTCCTACACCAGCGCCAGGATGCCGAGGTTCAACTCGATCTCCATCTCCGGCTATCACATCCAGGAGGCCGGGGCCACAGCCGATCTCGAGCTCGCGTACACCCTCGCCGACGGCGTCGAGTACATCCGTGCGGGTATCGAGGCGGGACTCGACATCGACAAGTTCGCGCCGCGCCTATCCTTCTTCTGGGGTATCGGCATGAACTTCTTCATGGAAGTCGCCAAGCTGCGCGCGGCACGCCTGCTGTGGAGTGAACTGGTCGCACAGTTCGAGCCGAAGAACCCGAAATCGCTGTCACTGCGCACACATTCGCAGACCTCCGGCTGGTCGTTGACCGCACAGGACGTCTTCAACAACGTGGCACGAACGTGCGTCGAGGCCATGGCAGCGACTCAGGGGCACACGCAGTCGTTGCACACCAACGCCCTTGACGAGGCCATCGCGCTACCGACCGACTTCTCGGCGCGCATCGCCCGCAACACACAGCTACTCCTGCAGCAGGAGTCAGGGACGACCCGCGCGATCGATCCCTGGGCAGGCTCGAACTACGTCGAATGGCTCACCGCACAGCTTGCCGAGAAGGCACGCCGCCACATCGCCGAGGTCGAGGAGACCGGCGGCATGACCCAGGCCATCAACGAGGGCCTACCCAAGCTGCGCATCGAAGAAGCCGCAGCCCGCACACAGGCTCGGATCGATTCCGGGCAGCAACCGCTCATCGGCGTCAACAAGTATCGGGTCGACGACGACGAGGAGATCGAGGTCCTCAAGGTCGAGAACTCCAAGGTTCGGGCCGAACAACTCGAGAAGCTCGAGCGGCTTCGCGCGCAACGCGATCCGGTCGCTGTCGACAAGGCACTCGCCGATCTGACCCGCGCGGCGGCGTCGACCGGCAGCTCCGACGGCCTCGACGACAACCTGATGGCCCTCGCGATCGAGGCGGCGCGCCACCAGGCGACGGTCGGCGAGATCTCCGCGGCGTTGGAAAAGGTCTATGGTCGCCATCAAGCGCAGATCAAGACCATCAGCGGGGTATACCGGCATGAGGCAGGCGACGTGAGCAACATCGATGCGGCGACCGACATCGTCCGACGCTTCGCCGAAGCCGAGGGTCGACGCCCCCGTGTCCTCGTCGCGAAGATGGGCCAGGACGGCCACGACCGTGGCCAGAAGGTGATCGCCACGGCATTCGCCGACCTCGGATTCGACGTCGACGTCGGCCCGCTGTTCGCCACACCGGAGGAGGTCGCAGCGCAGGCAGCCGACAACGACGTGCACGTCGTCGGGGTCTCGTCGCTCGCCGCAGGCCATCTCACGCTCGTGCCCGCACTGCGCAAGGCGCTGGCCGAGGTCGGTCGCGACGACATCATGATCGTCGTCGGCGGGGTCATCCCACCGGGAGATTTCGACGAGCTCTACGAGGCAGGCGCTGCGGCGATCTTCCCGCCGGGCAGCGTGATCGCCGACTCCGCCGTCGAGTTGATCTCCAAACTCGCCGACAACCTCGAACTCGAGCTACCGGAGGTGGCTGCCGGCTGATGGGTGTGCAGATCTGATGGGTGTGCAGCGCCGGGTCGACGTCGATGCGTTGGCCGACGGCGTCCTCGGTGATCGTCGCGCCGACCTCGCTCGCGCGATCACGCTCGTCGAGTCCACCCGGGCCGATCACCGGCGGGCGGCGCAAGAGCTTCTGTTGCGGGTGACGCCCCACGCGGGGAAGTCGTTCCGGGTCGGCATCACCGGGGTACCCGGAGTGGGCAAGTCGACGACGATCGAAGCCCTCGGCATGCATCTGATCGAGCAGGGGCATCGGGTGGCGGTCCTCGCTGTCGATCCGTCGTCCACGCGCACCGGGGGATCGATCCTCGGCGACAAAACCCGGATGGGCACGCTCGCCGTGCACCCCGACGCCTACATCCGTCCGTCACCCACCTCCGGGACGCTCGGCGGTGTCGCCAAGGCGACGCGCGAGACCATCGTGCTCGTGGAGGCCGCCGGATTCGACGTCGCGCTGGTCGAGACGGTGGGAGTCGGCCAGTCGGAGGTGACCGTGGCCAACATGGTGGACACCTTCACGTTCCTCACACTTGCGCGCACCGGCGACTCGCTGCAGGGCATCAAGAAGGGTGTCCTCGAACTCGCCGACGTGATCGTGGTCAACAAGGCGGATGGCTCGCATCTCACCGAGGCCAAAGGTGCTGCGCGCGAACTGAAGAACGCACTGAAGCTGATCTACCCCCACGACGCGCTCTGGGTGCCCCCGGTGCTGACGATGAGTGCACTCGAGAAGACCGGCATCGACGAGTTCTGGTCGACGGTCGAACGTCACCACTCCGCATTGGTCGAAGCGGGGGAGTTCGACGCCCGACGCAGTCGTCAACAGATCGATTGGACCTGGACGATGGTGCGCGACGAGGTACTCAATCGCCTCGCGGCAAGCCCCGACGTCGCTGCGGTCAGAACAGATGTCGAGAGGCGTATTGCGTCCGGAGACGTCACACCCGCTCTTGCGGCGCAGGAGATCCTCACGGCTTTCGACCGCGCGTGACATCCGGGGCGCGCACCGATCGGACAGTTAGGCCTGCTAGGTTGCTTAGGGTCGCCTAATCTCGGGCGGTCTCTGCGTATGGAAGGCGGTCTCATGAGTTCTCAGGCCCGGATCCCGCGACGCCGTGTCGCCGCGACACTCGGAGCGGGTGTGTCGATGCTGTTGGCCCTCGTCGTGGGGCTCGCACTCACCGTGACGTCGGCACCGGCCGACGCCGCGCCGTCGACTGCGGGCACCGTACTCACTGCCGAGGACATCACCGACCGACCAGACGCGAAGGTCGCCGGTGCGGGCAAAGTCATTGCGGTGACCTATCTCTCGGCGCAGTCGGACGGCCGGCTCGTCCCGGTGCGCGCCACGATCATGATTCCGGCTGTCACGGCGCCGGCAGGTGGTTATCGCGTACTCGCGTACGGACACGGCACCGCAGGTCTCGGCGACGACTGCACTGTCACCGATCGCATGGGACATCAGGGTCGGTACGACGATTGGCTCGGACCGTGGTTGAAGAAGGGCTATGTGATCGCGGCGACCGAGTACGCAGGTATCGGCGGACCGGGCGTCCATGCCTACCTCGACGGCGACGTTGCGGGTAAGAACATCATCGATTCGGTGCGCGCGGCCCGCGTGGTGACGCCTCGGTACACGAACTCCGCGGTGTCCCGGGGCTTCTTGTCGTCGGGAGGCTCGCAGGGCGCACATGCCTCGTTGTGGGCAGGTCACCTCGCGCCGTCCTACGCTCCCGAACTCACCAACGTCGGTGTGGCAGCGACCTCCCCGCCGGTCGACATCGCCGACTACTTCTCCGTCATCCGACCGGGCGTGCCGCCCGTCGAGGTCCCCGATTACGTGACCTACTTCTCCTACGTGCTCGCCGGGCTGAAGGTTGCCCGCCCCGACGTCGACGTCGACTCCTATCTGACCCCGCAGGGACGCAAGGTGGTCGAGGACGCGCAGACGCTGTGCTACCCGAACCAGGGACGCGCCACGAAGGGTATGAGCGTCGGTCAACTGGTGGCCAGGCCGTTCAACGAGGGTCCGCTGATCCCCGCGCTCCGGTCGGTGACCTCGGTTCCGGAGAAGGGCTACCCGGCGCCGATCCTGGTGCAGCAGGGCACCCTGGACCCGGTCGCGTTCGCTCCGCTGACCCAACAGTGGGTCGACCGCGCACGCGGCAACGGTGTCACCGTCGATCTGCGGACCTATCAGGCCGGTCACGGTGTCGGGGTGTACGCGGAGACCAATGCCCTCGCGTGGTCGCAGGGACTGAACTGGCCGAAGGGCTAGCGAGACCACGCGAGGTCACACGCACCGAGCGGTACAGATGCGAGGAGCGCTCGGCTGGACGTCCAGCCGAGCGCTCCTCGTCGTATGAGCCCGGGGTCTATCTCACAGCTTGGCGGCCACGGGGTCGAGCTTGTCGATGACGAATCCGACCGACGGCGCGCTGGGCACACTGAAGGCCGGCTGTGTGTTGTCATCGAGGAAGATCACGGTGCCGTTCTTGACCGCGGGCAGCGACGACCATCCCGGAACGCGCTCGGCGACTGCGGGATCGCCACCCGGGACGTAGACCACGAGCAGATCCGAATCGAGAAGGTCGATGCGCTCGGCAGAGATCAACGAGCGGGTCGAGCCCTCCTTGTGCTGCTCGGCGACCTTCGGATTCAGGGTGAACCCGAGTTGTGCGATCAGGCCTGCGGCCGCATCCTCGGTCGTGTTGATCGCGCCGACCTGACCGGTCGGACCGACCTGCGCAAAGGTGAAGGTCTTGCCCATTGCGGCCGGATGCTGGGACTTGAAATCGGCGATCTTCTTGTTGGTCGAGTCGACGAGTTCGGTCGCCTGCTGCTGCTTGCCGAAGATCTCACCCGCGGTGGTGGTGATCTTCTCCCACGTGTCGGCCGTCGCGCCCTTCACCAGGACCGGGATGGTCGGCGCGATCTCGGCGAGCTTGTCGTAGCGGCTCTTGTCGCCGAGGTAGCCGGCAAGGATCAGATCCGGCTGGTACTTGGCGAGTTCGCCGACACTCACCTGCGAGGGGTCAGCAACCTGCACCACTTCGCTGTCGTGCTTGGGTGTCCACTCGAACGATTTGCTGCCCTGGGGCACGAATTCCGCGGTGATCGGCACGTTCAGAGCGGCGAGGGTATCGGTCCAGTCGGTGATCAGCGAGACCACCTTGGTGGGCTTCTTGTCGATCTTCGTGCTGCCGAACTCGTGATCGATCGTCACCGGGGTGAACGATTCCGATGACGAGGACGACGCGTTGTCGTCGTCCGAGGAAGAGCATGCTGCCAGGAAGCCGATCAATCCTGCGGTGAGCAGGACTGCGAGTGCCCGCGTGGTGCGGCGCGTGTGTTTCACTTCAATCCAATCGTCGATGACGGTTTTGTCTGGTTCCACAGAGGTGTATATCGCACATCACATGTCCAACGTTGCACCTCCGTCAACGCGCAGGTCGTGCATGGTGATATGACGCGCGGCGTCGGACGCCAGGAACACGACGGCGGCGGCTATGTCCTCGGGAGTTGCGATGCGCCCCAGCGGGATTCCGAGACGGAAGGCCTCGGGTTCCCCGGCGAGTACCCGGTCGTGGGCTGTGTCGTCGGACCACATGCCGCGAAGCATCGGTGTGTCCGTCGAGCCGGGGGACACGATGTTGACCCGCACTCCGTCGGGCGCGGCGCGCAACCCAAGGCTCCGCGTATACGACGTCGCGGCGGCTTTCGATGCGGCGTACGCGGCCAATCCTGATCGTGGGATGGCACCGGCATTGCTCGAGATCACCACGACGGCACCGCTTTTTCGGCCGGTCAGGTCGTCGATCGCGACGTCGAGCAGGTTGCGTACCCCGTCGGCGTTGACGGCCATGCATGTGTCCCAGTCGTCGGACATCACGCCCGCCGCCGAGACGACGATGTCGATGGGACCGCTCGAGCTTGCTGCGTGCCACGCGTCGATCACCGCCGCTCGGTCGGTGACATCTACGGTACGAAGATCGTTGCGCGCCAGAATGTCCCACGCATCGACCAGCGCTCCGTCGCTGCGCAGTGCGGCGGTGACGGCGGCACCGATACCTCCCGCGGCGCCGGTCACGACGGCACGCAACCCCGAGAGAGTTCCGGGGTCAGACATGCGTATGGCTCGCGTGCGACGGCCTCACGTCGGTGTCCGAACGCTGGCGCAGTGCGTCGGTGTCCGAACGCTGACGCAGTGCGTCGACGACGTTGCGGGAGTTCAGGATTCGTCCGGCACGCTTGCCCACGTAGCTGCACGCCATCTCGTGTTCTTCCCGTGTGAAGTCGGCAACGGCGTCGGCGACGAAGAACGGCTGGACATCCATCATGAAGGCCTCGGTGGCGCTGATCATGCAGCCCATGTGGGCGTAGACGCCGATGACGATCAGCTGGTCGCGCCCGTGGTGAGCCAGCAGGTGTCGCAGATCGGTGCGCTGGAATCCGGAGTATCGCCACTTGGTGACCGTGATGTCGCCGGGTCGCGGCGCCAACTCGTCGATGATGTTCTCGTCGCGCCCGGAATCGAGGCCTCTGCCCCAGAAGTCGGCGAGAATGCCGCGCCGCGACGGATGCTGGTCGCCGGGTTGTGCCGTGTAGACGACCGGCACGCCAGCCGACGCACACGCCTCGCGGATCGCGACCATGTTCGGCAGCACGGTCGCCATCGGCTCGGCCTGCGTGTCGTAGGCGTCGATGAAGTAGTTCTGCATGTCGTGGATCAGCAGCGCGGCGCGTGCGGGATTCAGCTGCCAGTCAACTCGGGCAGGGAACGGCCCCTCGGGGATCTGATACGGGGTGATCGTCGGGATAGCCACCCCGTTAGGGTAGCCTCACCTTTATGTTCGTGTCTGCATGGCCCCCGGAACTCGACGCAGAATATCGGGCGAACGGCCTGTGGGCCGGGGAGACGTTCGACGACGTGCTGCACGCGCGCGCCGCTGCACCCGACACCGCACACCGGACAGCCGTGGTCGACATCGACCGTCGACTGACGTACGCAGACCTCGACGCGCGGGTGGGTCGGATCGCGGCGGGACTCGTCGCTCTCGGCATCGCACCCACCGATCGGGTGATCGTGCAGATCCCCAACCGCGCCTGCTATGTCGAAGCGGTCTTCGCACTGTTCCGCGTGGGTGCCATCCCGGTGTTCACGCTGCCGGCCCATCGTGCGGGTGAACTCGTCGGTATCGCCCGTGCCGCCGGGGCGGTCGCCGTCATCTCGCCACGTCACGACGCCGGTTTCGACTATGCGAGTCTGGCGGACACCATTGCAGCGCAGGTTGATTCGGTGCGGCACTGGGTCGACGCCGACGACCTCGACGCGATCTGTGCCGACCCCGTCGAGCATCCACGTGCCGATCCCGCAGCTCTGGCCTTTCTACAGCTCTCAGGCGGGAGCACGGGGATCCCGAAACTCATCCCGCGCACCCACGACGATTACCTCTACAGCGTCCGGCGGAGCAACGAACTGTGCGGGGTCGACGCCGAGACGGTCTATCTTGCGACACTTCCGGTCGCACACAATTTCCCGATGAGTTCGCCCGGCATCCTCGGCGCGATGTGCGCGGGCGGAACCATCGCTCTCACCGCGTCACCGGCACCCTCGGTGGCCTGGCAGATGGTGGAGCGCGAGCGGGTCACCATGACCGGACTGGTGCCCCCGCTGGCGCGACTGTGGACCGAGACCGCGGAAGCGGGAACGGACTTCGACATCTCGTCGCTGGAGACCATTCAGGTCGGTGGGGCCCGCTGTCCCGACGAACTCGCGCGCCGGATCGGGCCTGCGCTCGGAGTGCGGTTGCAGCAGGTGTTCGGGATGGCCGAAGGGCTCGTCTGTTACACGAGGCTCGACGATCCGATCGAGGCGATCACCACGACGCAGGGGCGTCCGATGTCGGGTGCCGACCAGATCCGACTCGTCGACGAGAACGGCGACGACGCCGGCTCGGGGCCCGGCTTCCTCGAGACCCAGGGGCCGTACACGATCCGGGCGTACTGGCAGGGGGCGAGTCCGGCATCGTTCGCACCCGACGGTTGGTATCGCACCGGGGACATCGTCGAACTCACCGCCGACGGGAACGTCGTCGTTCGCGGGCGTGGTGGTGATCGGGTCAACCGTGGGGGTGAGAAGGTGTCGGCCGAACAGCTCGAGGAACAGCTGCTGACCCATCCCGCGGTGCGCGATGCGATCGTCGTTGCCGTCGCCGACGAGTATCTGGGCGAGCGGACGTGCGCCTACCTGATCCCCGACGATGTCGACGATCCGCCGGATCTCGCCGGCATCCGACGGTTCGTACGTGAGAACGGTCTCGCCGAGTGGAAGCTCCCCGACGCCGTCAAGATCGTCGAATCATTCCCCGAAACCGGCGTCGGCAAGGTGAGCCGCAAGAAGTTGCGGGAGTTGCTCGCTGGCTGAGCGGGAAAAACGCGAGGTGAGCCGCAAGGAGTTGCGGGAGTCGCTCGCCAGCTGAGCGGCTCAGGAAATGCTGCTCTCGACTGGACGCTCGGAGCGGACTTTCACGACGGCTCTGAGTACGCAGGCGGCGATGATCGACAGCACGAGTAGCGCGAGACCGTAGTAGACGATCGCGTCCGATGCCGTCCAGATCGTGCCGAACGCGCCGGCGACGAGTGCGCCGATGGTCACGCCACCGACCTCCTGTGCCATCCAGATCCCGTTCACCCGGCCGAGCAGCGGCCCGGGCGTGTGGTGCTGGATGAGCGAGTACCTCAGGACCTCCTGCGTGGCTTCCAGATAGCCGACGACGCACAGGAGCACGATCGCAAGCCACGCCACGGGGGCGAATCCGAACCCGATCTGGACCACAGCCGCGGCAGTGAGCGCACCGAGCAGCACGATCCCCGGACGCGCGACGCCCGCGAGCCAGCCGCTCGTGAGGGCACCGAGCATGGCGCCGCACGCGACCGCGGCGTAGAGCAGGCCGGTGGCTCTGGCGTCGCCCCCGAACCGCTCGGCGACCAGTGCGGGAAGCAGAGCGACCAATCCGGCCCCGAGCATCGCGAGCACGCCGACGATCATCACGCCGAGGACCACTCGCTGCGAGGTCAGAAATCCCATGAGCGACTGGGGCGCGTCACGGTGTGCGGCGTCGGCGGCGTTCTCGTCAGAGGCTCCCGGCTCGGGTCGTGCGTCGAGTGTCGGTGCCGACGGTGGCATCGACGGGAGTCCGAGCAGGATGAGCACCGTCGCCGTCGCCAACACAGCCGCGACCGTGTAGGCCCACTCGACGCCTGCCGCGGCGATGATGAAGCCCGCGATGGCGGGGGAGATCGCCGTGCCCACGCGAACCGTGAGCGAACTGAGCGCACCGACGGCGACGAGTTTGTCGCGCGGGATCAGCGTCGGAACGGCCGCCATCAGTGCCGACGTCGACAGTGACCCGATCAGTCCGTCGATCCCCGCCAGCACGTAGAGGGCCACGACCGAGGTTGTCCCGAAGACGCCGAACGCGTTGAGTGCGAGGCCCGCGAAGCTCAGTGCAGCACCGGTGCGACCCAGCAGGATCAGCCGCTTGCGATCGAACCGGTCGGCGAGCACACCACCGATCAACATCCCGACGAAGGTTGTGATGCCCGTGACGGCGGTTGCCGCGCCGACCTGTGCCGACGATCGCGTGAGGTCGTACATCTGGATCGGCACCGACACCATCAGCAGGCCGATTCCAATGATCGAGATCAGTCGTGCGCAGAAGATGCGTCGGAAGGCGGCGCTCTCTCGCAGGGGACTGATGTCGATCAGAACCCCGCGCATCCGCCCGCTCATCGACCACCTTCCGTCGTACCGTTCGTCTTGTCGGTCGTGACCTCTGCCAGGTTCACGAGTGCGGCCAGCCACCGATCCGCCAGGGCTGTCACCGCGTGAGCGTCGATCATGCCCGGCTGATAGGTCCACGTCGCCGAGAGTCTCGGCCCGTCCGTTCCGTCGACGGTGGCGACGTCGACGATGAGCCCGTAACCGGCCGGCATCGCGTCGTCTGGGCCGATGTCGACCGATTCCGGCGCCATCGCCCACCCGTCGAACGCGAATTCGCGGTACCGGCCGACGTAATTGAACTCGATCGCCGCAGTGGGTAGGTCAGTCTGTGCACGACGGACGGCACCGTCGCCGAGATCGGATCCGTACCGGAGCAGACCGTACCCCACGCCCTCGTCGGGTATCGCAGCCCGCTGCGCAGCGAGGCGACGTGCCTGCTCGAGCGGGTCGTCGGTGTCTCCGATCCGGATCGGGTGCACCGCGGTGAACCATCCGACAGTGCCGGTGAGATCGGCCCCGGTTACCAGGTGCTCGACACGACCGTGCCCCTCGGAGTCGACGATGGTCGGTGTGCCGACCGCGGCTCCGAAGGCGCCGAGCAGTACGTCGTCGACGCCGACGCCGAGACGGGCACCCACCGGACCGAGAACGGCCCGCGCGGTCTCGGCGTCCACCTCGACGCGGTGACGTGCGGCGGAGCCCTGGGTATCGCACGTCGTGTCGAGCGGACGCACAAAGATCGCGGTCGGGTCCGCACCGGCGCCGGCACCGCGCCACAGGTCGAGTTCTGCACTGCGGTCGGTCGTCACCAGCGCACGTGCCCACGCGCCGAAGTCGGTCGAGACGTCCGCCAGTGAGATGTTCTCGGCGGCAACGCCATTCGTCAGCTGCGAGTAGGCGGCCAGTAACTCCGGTACGAGCACTCGCCACGACACCCCGTCGACGACGAGGTGATGGATCGCGAGCAACAGGCGCCCCGATTCGTCTCCGTGGTCGATCCAGGTGGCCGCGAGCATCTGGCCCGCACGGGGATCGAGACGGTCACGGGTGCGATGTGCCACGGCGGTCACGTCGCGGTCGGTCTCACGGACCACCTCGACGGCCGACGCCGACTCGGGGATCTCGAAGCGCCACGGGCGTGACCGGGTCACGAGTCGCGCGCGCAGCATGTGATGCCGTGCGACAAGCGTCGTTGTCGCCGCTGCGAGAGCGTCGACGTCGAGACCGGACGGCACCGTCAGCAGTACGGACTGATGGAACCCGCCGATGTGCTCAGCACTGCCGTCGGTGAGCTCTTCAAGCCACCGCACGATCGGTGTCGCCGGGACCTCACCGGTGCTGACCTGCGCCAGGGTCGGCGTACCAGTGGTGCTCTCCAGCGCATCGGCCAGCGCCGCGAGGGACCTCGTGGTCATCACGACACGTGGGCTCACGGTGAATCCCTCGGCGCGCAGTCGCGCGACGAGCTGCATGGCGACGATGCTGTCACCACCGAGTTCGGCGAAGTCCTCGTCGAGACCGACACGGTCGATCCCCACGGCGAGAACATCGGCGACCGCGCGGCAGACACTGCGCTGCACCGGCGTCTCCGGCGCTCTGACCTCGTGCTCGAAGTCCGGCTCCGGGAGCGCGCGGCGGTCGATCTTGCCGTTGGGAAGTGTGGGCAGCGCGTCGAGGATGACGACGACCGCGGGAACCATGTAGTCGGGCAGTAGCGACCGCACTCTGGCGCGGAGAGTTGCGGGCTCGACCTGCCCCGCGCCGCTTTCGCTGCGTAGATCAGCGACGACTACGTAGCCGACGAGTCTCCCGGCCCGCGCGACGACGAGAGCCGAGGTGACGCCGGGGATCGCCGCGAGCGCCGCCTCGACCTCGCCGAGTTCGACACGGAAGCCGCGGATCTTCACCTGGTCGTCGCGCCGACCTCGGTAGTCGAGCTGACCGTCGCGGGTCCACCGCACGGTGTCACCCGTGCGATACATGCGGGCACCGTCGGCCGTGAACGGATCCGCGACGAAACGCTCGGCGGTGAGGTCGCCGCGACCGAGGTAGCCGCGCGCCAATCCTGCACCCGCGAGATACAACTCGCCGTCGACGCCATCGGGGACCGGACGCAACGCGGCGTCGAGTACGTAGGCCCGTGCCCCGTCCACCGGGCGCCCCACGACGGGATGCTCGGCGTCTGCCGCACGGGCTACGAGAGCATCGACGGTCGCCTCGGTGGGCCCGTACAGGTTGTAGGCGTCGGTGCGGGGCAGGGCTCGGTAACGCTGCCACTGGGCGTCGGGGATCGCCTCCCCGCCGAAGCCGACGGCGCTCAACGTCTCCTCGGCACCGTCGAGGTGGCGCAGATGGGACGGCGTGAGCTCGAGGAAGTCCCAGTGCTCGGCGCGTAGTTGCTCGGCGAGCGACTGGGCGTCGTGCTGGGTCTCGGCGTCGACGATGGAGACCTCGTGGCCGTCGAGCATCCACAACTGGGGTTGCCACGAGGCGTCGAAGGCCAGCGACCAGGCGTGCCCGACGCGCAGGCGCTCGCGCCCGGCGCGTCGACGCGCAGGCTCGTACAGCATTCGCCGGTGACTCGCGAACAGATTGGTGAGTCCGCGATGAGGTACGACCACGCCCTTGGGGGTGCCGGTAGAGCCGGAGGTGAAGATGACATACGCGGGATGGTCCGGACGCAACGGGGTTCTCGGGACGACCGAGCGCACAGAGCCGGTGTGTCGCGAATCCGTCTGCACTGCAGCAGAACTCAGGTCGCCGATCGGCATCGGATCGGCTGGATCGGGGTCGGCGAGCACGGGGTCGGCGACGTCGTCGATCACCCGGCGCGGTCGGGCGACCGCGGTCATGGCGGCCACGCGTTCGGCAGGTGTGTCGGGTTCGATCGGCAGGTAGGCGGCGCCTGCGACGAGGACAGAGAAGATCGCCTCGAGGGCCAGCACCCCGCGCGGCAGTGCGACGACCACCACGTCTTCTGGACCGATGCCCTCGGCCACGAGTCGCGTCGCGATCGCCGTCACCCGGGTGTCGAGTTCACCGAACGTGCGAGTGCCGTCTGGACCGCGCAGCGCAGGCGCGTTGGGGTCGCGTGCGACGACGGCGTCGAACAGTTCGGGGAAGGTCGCCGCGGGAGCGGCTGCGCGATGCAGATCGCGGTGTTCGGCGGGGATGCGGATGTCGAGGTCGCGCAGTGCCCGATCCGGTTGTGCGGCCATGAATTCCAGGACCGTGACGAGGCGCTGTCCCATGGCTTCCACGGTCACACGATCGAAGAGGTCGGTGCTGTACTCGATGACACCGCCCACGCGCGGAGTGTCGCCGGACGGATCCTCGGTGAAGTCGAAGGAGAGGTCGAACTTCGCGGTCGTCGGGAGCGGGGGCGCGGCTGGGCTGCCTTCGGCAGGCGACGCGTCCGGCAGTCGTCCCTCGACGTAGACCACCATCGTCTGGAACAGCGGGTTGAGGGCCGCCGACCGGGATGGCGCGACGGCTTCGACGACCTGCTCGAACGGGACGTCCTTGTTCTCGAGCGCCGACAAGTTGCCTGCGCGTACGCGGGCGAGCAGTTCGCTCACCGTCGGATTCCCCGACACGTCGGTGCGCAGCACGAGCGTGTTGAGGAAGAAGCCGACCAGACGATCGAGCCGCGCATCGTCGCGGACGGTGACCGGTGAGCCGAGCGGGATGTCGGTGCCCGCGCCGAGGCGGGAGAGCAGCACCGCGACGGCGGTCTGCAGCACCATGAACATCGACGTGCCGGTCGATGCGGCCAACGTCTTGAGCGCCTGCACGGTGTCGGGGGCGAGAGCGACGAGCACTCCGTCGCCGCGCCCGGACGGACGCGGGGGGCGAGGTCGGTCGTAGGGAAGCGAGAGCTCCTCCGGCGATCCGTCGAGCGCCGCACGCCAGAACCGCACCTGCCGCGTGCCGCGCTCGTCGGCGAGTAGGTCCCGTTGCCACGCAGCGAAATCGGAGTACTGGAGCTCGAGCGCGTCCCACTTCGGTGCATGCCCTGCGCTGCGTGCGCGGTAGGCGGTGTCGAGGTCGGCGCGCAGCGGCGCCGCCGACCACTCGTCGGTGGCGATGTGATGGATCGTCACCACTGCAACCTGCGACGTCATTGCAACCCGGATCGGTATCTCGGTCGCCAGATCGAAGGCGTGCGCGGAGTCGGCGAACAGTTCGTCCGCAGTCGCGGCCACGAGCAACGGAACCGCCGGATCGTCGACGACGTCCGGGCGATCGTCCGGGTATCGGGTACGCAGGATCTCGTGGCGGGCGACGACGTCGTGGATCGCCGCGCGCATGGTCTCGGGATCGATGGGCGTCGTGCCGGCGGGTCCGCCCGGCCGCCAGAGCAGCGGCACGTTGTAGGTGCTCGTCGGTCCGGAGACGCCGGCAAGGGTGAGCATCTGCTCCTGGCCGTACGACAGCACGGGTGCGGCACCGGGACGCCGCCGCAACGGCGGTACCTGCGACGGGGTGGCGTCCGGTCTCTCCGCGCCGCCCGCACCGTCGGCGACGAGCGATGTGGCGAGTCGCGCGATCGTCGGTTCGTCGAACACCGTGCGCACACCGACGTCGTAGCCGAGCGAACCGCGGATCAGGTTGACGAGTTTGATCGCCGCCAGCGAGTGTCCGCCGATGGCGAAGAAGTTCGCGTGGACGTCGTCGACGTCGGTGCCGAGCACCGACGAGAAGATCTCCGCGAGGTCGGTCTCGAGCCGTGTGCGCGGCGGGGTTCCCGACGTGGCGGCGCCGCCGGGCGTCGGCAGCGCACGCCGGTCCAGCTTGCCGGTGTGATTGAGCGGAAAGGATTCCAGCACCGCGAGCGGCGCGGGGATCATGTACTCCGGCAGGAGTGCGGACAACTGCTCGGTCACCGACGCCACCAGTGTCGCCGGGTCACCCGTCATCTCGTCGCGCGCGGCGACGATCCAGCCGACCACCCGGTCGGCGTCGACCGCCGCAGCCGCGTCCGCGACCTGGGGAAGGGAGCGCATAGCCGACTCGATCTCACCGAGTTCGACACGATTACCCCGCACTTTCACCTGACTGTCGGTCCGGCCGACGTACTCGAGGTCGTCGCCTCGGCGGCGGACCAGATCGCCTGTCCGGTACACCCGTCCGCCGGGGAACTCACCCGTCGGGTCGGCGACGAACGCACCGGCGGTGCGTCCCGGCCTGGCGTGATAGCCGCGTGCGAGCGGTGTTCCGCGCACGTACAGTTCGCCGACCCCGCCGTCGGGTACCCGGCGTAGCGAGGTGTCGAGCACGAGCAGGTCGGCACCGGCGATGGGTCGGCCGATCGGCGAGGTGGTGGCGTCACAGCCACGCGTGGCGACGTGGTCGGTGACGACGACGGTGGTCTCGGTCGGGCCGTAGGCATTGATCACCGCGAGCGTCGGCGCGGCATCGAGTACCGCGTCGACCAGGTCGGAACGCAACGCCTCACCACCGACGATCATGTGGCGCAACGAGTTCGCGACATCCAGGTAGGTGACGAAGTGCTCGAGAAGTGACGGCACGAACACCGTCGTGGTCACCTCGTGCTCGGAGATGAGCTCGGCGAGCCGCCGGGGATCGCGCTGCGCACCCGGCTCGGCGACCAGCACGGCTGCGCCCGCTGCGAAGGGCAGCAACAGTTCCCAGACCGCGCCGTCGAATCCGACGGGGGTCTTGGCCAGTACCGTGTCACCGGGGCCGAGGCCGCCCGCCGGCATGGTCTGCAGGCGCCAACGCAGGACGTTGACCACACTGCGATGCGTGACCACAACACCCTTGGGCCTGCCGGTGGACCCCGAGGTGTAGACGACGTACGCCGGCTGATCGGGGTGCACCCGTCCGCCGACGGCCGTGGTGTCCTCGAGCGGGCGCCGCCCGGCGGCACCGACGAGGGCCCTGTCGAAGAGGGTGTCGTCGACGCCGACCACGGGCATGGCGCCGTCGGCGAAGGCGTCGACCGCTGTGGGGTCGCAGACGACGGCCGCGTGGCGGGCGTCGTCGAGGATCGTTGCGACGCGCTCGGTGGGAACATCCGTGTCGATCGGCAGATATGCCGCTCCGGCACGAAGGACCGCGTGCAGGGCGGCGAGCTGAGCCATACTGCGCGACATCACGACGGCCACGACGTCCCCGGGTTGCACCCCGGAGTCGACGAGCCACGCGGCCAGTTGCCCGGTTGCAGCGTCGAGTTGCGCGTAGGTGACGGCGTGACCGTCGGTGTCGCGCAACGCGATCTGAGTGGAATGGGCACGTGTGGTCGCGGCGAAGAGGTCGGCCACCGTCGTCTCGTCGTCAGACAGTGCATGCCCGCCGTGCTCTCCGGCACGGATCGACTCGACATCGTCGGGGCCGACGAGCTCGACGGCATCGACGACGACGTCTGGTGTGGTGGCGACGGTCCGCAGAATGCGCACGAGGCGGGCGAGCAGGTCGTGGGCCGTCGTCGCGTCGAACATCTCGGTGGCGTACTCGAGCGCGACGGTCAACTCACCGGATTCGGTGTTGTCGACAACGGTGAACGCGAGATCGAACTTCGCCGACGCCGACGTCAAGTGCTCGAAAGTCGCCGGTATGCCGAGGAATCGGTCGGGCACCGCACCGAGTGGCAGGTATCCGACACTGACCTGGAAGAGCGGGTTACGTCCGGGAACACGCGGCGGCGCGCAGTGTTCGACGATCTGCTGGAACGGGATGTCCTGGTTGTCGAATGCGGCCAGGTCGACGGCGCGCACGCGATCGACGAGCTCACCGAAGGTGGGGTGGCCACTGACGTCGGTCCGCAGCACCTGGGTGTCGACGAAGAAGCCGACGAGGTCGTCGAGCGCGGGGTCGTTGCGTCCCGAGACCGGTGACCCGAGCGGGATGTCGTCGCCTGCACCCGAGCGGTGGAGCAGTAGCGCCACGGCGGCCTGGGTGACCATGAACATGCTCGCGGCGTGCGCCGTGGCGAGTTGTGCCAGCGCGGCGCGGGTGTCCGCGTCGACGACGGCCGTCTCGGTGGCCGCCGGACCGAGACCCGACGGTCGTCGTGGCCGATCCCGGGGGAGGGCCAACTCGTCGGGCAGGTCGGCTAGTGCCTCGGCCCAGAACTGGAGCTGGTCCACGCGACGCGTGGCGACGCGGTCACGTTGCCACAGCGCGTAGTCCGGGTACTGGACGGGTAGTGCGGCGAAGTCGGGGGTGGCGCCGGCTACCCTGGCCGCGTACGCCGCGGTGAGATCGGTGAGCAGCGGCCGGTCCGACCACTCGTCGGTGGCGATGTGGTGCATCGCGATGGTCAGCAGGGCCGTATCCGGTGCCCCGGTGTCCGACGCCTCGTTGTCGGCGGGCAACCGCACGAGTTGCACCCGGATGGGCGGAGCGGATCGCAGATCGAAAGGGCGGGTGAGGAATTCGCGGGCGAGCTCGCTCGCTTGCGGTCCGGTGTCAGCGACGGTCGCTGTGTCGAGGGTGTGGATCTCGACGACGTCGGGCACGTCGGCCGGACCGAGTACGCGTTGGTACACCTCCCCGTCGCGGCTGGTGTCGAACACGGTGCGCAGACTCTCGTGACGCATCAGCACGTCGCGGACCGCCCCGGACAGTGCGGCGGCGTCGATCTCGTCGTGCAGCCGCACCACGTGGCCGTAGTGGTAGGAGATGTCGTCGGGGTCGAGCTCGTAGAGCACCCAGAGCCGCTCCTGCGCCGGTGAGAGCGGAATGTGCTCGGGTCGCTCGCCGGTCGGGATGTCGCTGCTCGAACCGGTCAGCTCTGCGCGCAGTGCGATGTCGGCGGGAGTCCTGGCCTCGAACAGATCACGGATGGCCAGCTCGGCGCCCAGGTCGGCGCGCAGGGTGGAGACCAGCCGCATGGCCGCCATGGAGTGGCCACCGAGAGCGAAGAAGTCGTCGTCGATGCCCACGGGACATCCGTCGTCGGTGTCGGGTAGTCCGAGCACGTCGGCGAAGATCTCGCACAGGCGTCGCTCGAGCTCGGTGCGGGGCGCGCGACGCGTACCGCCGACCTCTGGCGCGGGCAGCGCCTTGACGTCGAGCTTGCCGTTGACGGTCATCGGGAATCCCTGCACGGTGGCGAACAGCGTCGGGACCATGTAGTCGGGCAGCGATGCGCCGAGCTGCCTGCGCACCTCCTGGTAGTCGAGCTCACGCGCCGGATCGGCCGGGATGACATAGGCGACAAGACGTTTGACGTCGGGTGTCGCTGGGTCGGAGCCGGCGACGACGGCCGACGCCGCGATCTCGTCGAGAGAGGTGAGTGCTGCGTCGATCTCGGCGAGTTCGACACGATGGCCCCGCACCTTGACCTGGTCGTCGGTGCGCCCGAGGAAGTCGAGATTGCCGTCGGGTCTGATCCTCATCGCGTCGCCGGTGCGGTACAGCCGGCCGCCGTAGGAGAACGGATCGGCGACGAACCGCTCGGCCGTCAGATCGGGACGTCCGAGGTAACCGCGGGCGAGTCCCGCGCCGCTGATGTACAGCTCGCCCTGCACTCCCGCGGGCACCGGACGCAGCCAGGGGTCGAGGAGATGTGCTGTGGTGTTCCAGATCGGCGTGCCGACGGACGATGTCCGTGTCTCGTCGGTGCCGACGCCGAGGGTGTTGATCGTGTACTCGGTCGGCCCGTACAGGTTGTAGCCCAGCGTGTGCGGATGTTGGCGCAGTCTCGTCCACACCGGTTCGGGCACCGCCTCACCACCGAGCAGGACGAGCGGGGGGACGTGCGCGCCGTCGAGCAGTCCGTCGGCGACCAGTTGCGCCGCGTAGGTCGGCGTGACGTTGATGACGTCGATGCGGTGCGTCGCGCAGTAGTCGACGAGCGCGGCGGAGTCGGCTCGCAGTTGCTCGTCGGCGATGTGGACCTCGTGGCCCTCGACGAGCCACAGCAGTTCTTCCCAGGACATGTCGAACGCGAAGGACACGGTGTGCGCGATCCGGAGCCGGCCTCGCACCCCTGCTTCTCGGGCGAGGGCGATCGCGGGCTCGAACACCTTCTCGCGGTGGTTGAGCTGCATGTTCGTCAAGCCGCGGTAGGGCGTGATGACGCCCTTCGGCTTGCCGGTGGAGCCCGATGTGTAGATCACGTAGGCGGGCTGCGCGGGATCGACCGACGGGGCGACCCAGGTCGGGGAGTCGGGGTGGGGAAGTGCGTCGATGTGCAGTGTCGGTAGGGCGAGAGTGGCGAACCGCGTAGACACCCGGCTGTGGGTGAGGATCAACACGGGAGAGGCGTCGGCAATGATCTGATGGAGCCGGGCGTCGGGGTGGTCGAGTTCCAGTGGCAGGTAGGCGCCGCCGGTCCGCAGAATCGCGAACAACGCGACCACGGTCTCGATGGATCGGGGAATAGCCAGTGCGACAATGGTTTCCGCGCCAACTCCGTGGTCGGCGATAATATGGGCGACGCGGTCGACCTCGGCGTCGAGTTGCGCGTAGGTGAGTCGACGGTCGTCGAAGACCAGGGCGACTGCGTCGGGGATGGTGGCCGCGCGTTCGGCGAGTAGTCCTGAGACGGTGGTGTCGGGCAGTGGGTGGCTCGGGCCGATCAACGGCGCGTCCGAGTCGAGGGTCAGATCGAGGGCGGCCACCGAGTCGTCGAGGCCGCGTCCGATCGATTCGAGCGCGTTTCTGAACCTCGTGACGAAGCCGTTCGCGTGCCGATGATCGATGAGATCGTCACGGTATTCGAGACGGAATCGGATCGACCGGCCGGGCGTCACGACCAGCGCGAGCGGGTAATGGGTGTGATCGAGGCTGCCCTCCCCGATGACGTCGTGCAGGCGCGACTGTTCGCGCTCCTCGTCCTCGGTGCGGAAGTTCTGCAACACGTAGAGCACATCGAACAGCACCGGATGGCCGGTTTCCTGTTGCAGTCTGGCCAGCCCGATGTGGTCGTAGGCCATCAACGCGACGCGCGCGTCCTGACTGCGGCGCAAGAATTCTCGTACCGTCTCGTCGGGTCGGAGCGCGGTTCGTACGGGCACGGTGTTGAGGAACAGCCCGATCACCGTGTCGAGGCCCGCGACCTCGGTCGGCCTGCCCGCCACCGTGGAGCCGAACGCGACATCGGTGACACCGAGAACGCGTGACAGGGTCAGCGTGAGCGCGCCGGAGACGACCGTGTTTAGCGTGACGCCGGCGGCCCGCGCGTCTGCCCGCAGCGCATCCGACACGTCGACGCCCAGGTCGACCTCGATCCGACGCGGTGCTCGTGGCGCCACATTGACGGCCCGCGGCGCGACGAGTGCCGGTTCGGTGTAGCCGTCGAGATGTGCCCGCCACGCGTCGAGCGCCTCGGCGTCGGAGGTTGCTGCAATCCAGGCCAGATAGTCGCGGAGTGACGCTTCGGGTGTCGTGGCGGCGACGCCTTCGAGGTGGGCGAGTAGGCGCGATACGACAAGTCCACCAGACCAGCCGTCCCACAACAGGAATCGACGATTGACGACGATTCGGTCGCGGTCGCCCGGCAGGTGGATCAACGTCATGCGCCACAGCGGGGCCGTGTCGATCGGTATGTCCGCGGTGCGGTCGGCATCGAGCACGGCGTCGAGTTCGAAGTCGACGAGGTCGGCGGGGGTGTCGATGAGATCGACGACGTCGACCACGGGCTCGACGTCGCGGATGATGAGTTGCACCGGGGCGCCGTCGATCTCGACGAACACGGCACGTAGCTCGGGATTCTCATGCAGCAACGACCGAGCGGCCGCCCGTAGCGAGTCCTTGTCGATACGGTGGCCGAAATCGAGCCAGAACTGGGCGGTGTAGATGTCGTCACCCGCATCGACCTGCGACTGGAAGAACAGTCCCTCCTGCAGCGGGGTCAGCGGCCAGATGTCGTCGATCACCCCGTGGACACCGGTGAGTCGCTCCAGCGTCGACTCATCGACGGTGACGAGGCGTCGATCGGCGTCGGCAACCACCGCGTCCGCGAGTGCGCGTGTGAGAACCTCGGCGTGCGCGACCACACGGGGATCGGCCTCGGCGATCACCGACCAGCCCCGGGAAGCGTTGCGGGACAGACGGATCGTCACGGGATGTGCGGTCGGCAACCCGTGATCCCCGACGAGCACGTCGGGCTCGACGATCTGACCCGCGGTGGCGGCGGCCGTCAGCGCAGCACTCACCTGCGGTGACAGGTAGCGCACGACGTCGAGGCACGGACCGGTGGTGTTCGCGCGCGTGTCGGGGACCGACGGGTTCGCCAGATCGACACGTAGCGGTTCGAGTGCCTGCAGGGGGCCGACCGTACCCGCCCCCTCTGCGTTGCGTAGGTCGAGCGCGACGTCGATGAGCAGGTGGGTGGGTGCATCGGATCCGTACACATCAGCGGTGGCACGCGCGACGGCGAGTACCAGGGCCTGTCGCGTCGGGGCCGGGATACTCGGATCGTCGACGTCGATACGTGAGGTGACTGTCGCGCGATCGCATGGCGATGATGCGGATTCATCCCCGACCCTCGGGAGGGTAGCGCCTGGCGCCAGGGTCTCGAGATAGTGCGGCAGTCCGGCGACATCGGCTGCCTGAGCGGCCAATGCCGTTGCCAGCGTGCGGAGTCCAGCGCTCGGAACGTCGAACTCGATGTGCCGTGCCCCAGCCGCGTCGTCGAGTGCGGTCTGTAGATCCGCGCGCAGGATCTCCGCGGACGTCGGGTCGACGAGCACGGGGTCGAATGCGGCGATCACGTCGCCGGTCGCGGGCACAAGTGTCACTCCGGGTGCCGACGGGTCGGTCGGCTCGACGTCGGCCTCGGTGACGGGAAGCACCACGTCGCCGACGGCGCCTGTCGTCATCGTCCACAGGATGGGTGCCGGGCGGTTCAGTGTCGTGCGCAGCGCCGGGTGCTTGGCGACCAGTGCTGCGGCGATCTCACGGACATCATCGACGGACACCGACGAGGCGGCTCGTGCTCGCACGACGCGCGGCGGTAGCGACTCCGGGTCGATCTGCCGTTCGCGCAACCGTGCTACAGCCGGTGTGAGTGGTACCGCGCCGACACCGTCGTCGGCCACCACCGGGCCCGCGGACGGCGCGGGAGCGTCGATTCGACCGTCGGGCGAGAAGGCGCGCAGCCGTGCGCCCGGATTCATGGCGAGTGAGTGCAGGAACACGGCGAACTCCGCACCGACGAGTCGGGCCTCGTCGCGTGCGTCGTCGACCGTGCGGATGACCACCTCGGCCGGGCGTTCTCGCCGCCGCACCTGGATCTGGATCTCGATGTCGGACACGGGTCCCGAGGCGAGCGCGTGCAGGGCGAGCGGTTGTCCGCCGATGGTCTGCCGGGAGGTGTTGGCCATGACGTTCACGCCGAGACCGAACATGCGGTAAGGCTGAACGGACGCAGCCGGCCCGCCGGCCCGACTCTCCTGCGCGGCGAGTGCGCGACCGAGATCCTCGCCGCGGAAACGACTGTGGGCGACCACCGCGAACACCGCACGTTCGGTTCGCGCGGCGAGGTCGGCGAGGTTGTCGCGCGGACCGGCGTCGACGCGCAGCGGTAGCACACTCGTCACCATCGACGGGGTCGTGCGAGCGCTGCGGTCGAGGCGTCCGGTCACCGGAAGTGCGAGGACAAGGTCGGTCTGCCCGGTCCGCACGTGTGCGAACGCTGCGACGGCTGCGATCAACAGCACGGTGGGTCGCACCCCCGCACCCCGCGCCACGGCGCGTAGTGCTTCGAGATCGTCGAGTGGGATGTCGAAGCGCGCGGCCACGACTCCGCGGCCGGGAGCGAGATCGTCGTCGAGCAGACGCACGGGTTGCGGTCGGTCACCCATTCGCTCGAGCCAGTAGTCGGCGTCAGCGGCGAAATCGGGTCCCTCGCGGTACTGTGCTTCGGCGTCGAGGACCGGCCGCAACCTCCAGTCCCTGGTGCCCGTCGATGTCTCGGCACCCGACCGGTCGGCCGGGTCGGTTCCGTCAGCGGGGATGCGTGTGCTGTCGTAGTGCTCTTGCACCGCCTGGGTGAAGAATCCGAGACCCATTCCGTCGCACACGAGGTGGTGGACCTTGAGGAGTGCCAGGACGGCCTCGACACGACCGTCCGGTGCCAGGCTCCTGATGATCGTGCACTCGGTGAGCGGGCCAACCGTGACGTCCATCGGCCGCGACAACTCGGCGGTCATCCACTGGTCCACCTCGGCAGCGGGGATGTCGCGGAACGGGACGTCGAAATCCGCTGTCGGCAGTATTCTCTGGCGTACCTGGCCCGCCTCCTCGACGAACACCGCACGCATGGCCTCCGCGGAGTCGAGGACCGCCAGCAGCGACGTCCGGAGACGCTCGACGTCGATGCCGGCATCGACCTCGACGTAGAGGCCCGTGATGTACAGGGTCGGATCCGGCGACGCCTGCATCGACAGGTAGATGTCGCGCTGTCCGGCGAGCGTCGGCAGCGTGGCGTGCGGACCGTCGGTGTCGGCGGTCGCGTATCCCGCGTCGTCGGCGGATGTGTCCGGCGGGGTCGAGGTCACTGATCGGCTCCGGATTCTGCCGACGCCGAGAGCGAGTCGAGCGTCGCGCACAGTTCGTCGGCGAGTGCGCGCACGGCGGCGTCGTCGAGGTGGTCGGGGAGGTAGCGCAGTGTCGCGGCGACGACGGGGCCCGTCGTCTCGTCACGACAGACGATGTCGATCTCGAGTGGATATGCGACGCCGAGGCCCGGATCAGGGTCTGCGGCGAGAGCTGTCGATTCTGCGGACGGTTGCCATGGCGAGCCTCCGCCGACGGTGAAGCGGCCCAGGTAGTTCAGCAGCACCGACGGTCGGGACATGGCGGCGAGTGCTGCGGACAACTGCGGATTGAGGTAGCGGAGCATGCCGAATCCTGCGCCCGCGGACGGCATCGTCGTCCACGCCTCCTCTGCGGCGTGGATGGCGGTGTCGATGTCGTCGGTTGGGTCCAGACGGATCGGTGCGATGGTGGTGAACCACCCGACGGTGTGGGACAGGTCGGCGTCGATACCGAATTCGTGCGCGTCACGACCGTGACGTTCGGTGTCGATGATGAGATCTGCGGTGCCGAGGACGCGGGTCGCGGCGACGCGTAGGGCTCCGATGAGCAGCGATGTGATCCCCACCCCGCGTCGCGCGGGCAGGTCCGACACCAGTGCCGCGGAGGTGCTCGCGGACAGGGTGACGACGTGGCGACGCTGGCCGGCGACTGTGCCGGTTACGGGCGGTCGGCCCGGTACGAGCTCGCCGCCGGGCGCCAACACCTGCGCCCAGTGCGTCGCCTCGTCGAGAAGCGCCGGATCGGCTGCTCGCTCGGTGACCGCCGTCGTGAATCGATGCAGGGGCGTCGGCGTCGCGAGCCGAAGCGTGTCGCCTCCGTTGCGCGTGGCGTCCCACAGTGCATGCAGGTCGTCGAGCAAGATTCGCCGCGAAACACCGTCGACCGCGAGGTGGTGGATGACGAGGATGAGTCGTCCAGCCACCGAATCCTCCGGTGAACTGGGCGTCAACCACGTCGCGGCGATCATCCTGCCGGACGTGGGTGCCAATCGGCGTGTGGCCGCGGACGATTCGGCTGTGACGACGGCCGAGAGCGCATCGTCATCGTCGAAGACCGGCCGGTCGACGGGGACGACCTGCACGACATCGTCCACGTCGACGGAGCCGGGCGGCGTGCTCTGCATACTCCAGAGCACGCCCGCGACGACCTGCAACGAACTGCGCAGTGCCTCATGGGAATCCACGAGGGCCGTGAGGATGACACGGAGGGTGTCGACGTCGAGCTCCGGTGGGGTGTCGACGACGAGTGCCTGGTTGAATCGGTCGATCGTTCCCCCGATCTCGCGGAGCCGGTGCACGACGGGCAGGAGTGGTATCGGGGTCGGCCGGGTGTTCGTCGAGTTCAGTGCCCCCGCTGAGTGCTCTGCTGCGGCGACCGGCGGGGTATCGACGATCCACTCGGCGACCGTGGCGAGTCCGGCGACGGTGCGGTGACCGAACACGTCGCGTGGCGTGAACCGGATGCCCTCTCGCCGTGCGCGGTTGACCAAAGTCGTCGAGACGATACTGTCGCCACCGAGCGCGAAGAAGTCGTCGTCGACGCCGGGCGGATCTGATAGCCCCAACGTGTCGGCGAAGATGTCGGCAAGTGCCACCTCGAGGGGCGACTCGGGTGTCCGACTGGCGCCGGAGACCACCTCGGGCTCCGGTAATGAACGGCTGTCCACCTTTCCGTTGACCGTCAGCGGAATCGAGTCGAGCACGGTGACCACCGAGGGCACTTCGTGTTCGGGAAGCACGTCGCTCAGTTGCGAGCGGAGCGCCTGGCCATCGAGTTCCGTCGTGACCGCATAACCCAGAATCCGGTCGGCGCCCGTGGGCCCGGGCCGCGTGATGACGGCTGCGTCGCGGACACCCGGCAGCGCCGTGAGCGCAGCCCGGATCTCGCCGAGTTCGATACGGAAACCGCGGATCTTGATCTGGGTGTCGGCGCGGCCGAGATAGATCAATGCGCCCTGCCTGGTCCGGCGGAACAGGTCGCCGGTGCGGTAGAGCACCGAGCCGTCGCCAGCCGGGTCGGCGACGAAACGAGTCGTGTGCAGCGCGGGTCGGCCGGAATAGCCCGCCGCAACCTGGGGGCCCGCGAGGTAGAGTTCGCCGACCGCGCCCACCGGCACGGGGCGCAGGTGGTCGTCGAGCAGATCACCGGTGAACCCGGGCAACAGGGCTCCGACGTCGCTGCCCACCGTCCCGGTGACGGTTTCCTCGCTGATAGCGAGATAGGTTGCGTGAACTGTGATTTCGGTGATCCCGTACATGTTCACCAACCGCGTGTCCGGATAGCGGTGGGCGAACCCGGCCAGTCGCGGAAGGTCGAGCGACTCTCCGCCGAAGATCACGTAGCGCACCGAGCGGAGATCGCGATCAGCCTTCTCCGTGTCGGTGGCATCGAGCGCGAAGAACGCCGACGGCGTCTGGTTGAGCACCGAGACTGCCTCGGACTCGATGAGGGCCGCGAAGTCGGCAGGCGAACGCGTCGTGGCGCGGTCGGGTACGACGATGCGAGCTCCGGTGGACAGTGGACCCCACAGCTCCCAGACGGAGAAATCGAATGCGTACGAGTGGAACAGCGTCCACACGTCCCGCTCGTCGACGTCGAACAGGTCGGCGGTGGCGTCGAGGAGCGCGAGGACGTTGCCGTGTGTGACGGTGACACCCTTGGGCCTGCCGGTGGAGCCGGAGGTGAAGATCACGTATGCGGGATCGGCCGTCCCGATCGCCGGGGTGACGATCTCGCTGTCGCGGGCCGGGACATTCCTGTCGGATGGAGCGACACCGTCGAGATAATCGGCGTCGACCACGATCGCGGGATCGGCGTCGGCGAGGGTGGTCGCGATCCGCTCCTGCGGGTAGGCGGGGTCGATCGGAACGTAGGCAGCCCCTGCACGCAACACGCCGATGATCGCGGCCACGAGGTCGGCTGACCGGTCGAGGACAAGCGCGACGAGGTCGCCCCGTCGGACACCGTCACGGTGCAGCTGTGACGCGATGGCCGCGCTCCGTGCGTCCAACTCGCGGTAGGAGAGTGTGGTCGAACCCGCGGTGACCGCCGCACGGTCGGCGAACCTGTCCGCCGTGGCGGCGAACACGTCGACCAGGGTGCTCCTGCCGGATTCCGGATCGGTGGAGTGAGTGGGAGCGTCGAGGACGGGCAGCGCGGCCGTCGGGCCGAGTCGTAGCTGCGCGAGGTGTCGTGTGGGGGCTTGCACCATCGCACGCAGGACGTCGTGGACCCGCTCGGCGAGGTCCATCACGGTCTGCTCGTCGAAGAGTGCGGCAGCGTATTCGACGCGCAGCCGGATCCCGGCCGACTCGGGGAGTTCGACGAACTCGAAGGTCAGGTCGAATTTCGCGGTCGCCGACCGTGGGAAGACCGGTTCGGCGTCCAGGCCGTCGAAAGTGGGCGCCACGATGGGATCTCGATACTGCACCATCGTCTGGAAGACCGGGTGCCGGGTGAGCGAGCGCTCAGGCGAGAGAGCGGTGACGATCTCGTCGAACGGCACGTCCTGGTGTGCCAGTGCGGCGACATCCGTCTCGCGCACGCGGCCGAGCACTTCGACGAGCGTCGGATTCCCGGAGAGGTCCGTCCGTAGCGCGAGTGTGTTGACGAACATGCCGATGAGCGAGTGGGCCGCTGCCGACGAGCGCCCGGCGGCCGGGGTTCCGACCACGATGTCCCTGCCCGCTCCCGAGGCGTTGAGTGCGAGCGCGACGGCGGCATGTGCGCCCATGAACACGGTGGCGTCGAGCGCACGGACCGCAGCACGTAGTCCGTCGAGAATCTCTGCGCCGACGACGATCTCGACCTGACCGCCGCACGGATCCGGGTCGAGCGGCCTCGGCCGGTCGTAGGGCAGCCCGAGTTCGGCCGGAGCGCCAGAGAGTTGTCGGCGCCAGTAGTCGAGCTGACGTGACGACAGGGAGTCCGGATCGTCGGTGCTGCCGAGGCGGGCGAGTTCGGCCACCGTGTGGTCGGCGTACTGGACGTCGGGTGCCTGCACGTCGACGCCGTTGTATCCGGCGGCGAGTTCGTCGAAGAGTGTGCCCGCCGACCATTCGTCCGCGGCGATGTGGTGCACCGTGAGCAGCAGGACGGCGCAATCCGCGGCGGTGCGCAGGAGGTCGGCGCGCAGTGGAAGGTCGTCCGCCAGGTGGAACGGGCGGCCGATCAGATCGGCGATCGTCACATCCAGTTGCGTCGGCGCGATGGCGTGTTCGGTGATCTGAATTCTCGCATCCTCCACCGGATCGACGTGTTGCGTGTCGTCGACGATCCGCGTGCGCAGTACCTCGTGACGTGCCACGATGCCATCGAGTGCGCAGCTCAGTCGTGCGAGATCGAGTGCGCCGTCGAATCTGACCGCGAAGGGGATCGTGTAGGCGGCGTCGCCGACACCGTTCTGGAACGCGAGTCGACGCTGCGCGGGCGACAGGGGTACGCGTTCCGGACGCGGCACCGAGGGGGTGCGGTCGGTCATGTCGTTCTCGATCGAGGCTCCCGTGTCGGCGAACAACGCCGCAAGCTCTGCCAGTACGGGGTGCGCGAAGACGTCCGCGACGGGAACGACACGGCCCGTGGCCACCCGCAGCCGTGTGAGAACGCGGGTTGCCGACAGCGAGTTGCCGCCCACCTCGAAGAAGCTGTCGTCCAGGCCGGGGGTGTCGATCCCGAGCACATCTGCCACGGTGTCGACGACGAGCTTCTCGAGATCGGTGGTCGGCTCGCGCCGCGAAGCCGTCCGCGACACCCGTGGTTCGGGCAACGCCGTGCGGTCGATCTTTCCGCCGGGTGTGCGTGGGAGGGCGGCGAGTCGGGTCCAGGTAGCCGGGACCATCGCCGCAGATACCGACTCGAACAACTCGGTGGACAGCGTGTCGGGTGCCAGGTCTCCCGTGACGTACGCATCGAGCCGGGTTGTGCCGTCGTGGTCGTGACCGACCGTCACGGCGGCGTCGTCGACGCCGTCGAGGGCGAGAAGTGCCTGTTCGACCTCACCCAGCTCGACCCGTACGCCGCGGATCTTGACCTGTGAGTCGGACCGCCCGAGGAGGCGCAGCGCTCCGTCGGCGCCGATGATCCCGCGATCACCGGTGCGGTACATGCGACCGCCGGTGCCATCGGGGTTGGCGACGAATCTGGTCGCCGTCCAATCGGAGTGCCCGTGGTAACCGCGTGCGAGTTGAACGCCGGTCACGTAGACCTCGCCGGGGCGACCGGCCGACACGGGGTGCAGGTGACGGTCGAGCACCACGACATCAGCGCCGGGTACTGGCGCGCCCACGGTGATGGGGCCGGCGCTCTTCGTGATCGTCTCGGTCGTGACGTCCCCGGCGACCTCCGAGGAGCCGTAAGAATTGATCACGGTGTCAGCGGTCGAGACGAGTCGGGTTGCGGTGGTGGCGGGCAGTGGCTCACCGGAGACGATCCAGCGGCCGATCGAGCATGCCTCGCCCGCGGCGGCGACGTCGACCATCGCCCGCGCGAGAGAGGGCACCGCCGTGATCTGGTCGACGCTGTGGCGGGCGGCGAGATCGATGAGCGCGGATGCATCGCGGGCGGCATCGTCGTCGGCGACGACGACGGTCGCGCCCGCCGCCAGCGCGCCGAGGATCTCGGTGGTGCCGTCGATGAAGGCGATGGCGCTCTTGGCGAGCACGACCGAACCGTCCCAGCGTCGGGCGGCCCACGCGATGCGGTTCGCCAGTGCCGCTGCGGTCCCTACGACGCCCTTCGGGACGCCGGTCGACCCCGACGTGTAGATGAGGTACGCGGCTGACTCAGGATGCGGTGCTGCGGGTTCGGAGATCGGCGCGTCGAGCGCTGCCGTGCGGAGCCGGGCGTATTCCTCGTCGTCGAGCACGATGTCGGGTGCGGCGTCGTCGAGCATGAATCGGATACGACGCTCGGGATAGGAGGGATCGATCGGCATGACGACCGCGCCGAGTCGCACACCGGCGAGAAGCGCGACGACCATGTCGACGCCGCGTGGCAGTGCGACGGCGACAACGGATTCGGTGCCGACACCGCGCGCGGAGAGCACGTGGGCCAACCGGCCCGCCATGGCATCGAGTTCGCGGTAGCCGACGCTGCGCTCGCCCGCGATCAGGGCCGTACGCCGTGGCGATCGGCGTGCCGCCGCCGAGATCTGCTCGCCCACCGGGACGTAGGGCACGGACTGCGGCGCCGGTAGCGGCTCAGACCACGACGAGACGGATAACCGTCCGAGTGGGATGTCGCGGGACGACGCGAGCACCTCGAGCCACGCGACGGCGTCGTCGAGCAGTCGTGCATCGGCGCCGCGACGTTCGAGAACGAGTCCGATCTCGGGATCGTCCTCGACGAGAAGTGTTGCGGCGAAGTCGTTGTCGTCCTCGATGCGGGGACGTACCTCGCCGCGCGGGAAGCTCTCGAACACGACCAGTGAGGTGATCAGCCCGTCGATGCCGACCGCGGAGGTGATGTCGGCGAGCGGGACGTGGTGGCCGGCCAGCAGGGCGAGTTGCTCGCGCTGCAGCCGGGTCAGAGCGCGGCCGACGGTCTCCGTCGGGTCGATGCGTACGCGGACCGGGATGGTGTTGACGAGCATGCCGATCATCTCGTCCACACCGGGCACCGACGGGTCACGACCGGACACCACCGTTCCGAACACGACGTCGTCGGAGTCGTTCGAGTCGGCGAGGACGAGCGCCCATGCCAGCTGGACCACGGTGTTGAGCGTTGCGGTGCAGCCTGCGGCCAATGACCGGAGCGATGTGGACAGCTCGGCGTCGAGACGTCTGCGCAACGGGGTCGCGGGGATGGGCGGTCCGACGATGTCGACGGTCGTCGATGCTTCGACACCGTCGAGAGCCTCGACCCACGGTGCGACCTCGCGCCCGCGGTCGGCAAGCCAGCGTGAGTACTCGCTGATCGCGCGCACCGGCGGCAGTGCGTCTCCGCGATAGGTCCGCACGATCTCGCTGAGCATCAGATGCAGCGACCAGCCGTCGAGCGCGACATGATGCGCGACGACGAAGAGCCGGTGCGGACCGTCGTCTTCCGTGAGGAGTGTGAACCGTAGCGGGGGAGGCGTATTCAACGCGATGCCGTCGGCTCGGGCACGGTCGCGGAATCCGACGAGCCCGCCGTCGACGGTGGCGATGTCGACCACTGGGAGCTCGATCTCCACGTCCGTGTGTACCCGTGCGACGGGTTCGCCGCTCCGACGCCTGGTGAAGGAGGTCCGCAGCATGGCATGTCGCGCGACGACCGCGGAAATCGCCTGGCGCAGTCGCTCGACGTCGACCGTGTCGCCGGGTGTCATGTCGAGCGCGAGATCGGCGAGGATCAGGTAGGGGTCGACGTCGCCCTGCACTCGCGGCGACGTCGACCGGTAGACGATCGCTTCCTGCAGACCGGTGAGGGGCAGAACATCCTCGAGCGCCGCGGTCACAGCAGATCCTCCTGCATCAGTTCAGAGAGTTCGTCCTCGTCGATCCCCATAGCGGTGGTTGCGCTCTCGACGGCATTGCGCGGTGCCCGCGACCGGTCGAGCGGGTCGGAAGACGCGCGACGTCGTGCGACGGTGGCGAGTGCGGCGACCGTCGGATGGTCGAAGACCTGCAGTGGCGTGATCTCCCACCCGGCCTGGGCCGCAGCGCTCACCACCCGGACGGCGACGATGCTGTCACCGCCGAGGGCGAAGAAGTCGTCCTCGGCGCCGACCGCGGGAAGGCCGAGAACAGCGGCGAAGGCCCCGGCGAGATCGCGCTCGGCCGGGCTCGACGGAGGACGCGACCGAGCGGCGTATGCCGCGTAGTCAGGCGCGGGCAGTGCCCGTCGATCGATCTTGCCGTTGGGCGTGAGGGGAAAGGCGTCGAGGACGACCAATGCCGAGGGAACCATGTAGTCGGGCAGGACCGCAGCGAGATCGCGTCGCCAGGTCGACTGCGCGAGATCGACTTCCGTGCAGGAGGAGTCAGCGGTCACATACGCGACCAGCCGGCCGTCCACCGAGCTGACGACGGCGCCGGACACCCCGGAAAGCGCCGTGAGTGCCGTTTCGATGTCGCCGAGTTCGACCCTGAAGCCCCGCACCTTGACCTGATGATCGGTGCGTCCGAGACATTCGACGCGTCCGTCGGGGCGGACGCGTGCCAGGTCACCGGTCCGGTACATGCGCGCGCCGTCGGAGAACGGATCGGCGACGAAACGGGTGGCGGTCAGATCCGGACGGTTCCGATATCCGCGTGCCACTCCGGCGCCGCTCAGATACATCTCTCCGACGTGCCCATGGCCGACCTGGTGCAGTGTCGCATCGAGCACACGCACGCCGGTGTTGGCGATCGGTGTACCCACCGTGATGTCGTCGGCGTCGTCGACCCATGCCGTCGTGGACCAGATGGTCGTCTCTGTCGGGCCGTACATGTTGCGCACCGACCGCGCGTGGGACGCGAGTCCCCGCGCGACGTCGGTCGGCAACTGCTCACCGCCGACGAGCACGTCGACAGCGGCAAGTGAGGGGCCGTGGCCCGCTTCGAGAAACGCCGACCACAGGGACGGCGTCGCCTGGATGACATCCGGTCGATGTCGGGTGACGAGTGCAGCGAGTCGTGCCGGATCGTGGACGTCGTCGTTGCTCGCGAGAACCACGCAGGCGCCGGCCGCAAGGGGAACCAGCGTCTCGAGTATCGCGATGTCGAACGAGATGGTGGTCACCGCGAGTACGGCACGGCCGGGCCCGAGACCGAGGTCGCCGATCATGTGGTCGGTGAAGTTCGCCAGCGCGCGGCGCGGGATCACGACACCCTTGGGTGTTCCAGTCGACCCCGACGTGTAGATCAGGTAGGCAGCGCCGTCGCGGTTGTCGGTGCCCGACACCGCGGTGTCGCTCCGGCCGTCGAGTCGACGCAGTGAGATCCCGTCGTCGCCTTGTTCGAGTACCGCGACCGGCGACGCATCGGCGATGGCGGCCGCGTTGCGATCGGCGGGAAAACCTGGGTCCAGCGGGAGAAAGGCTGCGCCACTGCGCATCACAGCGAGGAGCGCGACGATCAAGTCGACACCACGGGGGAGGGCGATGGCGACGATGGCCTCGGTTCCGATGGACCCGAGGCGGCCGGCGAGTTCGTCGGCCCGACGATTGAGTTCGCGGTAGTCCACGACGTCGTCGCCGTGACGCACTGCTACGGCATCGGATGGGGCGGCCGCGATACGGACGTCGAGGGGGGTCGGGTCGATCGGTGCGGACGTGCCCGACGGAGGCGTGTTCTGGACGTCGTCGTCGAGTCGCAGGGCGCCGACCGGGCGCGTCGGCTCGTCGAGGAGCGCGGCGACGAACGAGGCGAGGGACTTCGCGATGCGCGTGACGTCGGCCCGACTGTAGAGCGCGGTGTCGGCGTCGAGCGTCAGTTCGAGATCGGTGTGGTCGCGCGATCCCGATCCGAGGTCGAGCGCCGTGATCGACAGGTCGACGACCGGTCCGCGACGCAGCGAGCGCACGGTTGCGTCGAGCGATCCGAATGAGATCGTGGAGCCGAAGGGTTTGACGTTCACCGTGGGTCCCACGACTCCGTCGACTCCACGACGGCGTGCGTCTCGCACGATGTCCTCGCCACGATAACGCGCGTGTGGTGCGATTCGACGTATGCCGTCTGCGGCGTCAGCGGCGAGGTCGTCCGCGGTGGCCGCGGGGGAAACAGCGACCCGCAACGGAACCACGTTGACCGTCGTGCACGCGACATTGGCTGTGGGGGAGCCGAATCGGTTCATCATCGGGAATCCGATCACCACATCATCGGTCCCTGTCGTGCGCGCACAGAATGCAGCGACTGCCGCGACGAGACGCTCGGGTGACATCGCCAGCGCACCGGCGCCGGGGACGGCAATGCTGACCGAGTGTGTGTCGGCCGCAACGCGGTGGCTGCGCGGCACGCTGCCGAGAGTGAGTGCTCCATGGACTCCGTCGAGTTCGCGCTCCCAGAAGATCGCGTCTGTCCCGACGTCGGGCTCGCGCGGAAGATCGGCGACGCTCCCGAGTCGCTTATCATCGCGTGGATCTGAGTACAGCCTGCCGACGCGTCGAACGAGAAGCCCTAGTCCGTAGGCGTCGAGCACGATGTGGTGTGCCACCACGAGCAGGGCGATGCGGTCACCGGCGACGAGGATCTCGATTGCCGCGCACGGACCGGCTGCGGGATCGATCGGCACCCGCACGGCGGAATGGGCGTAGGCGTCGATCGCGTCCGGATCGCCCCCGAGCTCGCGGACGGGGACGTCGATGGCGTCGCCGAGGCTCACGATGACCGACCCGTTCCGTTCGGTGAACCGCGACCGCAGGCCGTCGGCTTCGTCGAGGGCGGCGTGCACGGCAGCGGTGAGACGGACGAGATCGGGCTGCCCGTCGAAGTCGATGAGCTGACCGATGGTGAAGACGTCGGGGCTCGGCGCAACCCGGTGAGCGAACCACAATCCCTGCTGCGCAGACGTGGCGCGCATCAACATCCCGCCCCGGGAAACCGTGAGGCCGCGCTCTCGGGCACTCGACTGCAGCCAACCATGAAAAGTTAGCTTACCCTAGCCTTAACGAAGCGCAGGGGTGGCCCCCGTGTGTGAATTTGGTAAGCCTATGCTTACCAGAAGACGGGCTCCGCTGCTCGCCATTCGCAGCATGTCACGAGAGAGGACGGCATGGCCACCACGAACACGGTACTCACCCGAGAACGGATCATCGCGGACATCGCGGGCATCCTCGGCGTGCAGGAGAGCGAAATCACCGACGAGACAAACGTTCTCGATGTCGGCTTGGATTCGGTCCGTCTCATGTCGCTGATCGAACGCTGGCGTGCCGCAGGCGCACACAGGGCCGACCTGGTCAGCATGGCCGCCGACCCGGTCGTCGGGTCGTGGATTCGTGAACTGACCGACGAGTCCGGTCACGAAGGAGAGAACCGGTGAGCGACGCCCGATCGAACGCGCGCGCCTCCGAATCCGCGGACGTGGTGGTTGTCGGTGGTGGCCCGGGCGGTTCGACCGTCGCGACGTTGCTGGCGCGCAGCGGGCATCGTGTGGTGCTTCTGGAGAAGGAGACGTTCCCCAGGTACCAGATCGGTGAATCCCTGCTCCCGTCAACGATTCACGGCGTGTGCAAGCTCCTCGGCGTCGACGAGGAGATCAAGAACGCCGGGTTCATGCACAAGCGCGGCGGGAGCTTCCGGTGGGGCAAGAATCCCGTGCCGTGGAACTTCCTGTTCGCCATCTCGCCCGAGTTCGCGGGTGAGGGGTCGTACGCCTATCAGGTCGAACGCATGAAGTTCGACCAGATATTGCTCGAGAACGCCGCGCACAAGGGCGTCGACGTGCGTCAACGGTGCCGCGTGAACCAGACCATCACCGACGAGACGGGTCGGGTCACAGGTGTCCGTTACCTGGACGCAGACCGGGTCGAGCACCAGATCGACGCGCGGTTCGTCGTCGACGCGTCGGGGAACACGACGCGGCTGTCGAAACACGCAGGCGGAGAACGTATCTACTCCGACTTCTTCCAGAATGTCGCGGTGTTCGGATACTTCGAGAACGGTAAGCGCTTCCCCGCACCCGATAGCGGCAACATCCTGTGCGCCGCTTTCGACGAGGGGTGGATCTGGTACATCCCGTTGTCGGACAGCCTGACCAGTGTCGGCGCGGTCATCTCGCGCGAGAAGGCCGAGCACGCGCTCAATGCGCAGGAGGAGACACTGCTGCACTACATCGATCGCTGCGAGATCGTGAAGGACATGCTCGCCGACGCCACACGTGTCACCGAGGGCACGTACGGCGAGATCCGTATCCGCAAGGACTACTCCTATGCCAACACTCGTTTCTGGGGCAACGGCATGGTCCTCGTCGGCGACGCCGCATGCTTCATCGACCCCGTGTTCTCCACCGGTGTGCACCTCGCGACCTACTCCGGAGTCCTTGCGGCACGGTCGATCAACAGTGTGCTGACAGGTGCGCTGACCGAGGAACGTGCGTTCACCGAGTTCGAGGGCCGCTACCGCCGCGAATACGCCGTGTTCTACGAATTCCTCTCCGCTTTCTACGACATGGAGCAGTCGGAGGATTCGTACTTCTGGAAGGCCCGCAAGGTGACCAACTTCGACCGCAACGACATGACGGCGTTCGTGTCGTTGGTCGCAGGTGCCTACTCGGGTGAACAAGCATTGACCGATCCCGACCAGATCGTGAAGCGGTTCTCCGCGTCGACGGCGGCGCTCACCGAGGCCTCGACGCGTACCGGCGGCATGGATACGGACTCCGGCCAACGGATGGGCCATCTCTTCGGTACGCAGGTCGTCCGCGACGTGATGGAAGAGATGAACGCGCTGCAGGCCCGCGGCGCGACGGGTGCCGACGGCAGTGAACCCCCGCTGCTCGACGGTGGTCTCGTACCCTCGGCGGACGGCCTGAGCTGGGCGGAGCCCTCTCCGGCTGCGGTCTGACCCACCGGCACAGGCCATGCTGACGGCACTGGCTCTGATTCTCGGCGCAGCCCTCGTGTGCGGCGCACTGGCGCGCCGGCTCGGATTCCCCGCGATGGCAGGAGAATTGGTTGCGGGAGTGCTGCTCGGCCCCTCGGTGCTCGGGCTAGTGGCTCCTACGGTGACGGGGCTCGTGGTCGATTCCGACGGCACCCCGACGACGGCGGTCGCGGCCGTCGCCACCCTCGCCGTGGTGTTGCTCGTCGGCCTGGCAGCGACCGAGCTCGACGCCCAGTTCCTCCGTGGACATGCACGCACCATCGGTGTCGTGGGTGCGGTCTCCTTCGTTGTGCCACTTGCCGCAGGGGTTGCTCTCGGGTTCGTCCTACCCGCGCGCTACATCGGACAGGCCGCGAGCACAACCGCATTCGCGGTGCTGCTCGGCGTGGCGATGTCGGTGAGTGCGATCCCGGTGATCGCGCGGATTCTGGGGGATCTCGACCTGTTACGAAGCACTCTGGGCCGGCTCATCCTGTCCGTCGGCACGCTGACCGACCTGGCTGCCTGGGTCATGCTCGCGGCCGTGTCGGCCGTCGTCACCGTCGGGCTCCGCGGGTGGCACCTCCCGCTGACGCTGCTTGCCACGGCCGGTTCGATCGCCGTTGCCTTGATTCTGCGACCGGTGATCGGCCGGGTCCTGACACGTCTGGAGACGGCCGGGCACGACGCACAGTCGGCGGCGGTCATGGTGATCGCGATGGTCGCTGGCGCCGCCGCGACCGACGCCATGCATCTCGAGGCGGTGCTCGGCGCACTGCTCGCGGGAATCGCCTGTGGCCGACGTCCCGAGAGGGTGGTCGCACCGCTGCGTATCGTCACCACATCCGTACTGGCGCCGGTGTTCCTCGCCTCTGCCGGACTGCACGTCGATCTCCGAACCCTCGGCAGTCCGGCGGTGGCGGGTGTCGCGGTCGGTGTGATCGCGGTGGCCGTGTCGGCAAAGCTCCTCGGTGGATACCTCGGAGCACGGCTCGCCCAGCTGTCGAGATGGGATTCGCTGGCGGTCGGCAGTGGTCTGAATGCGCGAGGCGTGGTCGAGATCATCATCGCGACAACGGGATTGACTCTGGCTGTCTTCAGCGAGGAGACCTACATGATCATCGTCGTGATGGCCGTGGTGACTTCGGTGATGGCCGGCCCGATGGTTGCTGCGGCGGCCAGACGAGCGCGGCCGACGGCTCGCCGTTCGCTCCTCGTCGGCGACTGAGACCGCTGCCCCCCGAGCGCGCTTGCTGCCACACACTCGGTGGTAGCCGATCGGTCAGGCGTCCTCGACTCCGAGAGCACGGAGCACGGTGCGGAATTTGGCCGTGGTCTCGGCCAGTTCGTCGTCCGGGTCGGAACCGGCGACGATCCCGCCTCCGGCCCAGGTCGTCGCATCGCCTGTCCTCGAATCGATTTCGGCACATCGGATCGCGACGAGCCATTCTCCGTCGCCTGCGGTGACACCGACCGGCGCGGTGCCGTCGGCCGGGCCGCTCAGCGCTCCGCTGCGCACGCCCGCGGACACATCACCGACGCACCAGCCGACCGCGCCCCCGTAGAACCCCCGGTCGCCCTCCGTGGTGAGTATGTAGTCGCGCGCTGCCTTCGTCGGTGTGCCACACACCGCCGGAGTGGGATGCACGGCGAGCGCGAGGTCGAGTGCGGTGGTTGACTCATCGGCCAGCCGACCGATGATCGGTGTGCCCAGGTGCCACATCGACGCGGTGCTCACGACGCTCGGCCTTTCGGGTACCTCGAGGTGGTTGCACAGCGGCGCGAGTGCATTCCGAAGCGCGTCGACGACGTAGTGATGCTCGCCGAGATCCTTGATCGACGCGCCCAGTGCCCTGGCACGTTCGGCGTCGACGGCGGGGTCGGGGTGGCGCGGCGCCGATCCGGCGAGGGGGTGCGCGCTCACCTGGTTCCCGCGTCGACGGACGAGAACCTCGGGGCTCGCGCCGACCAGATGCCTGTCGCGGTGGTTTCCGCCCGCAGGGGTGAGGTCGGTGCGGAAGATCGGCGAGTGCGGGTTCTGTGCGGCGAGGATCGACGCGAGGAGCTCGGGGGTCAGGGCAGGGGTGCTGTGTAACAGCAGTTTTCGCGCCAACACCACCTTGGCGAGTGGTGTTGCCGGGTCTGCGAGCACCGCGACCGCGGCCGCGACCCGTCCGCGATGGCCAGCCGCTGACGGATCGGCCCCGCGGATTCGTGTGCGGACCACTTGCCGCGGTGCCGGCGACTCGAGCGCCTGCGACACCCCGGGCGCATCGATGCGGAGACACACGGGTGCGGTCAGCGCGCTGGGCGAGTCGGTGTCGAACGCGAGAGCGCCCACGACCGCTGTGTAGGTACCCCGCGCCAGCGCTTCGGCGGCACGCGCGGGGTCGTCGAACGAGGCCAGCGTGCCGCTCGCGATGACGTGGTGGCTGGTCCCGGCCAGGTCGAAGTGAGTGGTGGACGCCTTGTCGACGCGTCGAGTGTCGCCGTTGTCGGCGTGGCCGCGTGTGACCGACGGGGTCGAGAGGCTCATCGTGCCGGTTCCTCCTCGGGTGATGCCGCGTCTCGCGGGGGTATGTGAACGCCAGCTGATGATTAGGTTAGACTTACCTAGCACTTCAGGTGGCGGAGACCCATGCCGATGCAACACGCGGCACAGAGTGCACTGCCGTAGACAACTGTCCCGGACGGCGTCGGGGACACCAGCACGACAACCCGCACCGCGCGGGTATCACGACGATCTAGGAGCGGCGCGTGTGTAGTGAGCGGAACTCCGAACTCGATGTCGTCGGCATCGGATTCGGACCGTCGAACCTGGCTCTGGCCATCGCGGTCGAGGAGCACAACGACGCGATACGACGTGACGACACGGCGCGCAGGCGGGCGCTCGAGGCCCGATTCTTCGAGAAGAAGGCACAGTTCGGATGGCACCCCGGCATGCTTCTCCCCGGTGCCACCATGCAGGTGTCTTTCCTCAAAGATCTGGTGACGCAACGCAACACGTCGAGTTCCTACTCATTTCTCAATTACCTCGCCGAGCATGACCGGCTGGGCCACTTCATCAACCGCCAGGACTTCTTCCCGCTGCGCGCCGAGTTCCACGACTATCTCCGCTGGGCTGCCGACCGCGTGGGCGTTCCCGTCGAGTACGGCGCGGAGATCACCTCCGTCGGCTTCTCCGACGGCGCCTTCGAGCTCACCTCGGCGGCGGGTGAAAACGTTCGAACGCGCAATCTCGTTCTTGGAGGCGGCCTTCGGGCAAAGTTGCCCGCAGGTGTCGTCGCGGGTAGCCGTGTCTTCCACAACCACCACGTCCTGCCCAATCTGACCCGGCTACCGCCGTTGACCCACCGGAGGTTTGCCGTCGTGGGTGCCGGACAGAGCGCAGCAGAGGTCGCAGCCTTCCTGCACGAGACCACCGATGCCGAAGTGCACGCCGTCTTCTCCAAGTACGGCTACACGCCGGCGGACGACAGCCCGTACGCGAACCGAATCTTCGACGCGGAGGCCGTCGACGAATACTTCTCAGCCGAGCCCGCATGGCGTGATCGGCTGCTCCAGTACCACCGCAGTACGAACTACTCGGCCGTCGACCCCGTTCTGATCGAGGACCTGTATCGGCGCGAGTACACCGAGCGGGTGTCGGGGGATCGGCGACTGTTCGTACACGGCGCCACCGAGGTCATCGATCTCGATGAGACCGACGACACCGCACGGTTGCGCGTCGCACATCGCACCACCGGCGAAGAACTCGACCTCGACTGTGATGCCGTCGTGTTCGCGACAGGATTCGAGCCGACGCCGGTCGCGGCCATGCTGGGCGAACTCGCTGCGCATTGCGCGGCCGATCAACACGGTCGTCCCGTGCTCGACCGCGCCTACAGGTTGCAGACCGCCTCCGAGATCACCGGGCAGATCTTCGTCCAGGGAAACTCGGAACACACACACGGACTGACGTCGACGCTACTGTCGAATGTGGCCATCCGATCGGGCGAGATCCTCGACGCCATCGTGCGACATGGTGCGGACGAACCGATCACGACGGCCGTCCCTGTTGGCCACAGCGCGCGCGGCGCGTCGATTCTCGAGAGGTGAGTAGTGTGACCGGGCTGGAAACCGTGGAGGGGCAGGACACCACACCCCACCCGACCGAGGTCAAGATGACCATGTACGACCTGCTGCCCCGCACGGTCGAGGTGGTCGAGACCATCGACCTGAGCGCGGACATGCGTCGGGTGCGCTTCTCCATCAGCTCGCCCGAGAGTTTCGTCGTGGTGCACATGGCACCCGACGACCACATCAAGTTGTTCTTCCCTGACCCGGATACCGGCGAGATCCTCATGCCCGGGGTCGGGGCCGAGGGGATGCGTCTGCCGACCGAGGGCAGATTTCCGATCTACCGTGACTACACGATCCGCGCATTCGACCGCGCACGCGGTGTACTCGACATCGACTTCGTGCTCCATGACCACGGAGTTGCGGGCAAGTGGGCAGGCAATGCAGTCGCAGGCGACCGACTCGGCATGCTCGGTCCGCGTGGCTCCCACATCTATCCCACCGGCTACGACTGGTATCTCCTCGGCGCAGACGACACCGCCCTGCCCGCGCTGGCGAGATGGCTGGAGGAACTCCCCGCCGACAAGCCTGTGATCGCCTTCGCCGAGGTCACCGGGCCCGAGACCGAGATCGAGCTTCCCGAACGTCCGAATGCCCGCGTGCATTTCGTGCACCGCGGAGCCGATCACGTCGGGCGTGGTGTCAACATGCTGCGCGCTCTGGAGGAACTAGAGCTCCCCGACGGCGATTTCTACAGTTGGTTCGCTGGAGAAGCCCTGTCCCTCAAACCGATTCGGCGCCATCTGCGACGCGAGTTGGGCAGACCGAAGGACTGCGTCAAGGTCGACGGTTACTGGCGCACCGGAACGGTCAACCTCGACCACCACGTCGCAGACGACGACTCCGAGCACTGATCGGCACGCACGTTCGGTGCGCCGACGGTCGAATTCAGCCGATGAGCGGGGAGAGGGTCTGACCGAGGAGGGTCACCCGACCCGGTATGTGACCGTTGGCCGGCGCGTTGACCGTCACTCCGTCGATACCCGTGGCGAGCAGTTCGGAGTATTGAGCAGCCACTTGCTCAGGCGAACCGATGACGGTCGAGGCACGACGCCCCTCGGCTGCCGGATTGCGTGCCACGTAGGACTCGAACTCCGCTCTCGCCTCGTCCTCGGTGGGAGCGACACAGGCCGAGGTCTGCGCGGTCACCGTGATCTCCGATCGGTCGCGTCCCAGACGTTCGCAGTGCGCCGCCAGGACGTCGAGTTTGCGGGGGATATCCGCGGGGGCGGCGAGCAGATTCGATTCGTCTGCGTACTGCGCGACCATCCGTAGCGTCTTCTTCTCACCGCCGCCGCCGATCATGACGGGGATACGGCTGAGCGGTGCTGGTGAATTCATGGCGTCGTGGACCCGGTACCACCGACCGTCGAGCGAGGGCCGCTCGTCGCGCAGCATCGGCAGGATGATCTGGAGGGCTTCCTCGAGCTTCTCGAATCGATCGGTGAAGGTACCGAAGTCGAAGCCGAGGGACTCGTGCTCGAACTCGAACCACCCTGCGCCGATACCCAATTGGGCTCTGCCGCCGGACACGACGTCGAGGGCGGTGACGGTCTTGGCGAGCAGCGTCGGGTTGCGATAGGTGTTTCCGGTGACGAGAGCGGAGAGTCGGACCCGCGATGTGTGTTGGGCGAGCGCCGACAGCAGCGTGTAGCACTCGATCATCGGCTCGTCAGGCGCGCCGAGCATGGGTAGTTGATAGAAGTGGTCCATCACCAGGACGGTGTCGAAGCCGGAGTTCTCCGCCTCGACAGCCTGAGCGGCGATGGTCGGGAAGAGTCGGTCGGGAGCGGTGTCGGGGTAGGTGAAGTTCGGGATCTGGTAGCCGAGTGTCGTCACCTCGCCGACGTTACCGCGATCGCGCGAGGCTGGGATTCGGCGAGGTTGGGATTCGGCGAGGTGGGGATTCGGCGAGGCTACGGAGCTGCGCTGAGCTGCCGTGCGAGTGTGGCTATCGTCTCGATGAGGTGGTCGAACACCGCGTCGACGTCGGTCGCGGTGGCGATAGCGGCATTCGGTGCACCGCCCCACATGCCGCGTTCGTCGGCGACGGTCATGCCGCGAGTGAGTGCACCGGACAATTCGACACCCACCTGGGCCGGCATCGTTCGGGCCACCGCGGGATCGAGCGCAACGATCGCAGCGAACGGGTCGTGCAGGTGTGCCAGGTAGCCCTCGTCGTGCGCGTCGTGGAATTCCAGGTAGAAGCGCATGGCGTCGACGAGGTGACGTACGAGCGGGTTGTCGGCGACAGACCGGATACCTCGCTCGTCGGTCGGATCGAGGTATTCGACAGGATGGCTGCCCGCCGCGGCGGCGAGCCTGACCAGGTGGTCGGGCAGGAGCGCGACGGTTTCGGTGAGGTCGAGCGGACAGATGATGGGTGCTGGCGCTCCGTCGACTCCGAATGCCGCGAAGACCTCGGCGGCCGCCTCCGGATCGACGGCGACGTTCCATTCGGCGACAGGCGTGGTGTTCCCGTGGACGTGGAATGCGCCGCCCATGATCACCAGTCGCCGCAGTCGACGCGGCAGACCGGGGTCGCGCCTCACCGCGGAGGCCAACGACGTGAGAGGCCCGGTGACCAGCCCGACGAGCTCGCCGTCATGCGCGTGCGCGGCGTCGAGCCAGGCATCGACGGCGTCGGTGTCGGCAACCGGTAGATCGGAGGTGGGCAGTTCGGCATAGCCGACGCCGAGCGGACCGTGCGTCTCCTCGGTGGTCATGAGAGGTGCGACAAGAGGCCCATCGGGCCCCCGATGTACGGGGATCTCACCACGACCGCACAGCGACAACCACGCGAGGTTGTTCGCCACCACGACGTCGACCGGCACGTTGCCCGCGGTGCTGGCGATTCCGACGATGTCGACATCCGTGCGTGCCAGCAGATACAGCAGTGCGACCGAATCGTCGATGCCGGTGTCGCAGTCGAAGAACAGGTGCTGTGTCACGAGTCGATTCTGATGGATTCGCGTCGAGTACGTACGGTCGGGTTCATGGCAACGTACACAACGGCTTTCGAATGGACGGAGACAAATCGAGAATGGCTGATCGAGAACCCGATCAGGATCGTCGGATACGTGGTCGTGGCGCTCGTCGTGCGGTTCCTCTGCAATCGCCTCATCGACCGCGTCACTCGGCGTCAGCCGAGCCAGAAGGGTTCTGTGCCGCCGTTGCTGCGCCACCTACGCGATCGCGCTCCGTCGGGCGCCAGTCGCGCCGTGATCAACGAGCGGCGTGCACAGCGCGCCCGCACCATCGGGTCGGTGCTCAAGTCGGTCGTGTCGATCGTGTTGCTCACGTGGGTGGTGCTGGCGGTGCTGTCTGTACTGGGCGTGAACATCGCGCCGTTCATCGCGTCGGCGGGTGTGATCGGTCTCGCCATCGGCTTCGGTGCACAGAACCTGGTGCGTGATTTCGTCACGGGGATCTTCATGCTCCTCGAGGACCAGTACGGCGTGGGCGACGTCGTCGATCTGGGGGAGGCCGTCGGTGAGGTCGAGTCCGTCGGACTGCGCATCACCACGGTGCGCGACCTCGACGGCACGCTCTGGTATGTCCGGAACGGTGAGATCGCGCGAGTGGGCAACATGAGCCAGGAGTACGCGGTCGCACGCGTCGAGGTTCCCGTGGCACTCACCGCCGACGTCGACAGAGCGCAGGAGGTCGCGCTCGACGCCGCGCACGAGGCCGCCGAATCGTCGTCACTGAGCGACGACGTCACCGGGGAACCGGAGATGCTCGGCGTCCAGGAGCTCTCCGCGGACCAGTTGACGCTGCGGATGACGGTCACCACACGACCGAACTCACAGTGGAAGGTCCAGCGCACCCTGCGCCGCGAGATCCTGCGTGCCTACGACGAGAACGGCATCGAACTGCCCTATCCGCGCGGGCAGCTGATCACCACCTCGCCGAACTAGGCTGCCATCGTCGGCACTCGCGCCTTGACCGATGCTCGGGGTCGGGACACGTGCTTGCGACAAGCGCGAGTGCCACCATGTGCGGCCGGTGGCGGACCCGCGTGTTCGTGCCCACGAAACGAAACGAGCCCGCCGGGAGCAATTGCTTCCGGCGGGCTCGTGCGGTGTCCGAGGGGGGACTTGAACCCCCACGCCCGTTAATAGGGCACTAGCACCTCAAGCTAGCGCGTCTGCCATTCCGCCACTCGGACTCGGTGCTTCGGTACTCGCGGCTTTCTCCGTTTCGCACCGGGCCGGATAACACTAACCGAGGTTGCCCCCGTATCCCAAATCCCGTAGGAGTGAGGGGTGACTTCGGAGCCCGAGAACCCCACCGAGACCATCAAGGCCGTCGACGAAGTCGTCGACATCGTGAGCAAACTGATTCGCTTCGACACCACGAACACAGGCGAGCCCGAGACGACCAAAGGCGAGGAAGACTGCGCCAAGTGGGTCGCGGGAATGCTCGAGGAGGTGGGCTACACCACCCAGTACGTGGAGTCCGGACGTGCGGGACGCGGGAACGTCTTCGCCCGCCTGCCCGGTCCGCCCGATTCCGATCGCGGGGCGCTCCTGATTCACGCCCACCTCGACGTCGTGCCCGCAGAGCCCGCCGACTGGAGCGTCCATCCCTTCTCGGGATCGGTCTCCGACGGCTACATCTGGGGCCGCGGCGCCGTCGACATGAAGGACATGGCGGGCATGGCGCTGGCACTTGCGCGACAGTTCGCGCGTGAGGGCACCGTCCCGCCGCGCGAACTGGTCTTCGCGTTCCTGGCCGACGAGGAGGCCGGCGGCACGTGGGGTTCGCACTGGCTCGTCGAGCATCGGCCAGAACTGTTCGACGGCATCACCGAGGCCGTCGGCGAGGTCGGTGGCTATTCGCTGACGGTCGACCGTCCCGACGGCACACAGCGTCGCCTCTATCTGGTGGAGACAGCCGAGAAAGGCCTGTCGTGGATGCGCCTGACCGCGGAAGCCAGTGCCGGACACGGATCGTTCCTGCACTCCGACAACGCGGTCACCGAGATCGCCTCGGCGGTCTCCCGGATCGGCAACCACACGTTCCCCCTCGTCATCAGCGAGTCGGTGGCCGAGTTCCTCGAGGCGGTGTCGGAGGAGACCGGCTGGGATCTCGGTCCAGACACACCAGACCTCGAGACCGCGCTGTTCAAGCTGGGCAGCCTCGCCCGGATCCTCGGTGCGACGCTGCGCGACACGGCGAACCCGACCATGCTCAAGGCCGGCTACAAGGCCAACGTCATCCCGCAGAAGGCCGAGGCAGTCGTCGATTGTCGTGTGCTGCCCGGACGCCAGAAGGCATTCGAGGCTGAGATCGACGAGTTAATCGGCCCCAACGTTCGACGAGAATGGATCACGCACCTCGACTCCTACGAGACGACATTCGACGGACATCTCGTCGACGCGATGAACGACGCCATCCTCGCCTACGACGACGACGGGCGCACCGTGCCGTACATGATGTCGGGCGGGACAGACGCCAAGGCATTCGCCAAGCTCGGCATCAGGTGCTTCGGATTCGCGCCGCTGCGGCTGCCGCCGGAGCTCGACTTCGCCGCGCTGTTCCACGGCGTCGACGAGCGTGTCCCCGTGGAGTCCGTTCTCTTCGGCACCCGTGTGTTCGAGCACTTCCTGCACCACAGCTGAGCGGTCCCCCGACCTACTGTTCAGCTGCGGCGCAGGTCGGCTGGGTCAGCTTCCGAGTACGCGTCTGAGGTACGCGTTGCCGAAGACGCGCTCGGGGTCGAATTCGTCACGCAGGGCGAGGAACTCGTCGAAACGTGGGTAGACACTCCGGAGGTACTCCGCGTCGCGGGTGTGCAGCTTGCCCCAGTGTGGCCGCCCGTGATGGGCGACCATGATCTCCTCGACGTCGGCGAAGAACGCGGCGATGTCGGCGGGATCGTCGCGATGGTAGCGGTGGACGGCGATGTAGCCGGTGGTGCGGCCCGACGCGGTCGAGAGCATCAGATCGTCGGCGGCGGCCGCGCGCACCTCCACGGGGAAGCTGACCTTGTACCCCTTCCGCTCGATGAGCCTGTCGATCTCGGTGAGCACCTCGGCGACGGCGGGCAACTCCACGGCGTACTCCATCTCGCGGAAACGTACGTCGCGGATCGACGCGAACACCTCTGCGGATGGTGCCGTGTAGGTGCGCTCCGACAGTGCGTGGCTCGCAACACGATTGAGTGTCGGCACGGTCGAGGGCAGCCGCCGTCCGAGCTCACAGACCACGCCGTAGACCTTGTTGCTGATCACCTCGTCGTCGATGTACCTGCGTACCCTGCCCGGGCCACTCCGCATTGCCGTGGCGGGAAGCCTGGTGTTGGTCTTGGCCAGTGCCCGCCGCGTGTGGGGAAACCAGTAGAACTCGTGGTGATCACAGCTCTCGACACGATCCACGAATCCACCGACGGCGTCGTCGAGGTCGAGGGGCTGGTCGTGGGCTCGAAGACTGAAGGCATCGACGCACTCGATGGTGAGATCGACGATGACTCCCAGTGCGCCCAACCCCAATGCGACAGCGCGTAGTTCGTCGTCCTCATCGGTCACGGTGACCACTTCGCCGGTACCGGTGACGATCGTCGCACCGACGATCTGGGTGGAGATGCCGCCGAACGCCAGGCCTGTTCCGTGGGTGCCGGTCGAGGTGGCTCCGGTGATCGTCTGGCGGTCGATGTCGCCGAGGTTGCGCATCCCGAGTCCGTACGGTGCGAGCAGCGCGGGGATCTCGTGCAGCCGCGTGCCCGCACGCATCCGCACGCGACGGCCGTCGACGCCGACGATCCCGCGCAGTGCCGACATATCGAGCTGAATGCCCTCAGGCACACCGATACCGGTGAAACTGTGACCCGAACCGATCGGCTTGACCCTGGTCCCGTCGGCTGCCGCCTTGCGAACCAGCTCGGCGACAGCGTCGATGCTGTCGGGGGCGGCGACTGTGGTTGTGGCGGACTGGTTTCCGCTCCAGTTGTGCCACTGCTTGTCCGTCATCTGCTGCTGTGTGGTCACAGGTAGCACCGCCCTTCCCCTCGGTATGTCGGAACGAGATCGTCGACACGGGCGTGCCCGTTCGCGTCCCGACCTATCAGTGCAACAGTCCTCGCGCGTTCGCAGACCTCACCTGATTTGGTGTGGCGGAACCATACCCGGTCCCCAGGTACCAGATTCGACGCCGCTGCGCCGGTCAACGGCGTCTGCACCTCGCCCGCCGCCTCGGTCGTGATGTACGAGAGGCCCTCGGGCCAGACTGGTCGCGGCAGACGATCGGCGGCGGGTGGCCCGGATGCAATCCAGCCGCCTCCCGCGCACGTGACGATTCCCGGTGCGGGCCTGCGTGTCACGTCGAGTCCGAAGGTCAATGCCGGGGCGGGTTGGAAGCGGCGGTATCCGTCGAAGAGATGGCCGCCGAAAAGTCCACTGCCGGCAGCGATGTCGGTGACCGAGTCATCACGGGAGGTCTCCTCGAGTGAGCCTGTTCCGCCTGCATTGACGATCTCGATGTCGGCGATCTCGCGCAACGACGTGACGATCGCACCGCGCCGACGACGCAATTCGAGCATGGAGATGCGTTGCATGGCGCGCGTGGTCCTGTTCATCAGGAATCTGCCGTCGACATCGTCGGCGACCCCGGCCACCTGCGCCTCGTAGGACATGACGCCGACGAGTGCGAATCCGGGGCGCGCGACGATCGCTCGGGCGAGCGTCAGTGCAGCCGTCGAGTCGTGGACAGGGGAGCGTCGGACGCCGAGGTGGACGCGACCACCGAACAGGCGTAGCGAGGCGTCGAGGTCGATGGCGACGCGGACCGTCGGGCGGAGGTTGGGCGACACAACGGAATCGACGATGTCCAACTGGGCGATGTCGTCGACGAGCAGCGTCACGCGTGTCAGGGCGAGCGGGTCGGCGAGTAGATCGGCCAGGGCGGCGCGCCGGACCGTCGGATAGCCGAGGAGCACGTCGGAGATTCCCGATTCGGTCGCCAGCCACCTCGCCTCCGCGACGTCGAACGCGAGGACACCGGCGAAGCCGTCGCGTGCGACCACGTCGTCGATGATCCTGCGGACCCGCAGTGATTTGCTCGCGAGTCGGATCGGGACGCCCCCTGCGCGCGCGAGGAGATCGGCGACGTTGTGTTCGAGCGCGGACAGGTCGAGCGCCAGGACAGGTGCGTCGAGTCCTGCGTCGCGGACGGCCGAGTCGATCTCTGCGTAGTGGGCCGCCGAATCCTTCTCCCACATGCGCGGGACTGCTCGGCCGGGCGGGGCGTCGAGACGACGCATAAGTGCTGCTCCCAGGGGTGTCGTGGCTGGAAACCGGGGCCAGTTCCCAAAGTTGACCATTTGGTCAACTGACCGTACTACACACGCGGGAGGCGCGAGATGTGAAAGCGGGCATCAGGCCGAGAACTCTGCGAGTTCACCCGACGGCGCGCGGGTGCATCCGTGCTGCAGCCGAGATCGGCTCGCCCGTGGTGGGCGTCGATCGCGGCGACGCGGTTTAGACTCGCGAACGAGTGCACGCACGCTCGGCCATCCAGGGCCACGCTCGCGAGAGAAAGGTGTTCGATGACCTCGTACGACCCTTATGCAGACCTACCCAGCCTGCCGACGTTCACGGTGACGTCGGAGAATGTCACCGATGGCGCACCGTTGGCGAATCCGCAGGTGAGCGGAATCATGGGTGCGGGCGGCGACGACGCCTCCCCACAACTCTCGTGGTCCGGATTCCCTTCGGACACCAAGAGTTTCGCAGTCACCGTCTACGATCCCGACGCTCCGACTGCCGCTGGTTTCTGGCACTGGGCTGTCGCCGACATCCCCGCATCCGTGACCAGTCTGGCCGAGGGTGCGGGCGACGAGGACGGTAGCGGACTGCCCGCAGGCGCGGTCACCCTGGCCAATGATGCGTCCCTGAAGCGTTTCGTCGGGGCAGCCCCGCCTCCCGGGCACGGCCCGCATCGCTACATGATCGTCGTGCACGCCGTCGACGTCGACTCCCTCGAACTCCCGGAGAACGCGACGCCGGCCTACCTCGGGTTCAACCTGTTCTCGCACGCGATCGGGCGGGCGCGGATCATCGGAACCTACGAACTGCCCGCCGAGAACGTCTGAGCACCCTCGTCAGCTGCGCGTCGCGCTGCCGATCGCCTCGGAGATGGTGGCGAATCCGGCGGCGCGCACGCGGGCTGCGAGTCCTTCG
>NZ_BAFB01000133.1 GCF_000248075.1 Gordonia otitidis NBRC 100426 | reverse complement strand
CACCTTCCTGCGTCCCACCGACCTTCCCGACCATGCGGGCACCGCGGGGCGGGCGTGTATCGACGACGACGTCCGGGTCGTGCACGTTCGCGACGACGGCCGACTGGCCGACCCCGACGACGTCGTCGCGCGCGATGGCAACGAGGTCGGCGAGGTGATCATCCGCTCACCCAAATGCGCTGCCGCATACTTCGATTCACCACAGCAGGAGAAGGCCAAGTACAACGGGAGCTGGCTGCACATCGGCGACCTCGCCACCTGGGACTCCGACGAGTTCGTCACCATCGTCGGCCGCAAGGACGACATGCTGATCTCCGGCGGAGAGAACGTGCATCCCGTGCAGGTGGAGGAGGCGCTCAACGGACATCCCCTCGTCGCCGATTCGCTCGTCGTCGGGGTACCGGACGAGCGATGGGGGCAACTCGTCGTCGCCTACGTGGTACCCGCAGAAGAAGGTGCACCGACACCGGATGAACTCGACGCCTATTGCCGAAACCATCCGATGCTCTCACAGTTCAAACGCCCACGCGCCTACCGCATCATCGATTCGCTGCCGGTATCGGCAACGGGCAAGAAACTCCACTACCGGGCGACCGAATCCGCTGCCGCCGATATGGCTGCGGGAGGATTCGACGCTCCCGCAACCCTTACCACCTCCACCCAGGGAGCCACGCGATGAGTGCCACCGCCACGACGAAGTTCACTGCCATCGACCCGCTCAACATCGACCTCGGATACTCCGACGACGAATTGGCCGTGCGTGATTCGGTGCGCGGCTTCCTCGCCGAACACGTCACACCGCACATCGCCGATTGGTTCGAGGAGGGCGGCATACCGATCGCCCGCGACCTGTTCAAGCAGTTCGGTCAACTCGGGGTACTCGGCATGCATCTCGACGGCTACGGATGCGGCGGAGCGTCGTCGGTGCACTACGGATTGGCGAGCCTCGAACTGGAGGCCTGCGATTCGGGTATCCGGTCGATGGTGTCGGTGCAGGGGTCGCTGGCGATGTTCTCCATCTACAACAACGGCAGCGAGGAGCAGAAGAATCACTGGCTCCCGTCGATGGCCGAGGGCACGACCGTCGGATGTTTCGGTCTCACCGAGCCAGATGCCGGTTCCGACCCGGCGTCGATGAAGACCCGGGCACGTCGCGACGGCGACGACTGGATTCTCGACGGCCGCAAGATGTGGATCACCAACGCTCCCATCGCCGACGTCGCCGTCGTGTGGGCGCAGACCGACCTACCCGACGGCGGCGTCGGAGTCCGCGGGTTCATCGTGCCGACCGACACACCTGGAGTGTCGACCCCGGAGATCAAACACAAAGCGTCGCTGCGGGCGTCCACGACCGGCGAGATCGTCCTCGACAACGTGCGCCTGCCGGCGGATGCCCTCATGCCCGGAAACGACGACCTACACAAGGGCAGAGGCATCAAGGCGCCGCTGTCGAGTCTGAGCGAAGCCCGCTACGGCATCATCTGGGGATCGATCGGCGCGGCACGCACAGCCTGGCAGGCGGCGCTCGACTACGCCACCCAGCGCACGCAGTTCGGCAAACCGATCGCCGGATTCCAACTGACGCAGACCAAACTCGCCGACATGGCCGTCGAATTGCAGAAAGGCCAGTTGCTCGCGTATCACCTCGGCCGCCTCAAGGACTCGGTCGGGCTACGACCCGACCAGGTCAGTTTCGGCAAACTCAACAACACCCGCGAGGCGATCGAGATCTGCCGTACCGCGCGAACCATTCTGGGCGGCAACGGTATCTCGCTGGAGTACCCGGTGATCCGCCACATGGTGAACCTCGAATCGGTCCTCACCTACGAGGGCACCCCCGAAATGCACCAGCTCGTGCTGGGCCAGGCCTTCACCGGTCAGAACGCCTTCCGCTGACACCCCGACCAAGGAACCTCATGAGCGCACTCACGCACGACCTCGAGCACAAGCAGTTCCGCGACACCGCAGCACGATTCGTCGCCGAGCAGATCACTCCCTCCCACGAGAACTGGGAGCAGGCAGGCCAGTGGGACCGGACCCTGTTCACCGAGGCAGGCAAGAACGGCCTCATCGGGTTCGAGGTCGACGAGACCTACGGGGGCCCCGGCGTCGACGACTTCCGCTACAACGCGATCCTGATCGACGAGATCGCACGGACCGGCGCGGCGGCCGAAGCGATCGCATTCTCGCTCCAGAACGACGTCGTACTCCCCTATCTCACCGAGTTGACCACCGACGAGCAGAAGGCCCGATGGCTCCCAGGGGTCGTCAGCGGTGAGACGGTGCTGGGGATCGCGATGACCGAACCCGGTGCGGGTAGCGACCTGACGGGCATCACAACGTCAGCCGTGCTCGACGGCGACCACTACGTGGTCAACGGGTCGAAGACGTTCATCTCGAACGGCCGCAACGGAGACCTGTTCGTGGTCGCCACCCGCACCAGCCCCGACAAGCACAAGGGATTGACGTTGCTCGTCGTCGACGCTGACACACCGGGTTTCGAGCGTGGCCGCAACCTCGACAAGATCGGGCTGCACGCGCAGGACACCAGCGAGCTCTCGTTCTGTGACATGCGGGTACCCGTCGCCAACCGTCTCGGCGAGGAGGGCGAAGGGTTCTACCAACTGGTCAGAAACCTTCCACAGGAGCGGTTGTCGTTGTCGGTGGGTGCTGTTGCCGCAGCGGAGGGCACGTTCAAGCGCACACTCGACTACGTCAGGGAGCGCACCGCATTCGGGTCGCCGATCTCGTCGTTCCAGAACACGCAGTTCGTACTGGCCGAGTTGGCAACCGAACTCGATATCGCGCGGACCTTCCTCGACGACTGCATCGCCGAATACATCCGCGGTGAACTCAGCGCCGCACGCGCGGCCCGACTGAAGTGGTGGGCGACCGAGTTACAGGTTCGCACTGCCGACCGGTGTCTGCAGCTGCATGGCGGCTATGGCTACATGCGGGAGTATCCGGTGTCGCGCGCCTTCATCGACGCCCGCATCCAGACCATCTACGGCGGGACCACCGAGATCATGAAGACGATCGTCGCCAAGGACCTCGGGATCTGACCCGCTACAGTGATGAACGGTGATTCACCGTTCGACCTAGGAGGACTCGTGGCGAAATCGGCAACGGCACGCTCGACGTCGGATCTGGCCGTCGAGGACGCCGTCCGCGCGGTCCGGGTCTCCTCGCGCAGGCGTCAGCTCCTCGACGCCGCGGTCGCGGTGATGGAACGCACCGGCTTCCACCAGATGTCGATGCAGGCGCTGGCCGACGAAGCCCAGGTCAGCGTCGGCCTGTTCTACAAGTATTTCGGCTCCAAGGAAGACATCCTGCTCGCCGCGATCGTCGACATCCTGGAGAAGTTCCGCGACCAGTTGCAGCCCGCGATGGACCTCGCCGGCGACGACCCCGTCGAGCAGCTCATCGCGGGCTTCCGGCAGTACACGCGGATCGTCGACGAGAATCGCGACGCCGTCGTGCTGACCTACCGGGAGAGCCGAACCCTCGACGCCCAGGGGCGGGACCGGATCAAGCAGTTGGAGGTGGAGACGTCTGCGCCGATGCGCGAGGCGATCACCGCCGGGATCGACGCGGGCGTGATGAACGCCGTCGACCCCGACCTCGCCGTCTTCGATCTGATGATGCTGGCACATGGATGGGCGCTCAAGCACTGGCATTTCGGGCCCGAGTTCGACCTCGAGAGTTACATCGACGCGCAGTTGCGGTTCGCGCTGCCGTCGCTGGTCGTCGCAAGCCGGCTACCGCGATACCTGGATGCGCTGTAGGCGCACAGTCGGCGGCATAGGGCGCACATCGGCGCCTACGCCCTGGACAACCACAGCGAGAGCACCCACGTGCACAACCCGACCCAGAGCGCTCCGATGATCCAGCCGGCGAGGACGTCGGTGGTCCAGTGCACCCCGAGGTAGATGCGCGTGAGGCCGACGAGGATCGAGATCACCGGAGCGAGTGCCATCGACCAGGGGTGTGCGCGCACCCACGGGATCAGTCGGTAGGCCGCAACCGCGATCAGCCCGTAGACGACCATCGTCATCATCGAGTGGCCGGAAGGGAACGAGTAGCTCTCGATGTGCAGCAGGCGGTCGTCGCGCGGCGGGCGAGCCCGCGCGAAGATGTGCTTGAGGATCACCATCAGCAGCGAGCCGGTCAGCGCACCCACCCCGACGTACACAGCTTCGGTGACGTGCCTGCGCGCAGCGAGTACGACGACCACGACGGTGGCGACCAACCACAGGGTGACGGTGTTGCCGAGCACCGTGACGATACGGACGATCGTCGTCAACGGTTCGACGCGGTGGTCGACCACCCATTCGGTGATGTGCTGGTCGACGTCGGTGATCTGCACGATCATCCTGGCCACACTACCGATGCCGGGTGTGTTTCAGCCGAGGATGGTGGTGGTTTCGGCAGGCTCAACCAGCGGGGCAGGCTCAACC
>NZ_BAFB01000134.1 GCF_000248075.1 Gordonia otitidis NBRC 100426 | reverse complement strand
GCGAGATCGGTGGTGGATTCACCGTACCCGGCGGCGACGTAGATATAAGAGGCGATGCATCGGGCAGACAAGCTGGTGCACAACGACTTCCGATACGACTCCTTCCCGATCGTGACGGGCGAACCGGACAGATTGGCGAGCACCGTCGCACCACCGAGTGCGGCCCATGTACTCGGAGGAATCGGCACCCATGCGTCCTCGCACACCTCGAGATGCAGGGCAAAACCGGGAAGGTCGACGGCGTCGAATATCAGGTCTGTGCCGAAGGGCACCGTTTGTCCGAGGACTGTCACGTTCTCGGTGACGGCGTCGCGCGCCGCGCTGAAGTATCGCTTGTCGTAGAACTCGCGGTAATTGGGCAGGAACGCCTTCGGCACGACACCGAGAATGCGTCCGTCACGCAGCAGTACCGCGCAGTTGTAGAGCCCGGCGTCGACGACCAGCGGCAGTCCGACCGCCACCAGTGGACGCAGTCCCTCGCTCGCCACCACCACGGTCGCAAGCGCCTGGAGGGCAGCGTCGATCACCGCATCCTGTTGCACCAGATCGTCGATGCTGTAGCCGGTGAGCCCCATCTCGGGGAACACGACAAGTGCCGCACCCTCGGCGCTCGCCTGCCGCATCAAGTCGATGGTGGCCTGCGCGTTGGCGGCCGGGTCGGCGATTCGGACGACGGGGACGGCGCCCGCTATGCGGGCGAATCCGTGGCGATAGATGGACACAGCGCAAAGCTTAGTGTGGCTCAGTCGCCGCACACCTCGAGCAGTGTCTTGAGTTGCTCGTCGAATGCGTGGGCGAGCACGTCGATGTCGGGGATCTGGTCGGTGCAGCCGAGGATGCCGACGTTGAGCATGCCGTCGGCCGAGAACACGGTGATGTTCAACCCGAGGCCATGGAAGATCGGCCCGAGCGGGTACACCCCGGTCACACGTGCGCCGCAGAAGTACACGGGGATGTCGGCGCCCGCGACGTTCGACACCGTCACGTTGAAGATCGGTGGATGCTTGAGCGACAGCTTGCGGTCGCCGTAGAACTTCATCAGCGTCGACATCGTGGTGCCCGGCGCGAACTGCGCCCACGCCCGCAGGATGTTCGCGTCGATGTCGGCATGGTGGGCCTTCGCCTTGCGCGAGAGTTCCGCGGCCCGCTCGATTCGTTCGACGGGATCGGCGACATCTGACGCCAGCTGCGTGAACATCCCCGACACCTTGTTCGTGCCCTGGACCATCAAACCGCTGTCGTCTGCTCCATGCACCGACACCGGCACCATGGCGACCAGCGGGCGGTCGGGTAGTTCGTTGTGCGCGAGGAGATACTCGCGTAACGCTCCGCCGGTGATCGCCAGGACGACATCGTTGACCTTCACGCCGAAGCGGTTCTTGACGCGTTTGATGTCGGCGAGGGAGAGCTGCGTGAGCGCGATCGAACGGTGCGGGCTGATCGGACCGTTGAACCGGGTCCGCGGCGCCTGGAACGGCGCGGGCATCGCCTCGTGTGATCGCGCTCGCCGGAACCAGGCGATCGGCACCGCGACCGTCTCCGGGAGCAGCCGGGCCATCGCGATCGGACGTCGGATCAGGTAGTGGACAGCACCGGTCGCCGCCAGCATCGCGTGCGACGACCCGCCCGCGGACTGATTCAGAAGATCGGCGTCGAGGTCGGGTTGCTCAGGCGAGAGTGAACACAGTTGGGCCAGCACCTCGGCGCTGCCGACTCCGTCGACCGCGGCGTGGTGCATCCGGAGCATGATCATGATGCGCCCGTTGGACAGGCCCTCGATCACCCACAACTCCCACAGCGGCTTCGCGCGGTCGAGCGTCTGACTAGCCAGGTGGCCGCAGAGTTCGGTGACCTCGCCGATGCCTCCCGGTGCAGGCACGGCAACGCGATGCACGTGCCGGTCGATGTCGAAGTGATCGTCCTCGACCCACGCCGGGTGGTCGATGTTGATCAACGAATTGTCGAGTCTGCGGCGGAACTTGGGCGTCGCGCGGACGAGTTGGCGCATCTGATCGCGCACGCGGCCGAACGAGTAGCCGCCCGGAATGGTCGACGGGTCGACCTCGATCAGACCGATCACCTGCATCAGTTGCGATCGCGTCTCCATGTACAGGAACGAGGCGTCCAGACCGCTGAGCCGTTCCATCGAATTCCTCCACATCCTCTGCCCGCCCGCACCGTCGCGGCGGCCCACGTGTCGATCATCCCCGTGGACGGTCGTCGACGCAGTCGAAGCGGGTGAAACGTTCACTCATCCCGCTCCTTGTGGATAACGCCTCGCGAACCCCTGATAGTTCCCTACGATCAGCCCGATGCGCACCGACAACGCCGGACCTGCCCCAGATGCCCGACTCGCAGATTCCCGCTTCTCGCCGACCCCCTTCTCGCTCGACGAGTTGTCCGAGGCCTTCGACGTCTTCGAGGCAACGGTCGCGGAGATCGCCGCGGAGGCGGCCGCCGACCGGGCGGCCGGGCCGTCGGCATGGACGCGGTTCGCCGACCTGTTCACACCGGACGCCGACTACATCGAGCACGCCCTCGGCACGATGCACGGGCGGGAGGAGATCCGGCCGTGGATCGTGAAGACGATGACGCGATTCCCCGGCGATCACATGGTTGCCTTTCCCAACCTGTGGAAAGTGTTCGACGCACCCACCGGCCGCGTCATCTTCGAGGTCGACAACCCGATGTGTGATCCCGGAGACGGCAGCGTCATCACCGCAACCAACCTCTCGATCGTCACCTACGCGGGCGACGGGCTCTGGCGCTGCGAAGAGGACATCTACAACCCGATGGAGTTCGGCGCGGCGGCGAAGCGCTGGTGTGACAGAGCGCATGAACTCGGTACCCTTGACGACGACGCTGCTCAGTGGGCGTCGACGTTCGGCCGAGCGTTTCGGGGGTAACGCTCGCGAGCCAGGTTACGACACCGTAAGTACGTACTTGGGTAACGCCTGCACGGTGCCGTACCCTAATTGACTGACTGCGTCCATGTCGGTGACCGAGCCAGGCATGACAACCAGAGAAGGCGGTCGGATCACCGATTTCCGACCCACCTCTAATGTGGACCGTTCGGAGGAACGAACTATGGCACGTGAGCTCACTCAGCTCGATCTGCTTCGCGAGTTGGCACCGGTTGCCGAAGAGAACGTCAACCGGCACCTCAAGATCGCCAAGAACTGGAACCCCCACGATTACGTCCCGTGGGACGAGGGCCGCAACTACGCGGCACTGGGTGGTGTCGACTACGAGCCCGAGCAGTCGCAACTCGACGAGGTCGCCAAGGCCGCGATGATCACCAACCTGCTGACCGAGGACAACCTGCCCTCCTACCACCGGGTCATCGCCGACAACTTCTCGATGGACTCCGCATGGGGTTACTGGGTCGGTCGCTGGACCGCCGAGGAGAACCGGCACTCCATCGTCATGCGCGACTACCTCGTGGTGACCCGCGGCGTCGATCCCGCCCAGCTCGAGGCCGACCGCATGGTCCACATGACCAACGGCTATTCGCCTGAGGCCGCCGCGGGCGACCGCGTCGAGGAGATGATGGAGAAGGGCGGCGAGATGGGCCTGCTGCACTCCGTCGCCTACGTCACCTTCCAGGAGCTCGCCACCCGCGTGAGCCACCGCAACACCGGTAAGGCCTGCAACGACCCGATCGCCGACAAGATGCTCCAGCGCATCGCCGCCGACGAGAACCTGCACATGATCTTCTACCGCAACATCTGCGGCGCGGGTATGGACATCGCTCCCGACCAGACACTGCGTGCCGTGACCGACATCGTCACCAACTTCCAGATGCCGGGTGCGGGTATGCCGAACTTCCGCCGTCACGGCGTGTTGATGGCCAAGCACGGCATCTACGACCTGCGCCAGCATCTCGAAGAGGTCATCCAGCCGGTCCTGCGCAAGTGGAATGTCTTCGACCGTGACGACTTCTCCGCCGAGGGCGAGCAGACTCGCGAGGAGCTCGCCGCGTTCCTCGAGCAACTCGAGAAGGACACCATCAAATTCGAGGAGATGCGCGACCGCGCCCTCGCCCGCGAAGCCAAGAAGCGCGAGCGTCAGGCTTCCTGACCCGATCGGTGTGACCCTGATTTGACCGCCACGATCCCCTCTTCAGCCGCACCGGCGCCCTCGACGTCCACCGGGGGCGCCGGTGCGCGCTCGGCTGCCCGCGCGACCCCACTGCGGATCGGCACGATCGAATTGGCAAGTCCCGTCGTGCTCGCGCCCATGGCAGGCGTCACCAATGTGGCGTTCCGCACGCTGTGTCGTGAACTCGAGCTGTCTCGCACCGGCACCGTGTCCGGCCTGTACGTATGCGAGATGGTCACCGCACGCGCACTCGTCGAACGGCACCCGGTCACCATGCACATGACCGCGTTCGGTCCGGACGAGAACCCTCGGTCGATGCAGCTCTACACCGTCGACCCGCGCTACACCTACGAAGCGGCGAAGATGATCGTCGACGAGAACCTCGCCGACCACATCGACATGAACTTCGGCTGCCCGGTGCCGAAGGTGACCCGCAAGGGCGGTGGATCGGCCATCCCCTACAAGCGCACGCTGTTCCGACGCATCGTCGCCGCGGCGGTCAAGGCGACCGAGGGCACCGACATCCCCGTC
>NZ_BAFB01000135.1 GCF_000248075.1 Gordonia otitidis NBRC 100426 | reverse complement strand
ACCGGGAGAACTGGTACGACTTCGCCGCCATCGAGCGAGAGGTCATCGATGCCGTCCGGGAGCACCGCCGGTGGCTACCGCGCCTCTGGGATCCCGTACGCGACCGGTCCTATCGCGACCACCGCGAGGCCGCGACCGACCACCAGATCCTCGTCCTCGCAGGTCCCATGCTGCGCACACATGGACTCGACCTCGATCTCACGATCCACCTCGCGATGTCGGAGGGGGCTCTGCGACGTCGGACACCGCATGACGAGCACTGGACCATAGCGCCGCTACTCGACGACGAGAAGGACGCCACTCCCGCAGACATCGAGGTCCGTTATGACCACCCCGACCGCCCGGCGATCGCGCGACGACCCTGACGACGCCAGACGCCGACATTGCCCGTGCGACGAGAAGCCCAACTGAGGCTCCGAGACTCGGTGCAGGTCAGGCGTCCAGCTCGGCGAGCACGTCGTCGCTCACGTCGACGTTGCTGTAGACGTTCTGCACGTCGTCGCAATCCTCGAGCGCATCGATCAGTTTGAATACCTTGCGGGCGCCCTCGGCATCGACCGGCACCTCGACGGAAGCCCGGAAGTCCGCCTCGGCGGAGTCGTAGTCGATCCCGGCGTCGACCAGCGCGGTACGGACCGCGACGAGGTCGGTCGGTTCGCTGACGACCTCGAACGAGTCGCCGAGGTCGTTGACCTCCTCGGCACCCGCGTCGAGCACCGCCCTCAGGACGTCGTCCTCGGACTGGCCGTTCTTCTCCAGTGTCACGACGCCGCGGCGGGTGAAGAGGTACGCCACCGAACCGGGATCGGCCATGTTTCCGCCGTTGCGGGTCATCGCAGTGCGCACCTCGCCGGCGGCGCGGTTGCGGTTGTCGGTGAGGCACTCGATGAGAATGGCGACTCCATTGGGCCCGTAACCCTCGTAGGTGATGGTCTGCCAGTCGGCTCCACCGGCTTCTTCACCGCCGCCACGCTTACGGGCGCGCTCGATGTTGTCGTTGGGGACCGAGCTCTTCTTGGCCTTCTGGATCGCGTCGTACAGGGTCGGGTTACCCGCGGGGTCGCCGCCGCCGGTACGTGCCGCGACCTCGATGTTCTTGATCAGTTTGGCGAACATCTTGCCGCGCTTGGCGTCGATGACCGCCTTCTTGTGCTTGGTGGTCGCCCATTTGGAATGGCCGCTCATACGCTCTTCCGATCCTTTCGCGTGCCTGCGGCGTCGTTGCCGCGCACCGTGTCGTTCGTCATTCGATCTTAGCGGCGACCATGTCCACGAAGTATTCGTGGACTCGTCGATCGCCGGTCACCTCGGGATGAAACGACGTCGCAAGGACGTCTCCCTGCCGTACCGCGACGATCCTGCCCTCCGCCGGCCCCTCCGGAACCCGAGCGAGCACCTGCACACCATCACCTGCTCCTTCGACCCAGGGAGCACGGATGAACACCGCGCGCATCGGATGCCCGCCGGTGATGCCCTCGATCTCCACGTCGGTCTCGAACGACTCGACCTGTCGACCGAATGCGTTGCGCCGCACCGTGATGTCGAGTGCATCGAGGTGTCGGGCGTCTGGCCTGGTGTCGAGGATCTCCGAGGCGAGCATGATCATGCCCGCACACGACCCGTAGGCGGGCATCCCCTCGGCCAGTCGTGCTCGCAGCGGTTCGTAGAGATCGAACACGCCGAGCAGGCGGCTCATCGTCGTCGACTCGCCACCGGGGATGATCAGCCCGTCGACGTCCTCGAGCTCCGCGCGACGTCGGACAGCGACCGCCGTGGCGCCCGCGCCGGCCAGTGCGGCCAGATGTTCACGCACATCGCCCTGCAGTGCCAGAACACCGATGCGCGGGGATGTCGATCGTCGGCTCACTTGTCGTGCCGCGCGTGCTGATCGGTGGGCATCGGACGACCGGTGCGACTCAGACCCTCCTGTGTGACGGCGGCGACCAGACGTCCGTCGCGGTCGAAGATCCGACCCTGCGTCAGCGCACGCCCGGCGCCCGCGGACGGAGAGGTCTGGTCGTAGAGGAGCCACTCGTCGGCGCGAAACGGCCGCATGAACCACATGGCGTGGTCGAGTGAGGCCGCCTGCGGCTCGATGCCCGGGTGAGGCACCTTCGACGACCCGAGCAGCGTCATGTCGCTCATGTACGCCAGCGTGCACACGTGGATGGTCTGATCGTCGGGCAGTCGGTGCCGGTAACGGAACCACACGCGCTGCTGCGCGGCGAAGTACTCGTTGGTCACCATCTCGTCGCGCGGTACGACACGCAGATCGAAGTTCTGCCACTCCTTGAACACCGCGTGGTCGTCGTCGGAGAGATTCTCCGAACGGTCAGGCAACGACTCGGGGTCGGGGGCAGGCGGCATCCGGTCCTGGTGTTCGATCCCCTCGTCGCCGTGTACGTGGAACGACGCCGACATGGTGAAGATCGCCTCGCCGTTCTGGATTCCGGTCACACGGCGCGTGCAGAAAGACCGCCCGTCGCGGATGCGATCGACGAGGAAGACCGCCGGAATGTCCGGATTGCCGGGCCGCAGGAAGTAGCCGTGCAGAGAATGCACCGTGTACGCGTCGTCGACGGTTCGAGTCGCCGAGACAAGAGCCTGGCCCGCGACCTGTCCCCCGAAGGTGCGTTGCAGGAAACTCTCGAACGCACCGCCACGGTAGATGTCCTTCTCGATGCGCTCGACCTGGAGGATCTCTTCGATGTCTGCCACAGCAGACAGTATCCCGCATGGTCGGACAGTGGCCGACGCACGGCCGGGTCAGAGTTCGTCGAGCTCGACGATCCCGTCCTGAACCGCTCGCGCGACGAGCCCGGCCTTGGTCGGGGCCGGACGTCCGATCTCGGCGTACTTGGCGCGGATACGCGTGAGGTGGGTGTTGACGGTACCCAGCGAGATGTACAGCGCTTCCGCGGTGGCGGGCTTCGTGTCGACCATCAGCCAGGTGCGCAGCACCTCGATCTCGCGCGGCGTCAGTTGAGGTTTCGGCAGGTCGCTTCGGCCCCTGCGGGTTTCGGCCTCCGACGTCTGCATCTCGTCGGGCGCCGAATCGAACCCCGGCAACAGATGCATGTGCCGTCCGCTGCGGCCACCGGGCGCCGACGCCCCTGGTAGTGGACCCGCACCGACGGCGACCGCTCCCGCGGGCGCGGGCAACGGCATCCGACGTGCAGCAAGGCGTGCCAGTGCTTCCTGACGGCGTGCCACCGCCTCCACGCGACGTCGGGCGGCGTAGGTGTCGAGTTGCACAGCGGGAATGCGGGGTGCGGTAGGTGCAGTCATGTCGGCATCTCCTCGGTCATCGCTGGTGCCGCATCGGTCAACGCCGTGCTGGCTCGGTCTTTCGCGGTTCTCATCACCGCGTGCAGATGACGTTATGAGCGCTCGACTCCCCCGTCGATGGGGAGAACTCCCCTCTCATGGGGAGAACTCCCCATCCGACGTCAGCGCAGGTCAACGACCACGGCGCGACTCAGCGTGCGCCGTTGCGGGCAGCCTCTTCGTCGATGAGGGGTAGGTCGGTGCGTGTGACGATGCGGGACGCGACCGCGTACTCGACGAGTTTTGCCCGCCGATTGGTCGCCAACTTCCCGCCGCCCGCGCGCATCCCGCTGACACCGAGTTGGTCGAGTTTGTCGCAGACGTTGTCGAGCTTGCGGTTGAACTTCGTCAACGACCAGCCCAGCCGCGCGGCCGCCTGCGCCGACGTGGGGATCGCACTGGCTCCCGTGCCGTCGCGGCGCAGGATCTCCTCGGCGAGCACGACGATCAACAACTTCTGACTCTCGGTCAGCATGGGCACGCCCTGCGTGACCTGACCACCGACGACTTCCGGCTGTGTCACGGCGTCGACATGCGGCGTCACCGTGTGGACGTCGACCTCGTAGGTCGTCGGACCCGCGGTGAACACGATCGTGCTGTGCCCGAACACCAGCGGCATACGTGCCCCCGGTCCGAGCACGGCGGAGAACCCGACATCGCCCGCCGAGACACTCGCGGAGAGATGCGCGCCGCGGTTGCTCAACCACCACAGGCCGTTCACATTGTGCAGCAACAGGAATCGGCGGTGAAGGTATGGATTGTCATCGACCGACAGGTCTGCCTCCCGCCCGATCCAGAACCGCCGACCGGCCAGAATGCCATAACGCTCACCGCAGTAATCGACGAAGGCGCGTTCGGATTGCGTCTCGAGAGCCTGTCCGGACGTCATCGGTGCGCGCACCCCGCCACTGTCACGTCGACGTCTCGGCGGCTGTGCTCTGCTCCGACGACTCGAGCTCCCCGTCATCGGACTCGTGCTCGTCGGACTGCATGGTCTCGTCGGACTGCATGTCGCCATCGGACTGCACGCCGTCATCGGTACTGACCGCAACGACCACGACGGTCACGTTGTCGTGCGCTCCGACGAACAGCGCGGCGTCGACAAGGCTCGCCGCAGCCTCCTCCACGGAGTCCGAGCCGGCGAGGATGTCGGCCATCTCGGGATCGGGGAGCTCACCGGTCAGACCGTCGGAGCAGATGAGGAGCACGTCGCCGGGCAGGGCTGCCGTGCTGAAGTAGTCGGCATCGGGTTCGGCCATCCCAGCGCCCAGCGCCCGGGTGATCACGTTACGACGCGGATCGATCCGCGCCTGCTCGGCGGTGATGACCCCCGCATCGACGAACTCCTGGACCTGCGAGTGGTCGCGCGTCAACTGCTGCAGCGTGCCGTTCTGGTACCGGTAGGTGCGTGAATCGCCGATGTTGAGGATCAGCCAGTGCGGGGCGTCGTCGTCGGTGACGAGCACCGCACCCGTCACGGTGGTACCCGCGCGTCGCTCCGAGAAGCCGTCGATGCTGCCGATACGCTGCTGAGCCAGATCGAGCAGATGGTCGAGTGTGGCCCGGGTATCGGCGAGGTCGGCGCCCGGCTCCACCTCGGCGAGCGTCTGGAGAGCGGCTTCGCTGGCCAGTTCACCGCTCTCGTGGCCACCCATACCGTCGGCGATCAGATACCGTCCCGGCAGCACCAGCGCCGCGTCTTCGTTGGCATCGCGGACGCGTCCGACGTCGCTGTAGACCGACCAGTCGAGTTGCAGATCTCCGACGATGTCGCTGCCGGTCAGCGACGAATCACGGACGATGCTCACCGAGTCCATGATCAGCAGATCCTACCGGCGCGTTCGTCTCGTTCGGGTGACGAACTCACCGGGTGCGTGAACGTGTCCACGTGGTCGATGGCGACTACCAGCCGCGCTCGGCGAGACGGTGCGGCTGCGGGATGTCGTCGACGTTGATGCCGACCATCGCCTCGCCGAGTCCGCGCGACACCTTCGCGAGCACGTCCGGGTCGTCGTAGAACGTCGTGGCCTGCACGATCGCCGCGGCGCGCTGCGCCGGGTTCCCCGACTTGAAGATGCCCGAACCGACGAACACGCCCTCCGCGCCGAGTTGCATCATCATCGCGGCATCGGCCGGGGTGGCGATCCCGCCCGCGGTGAACAAGGTCACGGGCAGCTTCCCTGCGTTCGCCACCTCGACGACCAGGTCATACGGCGCCTGCAATTCCTTTGCCGCGACGTACAACTCGTCCTTCGGCAGCGAGGTGAGGCGCCGGATCTGGTCGCGGATGCTGCGCATGTGGGTTGTCGCGTTGGAGACGTCGCCGGTGCCTGCTTCGCCCTTCGAGCGGATCATCGCCGCCCCCTCGGTGATACGTCGCAGCGCCTCGCCGAGGTTGGTCGCGCCGCAGACGAACGGCACGGTGAACGCGAACTTGTCGATGTGGTTGGAGTAGTCGGCGGGCGTGAGCACCTCGGACTCGTCGACGTAGTCGACGCCGAGGCTCTGCAGGATCTGCGCCTCGACGAAGTGACCGATGCGGGCCTTGGCCATCACGGGGATGCTGACGGTGTTGATGATGCCGTCGATCATGTCGGGGTCGCTCATACGCGACACGCCGCCCTGTGCGCGGATGTCGGCGGGCACACGTTCGAGCGCCATGACGGCAACCGCCCCGGCGTCCTCGGCGATCTTGGCCTGCTCGGGCGTGACGACATCCATGATCACGCCGCCCTTGAGCATTTCGGCCATACCGCGCTTGACGCGCGCAGTGCCCTGACCTGCCTGCGAGTCGGCAGCGGCGTGTCCGTTGACCGACGGTGTCGTCTCCGTCGCAGACGTCTCCCCTGACCGGAATTGACTCACTGATGTCTCCTGATGTCGCGTTCATGGCCCGACGGCGATCCCTGGGCTCTGCAGTTCAGGATAGGCGACGACAGATCGCGCCCTAACCGCAGGTCCGCCGCCTGTGAGGTGATTCGCTCAGCGGCGGATTCACGTCGAATCCGACTCGCCGACGCGGGCGATCAGCGGTCGACGCACTCGCACGTCACGCCGATTCGTCCGCGGTGACGCGCTCGGAGATCTCGAAGTACGCAGGAGGCGCGGCCGTACCGCCCAGTCGCAACCACCGGACCGGTCTGCGGGTGGCCAGCGCCCTGGTGTCTCGGACGGCGTCGTTGTAGAACCGTCGCGCCATCATCACGCGGGTCTCGGCGTCGGCGAGTTCGATCGACAGAGACGCCGGACGGGTGCCGTTGTCGGTGCGGGCCAGTGCCGCCGACACGTCGTTCTCGGCGTCCTCCCGCTGGTCGGGTGTCGCTCGCTCCGCACGGTCGGCGACGGCCGTCAACTGTGTGGCGACCTGCCTGTCACGCTCGTCGGTCGATGTCTCCATCCAGGTCGCGATCGCACGTGCCACCACGCTGCGACGCTCGAGTGCGGCCTCGAGCGATCGTCGGGCGAGATCGACTCGCACGTTGAGCCGGTCGAGCCGGTTGGCTGTCTTGTACGCCCACGCCGCCGCGACGATCACGACGACCACCACGACGAACACGACGCTCAGCACGGTTCCCGAGACCGTGATCCCGGAGAACCGCACGGCGTCGGCCAGCGTGATCGCCGCCGAGACAGGTTGATGCAGAACAGGATTCATGCGACCCCCACTCAGTCCGACACTACGACCGGACCGGCATCGACGGTGACCGTCTCGTACACCCGCAGAATCTGATCGGCCACACGCGACCAGTCGTACTTCGCGGCACGCGCCCGCCCCGCCTCCACGAGGTCGGCGCGCGCATCGTCGTCGGACAGGAGCGCGATCACCGAATCGGCCAGTTCGTCAGCCGACCCGATGGCCACCAATTCGCCTGCGCGCCCGTCGTCGAGAACCCGGCGGAAGGCGTCGAGTTTGCTCGCCACCACGGCGGCGCCCGCGGCCATGGCCTCCACCAGCACGATGCCGAAACTCTCACCACCGAGGTTGGGGGCGACGTAGACGTCCGCGGACGCCAGCGCCCGCGCCTTGGTCTCGTCGTCGGCTTGACCGAGCAGCACCAGGTGATCGGCCAGCGCACCCGCACGACGTCGCAGTGCGCGCTCGTTCCCGCCGCCGACGACGAGCACACGTACGTCGGGAAAACTCTCGACGATCGTGGGCAATGCGCGCATCAGGATGTCGATACCTTTGCGCGGCTCGTCGAAGCGACCGAGGAACAGCACCGACCGACCGGGATGGGGGTAGCCGGGCAACGGCGGGGAATCGGCGAATCCCGCACAGTTGATGCCGTTGGGGATCTCGACGGCGTCGGAACCCAGCGATTCCATCTGCCAGCGGCGTGCGAGTTCCGAGACAGCGATCTTGCCCGCGATGCGTTCGTGATACGGGCGCAAGATGCCTTGAAACGTCTTCAACCACAACGATTTCGACGTCGATGTGTGGAACGTCGTGACGATCGGTCCGAGCGCGACCATCAACGCCAACATCGACAGGCTCGGCGAATTGGGTTCGTGGACGTGCAACACGTCGAATTCGCTCTCGGCGATCCAGCGGCGCAAGGTGAGATAACCGCGCGGACTGAAGCACACCCGCGACACCGAGCCGTTGTACGGCAACGCCACCGACGGGCCAGCGGACACCACGTAGTCGGGCAGGACGGTGTCGTCGGCGGCAGGCGCGAGGACACTCACCGTGTGACCGCGGTCGATGAACACCTCTGCGAGTTCGACCACGTGCGCCTGCACTCCGCCCGGAACATCGAACGAGTACGGACAGACCATGCCGATCTTCATTCGACGCTCTCGATCCGTGCGCGGCGATCCGCGGACCAGTCGGCCTCCCACAGCGGCTGCAGCATGTGCCAATCGGCGGGATGGGCCGCGATGTTGACCGCGAAGTCGTCGGCCATCGCCTGTGTAGCCGCCTCGACGCCGCCCGATACGTCGATCTCCTCACCGACAATGATCTTCGAGCGACCCTCGGGAAGAAAAGAATGATGGACCGGCAGCAGCGCCGCGCCGGTCTCGATGGCCAGACGCGCCGGGCCGGCGGGCATGCGCGTCGGTTCGCCGAAGAATGTCACGGGTACCCCGTGACGGCTGAGGTCACGTTCGGCGAGCAGACAGACCACCGAGCCCTGCCGGAGACGATCCGCCAGTAAACCGAACGGGGGCTGCTCGCCGCCCGTCAGCGGGAAGATCTCGAACCCGAGACTCTCGCGGTAGGCGACGAATTGGTCGAAGAGCGATTCCGGCTCGAGACGTTCGGCCACGGTCGAAAACCGTTGCCCGAGATGATTGATGAGCCACACGCCCGCCATGTCCCAGTTTCCGCTGTGCGGCAGCGCGAACAACAGACCTTTGCCCTTGCGGTGCAGCGCGTCGAATCGTTCGACGTCGGCTTGGTCGAGATGCACCGAGGCGGCGGCTGCCGAGAAATCCATCGCCGGTAGACGAAAAGCCTCGTACCAGTACCGGGCGTAGGACCGCATCGCGTCGGCGACGAGGTCGTCGGGTACGTCCTGTGGTCCTGGGACTCCGATCACCCGGGCGAGATTGCGTCGCAGCTGCTGCGGACCACCGTTGCGACGCCCGACCAGCCCGCCTGCACCCTCGAATGCCGCTCTCCCCCAGCGATCCGGGATGAGGCGCACGCCTGCCCATCCGGCCCGGTAGCCCAGGTCGGACATGTAACCGCCGAGGCGGCTCACCGTCGTCCGCTGCTGGCGTCGGGCCCGGATTCGGTCTCGGCAGACTCCGGCTCTGCGGGTGCGGCGAGCGGGATGAGGTCACGAGCGCCGGGAGAGCGCGAGATCGACCACATGCGTTGCCCGACGGTGATCACGCTGCCCACCGCGAGGATCCACATGGCCACATGGATTGCCCACGGCAGTCCCAGTCCGGTGAATCCGGCGCCGACGAGCACGATGATCAACCGGTCCGGACGCTCGATGAGGCCGCCGTCGCCGTAGAGCCCCGCAGCTTCGGCGCGCGCCTTCGCATACGAGATCACCTGCGAGGTCACCAGACAGATCATCGTGGCGACGAACAACCACTGGTGCGGCACCGTCCACGCGCACCACCATGCGAGTCCCGCGAAGATCGCGCCGTCGGCGATGCGGTCGCAGGTGGCGTCGAGTACGGCTCCGAACCGGGTGCCTCCCCCACGCGCCCGCGCCATCGCACCGTCGAGCATGTCGAACATCACGAACAGCCAGATGACCATCGTGCCCCAGAACAGATAGCCCATCGGGAACAGGGTGACCGCCGCGGCGACCGTCGCGACGGTGCCGATGACCGTCATCGCGTCCGGTGTCAGCCCGGTGCGCAGCAGCGCGCGCCCGAGCGGCAGCGTCACCTTCGACACCGACGCCCGGCCTCGAATGCTCAGCACCGCACCGCTCCTTCCCGACCATCCAGATGGCTACGTGCTCTCATGACGTACGGTCGCACACCCGTAGGGCGTCGGCGCGTACTCATGGCGTGTCGAGCTGTTTCCACGCGTCCGACAACAACGCGCGGGTATCGCGCAGCAACTGTGGCATGACCTTCGTCTCGCCGACAACCGTGATGAAGTTCGCGTCGCCGATCCACCGCGGCACGATGTGCTGATGGATGTGTTCGGACAACGAGCCACCTGCCGCGTACCCGAGGTTCAGACCCACGTTGAACGCATTCGGATGCGACACCGCCTTGATGGTGCGGATCATGCGCTGCGTGAAGGCCATCAACTCGGCCGATTCGCCCGAGTCGAGCGCCTCGAGGTCCGCGACCTGCCGATACGGCACGATCATCGTGTGCCCGGGGTTGTACGGATACAGGTTGAGCACCGCGTAGACATGCTCACCGCGGGCGACGATCAGCCCGTCCTCGTCGGTCATCGTCGGAATGTCGAGGAACGGGTGACCGGTCGACGCGGAACCGTCAGCAGGCTTCTTCGCGACCGGAGGGTCGGCCGTGATGTAGGTCATGCGATGCGGGCTCCACAGTCGCTGCAGACGATCCGGATCGCCGGTACCGCAATCACGGATCTCGCCGGACGACAGGTCGTCGGCGTCAGGCATCTCCGGCACCCTCGATCAGCTCCTTGGTCGGGGATTCGTTGCGGCGTGCAGATATCCAGTCGTCGATCACCCTCACCGCGTCGTCGACGGGCACACCGTTGACCTGCGTGCCGTCACGGAAACGGAAACTGACCGCGCCGGCCTCGACATCACGTTCGCCCGCGAGCAGCATGAACGGCACCTTGCCCGTCGTGTGCGTGCGGATCTTCTTCTGCATCCGGTCATCGGAGTAGTCGACCTCGGCGCGGATCGCCTTCGACTTGAGCTGATCGACAACACCCTGGAGGTGATCGACGAACGCCTCGGCCACCGGGATTCCGACGACCTGCACCGGCGACAGCCATGCTGGGAACGCGCCCGCGTAATGCTCGGTGAGCACGCCGAAGAACCGTTCGATCGAGCCGAACAGCGCACGATGGATCATCACGGGCCGATGCTTGGCGCCATCGGGGCCCGTGTACTCGAGGTTGAAACGCTCGGGAAGGTTGAAGTCGAGCTGAATCGTCGACATCTGCCAGGTCCGCCCCAGGGCGTCCTTGACCTGCACCGAGATCTTGGGACCGTAGAACGCGGCTCCGCCGGGATCCGGGACCAGGTCGAGCCCGGACTCGCCCGCCACCTCTGCGAGCGTGTTGGTTGCGATCTCCCAGCTCTCGTCGTCGCCGACCGACTTCTTCGGGTCCCGCGTCGACAACTCGAGGTAGAAGTCGTCGAGACCGTAGTCACGCAGCAGGTCGAGCACGAAGGTCAGCAGCGAGCGGAGCTCGTCGCGCATCTGCTCACGGGTGCAGTAGATGTGCGCGTCGTCCTGGGTGAAGCCCCTCGCGCGTGTCAGTCCGTGGATGACGCCCGACTTCTCGTAGCGGTACACGGTGCCGAACTCGAACAGACGCAACGGGAGTTCACGGTAGGAGCGACCGCGGGAGTCGAAGATGAGGTTGTGCATCGGGCAGTTCATCGGCTTCAGGTAGTAGTCCTGTGCCGGCTTGCGCACCGAACCGTCGTCGTTGAACTCGGCGTCGAGTTGCATCGGCGGGTACATACCGTCGGCGTACCAATCGAGGTGCCCCGACACTTCGAACAGATTGCTCTTGGTGATGTGCGGGGTGTTGACGAACTGGTAGCCCGCGGCGATGTGTCGCCTGCGCGAGTAGTCCTCCATCTCGGTGCGGATGATGCCGCCCTTGGGATGGAACACGGGCAGTCCCGAGCCGATCTCGTCGGGAAAGCTGAACAGGTCCAGCTCCGCACCCAGACGTCGATGGTCGCGCTTCTCAGCCTCCGCGAGCATCTCGAGGTAGGTGTCCTGGGCTTCCGACGACTCCCACGCCGTGCCGTAGATGCGCTGGAGGTCGGCGTTGTCCTGATCACCTCGCCAATACGCTGCCGAACTGCGGGTGAGTTTGAACGCCGCGATGTACTTGGTGGTCGGCACGTGCGGTCCGCGACAGAGATCGCACCAGATCACCTCGCCGGTACGCGGATTGAGGTTGTCGTAGGCGGTCAGTTCGGCGCCCCCGACCTCCATGACCTCACTGTCGTCGGCCGCGCCCTTGTCGTCGATGAGCTCGAGCTTGTACGGCTCCTTCGCGAGTTGCATCCGTGCCTCGTCCTTGGACGCATACACGCGTCGGGAGAATTTCTGGCCCGACTTGATGATCTGCTTCATCTTCTTCTCGAGTGCGGCCAGGTTCTCGGGGGTGAAGGGCTCGGCGACGTCGAAGTCGTAGTAGAAGCCGTCCTTGATCGGGGGGCCGATGCCGAGCTTGGCGTCGGGGAACAGGTCTTGAACGGCTTGGGCCAGCACGTGCGCGGTGGAGTGTCGGATGACACTGCGCCCGGCTTCGGTGTTCGCCGCGACTGGTTCGACGTCGGTGTCGAGATCGGGAGCCCACGACAGGTCGCGCAACTGACCCGCGGCATCGCGAACGACGACGACGGCCTCGGGCCCCTTGTTGGGCAGGTCATGCTCCCGCAGCGCCGTGCCCGCGGTGGTCCCGGCCGGCACACGGATCGTGGCTGGGCTGGTCACCATTGCGTTGTCGGGCACGTCATCGCTCCTCATGTGAATGATCTGCAGCCTCTCGGAC
>NZ_BAFB01000136.1 GCF_000248075.1 Gordonia otitidis NBRC 100426 | reverse complement strand
AGTCCTCGGTTCTCATTCCTCGATGGTGATGGCCTGTGTCGGACACGCGCGTACAGCCTGTTCGACGTCGGCCCGATCACGTTCGGAGACATCGAATGACAGCACGGTGAGTTGACCGTCGTCGCCGATCTCGAAGTGGTCGGGTGCTTCGGCTTCGCACAGCCCCAACCCGGAGCACTTCCCCAGGTCGACCTTGATACGACAGGTTGCGGTCATCGTCATCACTTCCTCCCGTGCGGATAGAACGGCATGCTGAGCACTCCACGCATGAAGTTGGTGCGCATCAATTTCGGCTCGCCTGCAACGAAATCCGGCATCTGCCGATGGAGTTCACGGAACAGCGATCGCATCATCGACTTCGCCAACTGGTTGCCGACGCAGTAGTGGACACCGCCACCGCCGAACGTGACATGCGGGTTGGGACTACGGCTGAGGTCGAAGGTGTCCGGGTTCTCGAACACTTCGGTGTCCCAGTTGCCCGAGCCGTACATCATCACGACCTTGTCGCCCGGCAGGATCGTCTGTCCGCCGAGTTCGTACTCGGCGACGCAGGTCCGACGGAAGGTGAGGACAACCGACCCCCACCGCAGGAACTCCTCGATCGCGGTGTTGATTCGCCCCTCGAAGTCCTCCCACAGCCAGGCACGCTGCTCGGGGAAGTCCGTCAGCGCTTTCACCGCAAAACTCGTGGTGTGCCGCGTCGTATCGGTCGCTGCCACCGAGAACAACGTCATGACGGCGCCGATCTCGAAGTCGGTGAGGCTCTCGCCGTCGACCTCTGCCTGCACCAGATTGGTCAGGAGGTCGTTGGTCGGGTTCTCTCTTCGTTCGGCGATCAGTTCTTCTGCGAGATCGTGAATGAACAGACCTGCCTCGCTCTGCACGTCGATCGGGTCTCGGCCGGCGAGCAGGTCGGGGTCGGCCCATGCGGTGATGTCGTCGGCGGCATGGGCGACACCGTGCACCTTGTCGGCCGGTATACCGAACATGTCGCCGTACATCTCGATCGGCAGGTGGCGGGCGATGTCGGCAACGAAATCGATCTCGTCCTTGTCGGCAGCCGCGGCGACGATTCGACGTGCACGGTCGGCGATATCGAATTCGATCTTCTTGATCTGCTTGGGGGTGAAGGCCGCGCTGACCAGCTTGCGGATCTTGTCGTGCTGCGGGTTGTCCATGGCGAGAAACGACATGGCCATCTCGAGCAACATCGACGGCAGCAGGTCGAACATCACGCCGTAGCCCGAGACGAAGACATCGTTACGCTTACTCACCTCGGCGATGTGTTCGTGTCTGACAACTGCCCAGAAGCCCGGATCATCAGGATCGGGCACCACCGCACTCTGAATCGGCTCCTGCCAGGTCACCGGCGCGGTCTCGCGCAGCACCCTGTAGATCTTCTCGCGCTCTGGGGCGTCTTGATCCCAGAACGCGTCCGACGACACGTTGAGCGGGTGGAACTCACGCGTGGCCGCCACATCGTTCGACGGGACCAGATCACCGTCGTCGTCATCGAAACTCAGTTCTCGATCGTCGAAAGTTGTTGACATGAGATATCTTTCATCTAGTTCGTCATCACGAAACGACGTTCAGTCGTCAGCGTGGCTGAGCAGAATGTCGTATGGTTTCGCGTCTCGTCCACCGGATAGGTCAAGGTGGACTGCCTTGGCCTGCGTGTACTCGTCGAGTGCATCCGGCCCGAGTTCGCGGCCGATACCGCTCTGCTTGTAACCGCCGAACGGCACCTGCGCATTGATCTGGTGGGCGTCGTTGATCCACACGCTGCCGCACTGCACAGCATCTGCGACCGCGAGTCCCCGCGCGTTGTCCCGGGTCCAGACGCTGGCGGCCAGGCCGTACTCGCTGTCGTTGGCGATGGCCACTGCTTCGTCCTCTGTGTCATAGGCGATCACCGACAGCACCGGTCCGAAGATCTCCTCACGCGCAACGGTCATCGAGTTCTCGACATCGGCGAGAATCGTCGGTTCGACGTAGAAGCCACGATCGATTCCGGCAGGCTTACCGCCGCCCAGGGCAACGGTTGCGCCTTCGGCCTTCGCCCCGTCGATATAGGACAGGATGCGAGCCTGCTGCTTGGCGTCGATGACCGGACCCATGTCGGTATCCCAGTCGTCCGGGGCGCCGACCACGATGGTCCTGGCCCGCTCTATGAGACGAGAAACGAACTCGTCGTGCAGTTCTCGCGGCACAATCGCCCGGGTGCCCGACTCGCAGATCTGTCCCGAGTAGGTGAAGCACCCGTAGAGGACACCGTCGACCGCCATGTCGAGGTCCGCGTCGTCGAGAACGATCGACGGACCCTTGCCGCCCAGTTCGAGCGTGACCTCCTTGACCGTCCCGGACGCCAGCTTCATGATCTCTCGACCGATCTGGGTGGATCCGGTGAACGCGATCTTGGCGACATCGGGATGACTCGCCAGGCGAGCACCTGCATCTCGACCATCTCCGGGAACGACGTTGAGAACACCCCTCGGAAGACCATTGGCTTCTGCGATCTCAGCGAATTTCAACATCGACAGAGGCGTGTGCTCGTCGGGTTTGACCACCACGGAGTTCCCTGCGGCCAACGCCGGCCCGACCTTCCACAGGGTCAACAACAGCGGGAAGTTCCACGGCGCGATCGCACCGACTACGCCCAATGGTTCACGGTGGACCACAGTCTGCGCGAGTGCAGGGAAACTCACGACGGGAGCGGGGCGTACGAACTGATAAGTGTCGGCGAGGTCGGCGAAGAAGTTGAAGTGTGCCAGCGCATACCCGACGTGGAACCCGGTGGCCTGGCGGACAGTTGCGCCGTTGGCGGACATCTCGAGTTCCACCAGTTCCTCGACCTGATCGTTGGCCGCGGCAGCGATAGCGCGCATGATCTGCGCACGCTCCTGCGGGGTCTTACCCGACCACGCACCGGACTCGAACGCACTCTTCGCCGCGGCCACAGCGGCGTCGATGTGGGTGGCCGTCCCCTTGGGGACTGTCGCGACAACCGACTCGTCGGCGGGATTGATGATCGTCATGGTGTCGTCGGTGTCGACTCGTTCACCACCGATGAGCATCGAATAGTGTTGTACGTCAATACTTGTCATGGTTTCACCTGGCGGGATCGAGAAGGATCTTCATGGCCTCTCTGGCCTCGAAGAGCTTGTATGCATCTGCGGCTTCGGACAGCCCCATCCGATGAGAGATCATGGCGCTCGGGTGCAGTTTGCCCGCGGTCATCAGTCCGATGACCTCGTCCATGTACTCAGTGATGTGACTGACCCCCATCTCCACCTTGATGCCCTTGAGATAGAGCTCGGAGAACGGGAATCCGTCGATGGTGTCCTCGGTGTACACACCGGGGATCGACAGGGTGCCGCCCGCGCGCAGCAGGGGAATCGCGGCCAGCAGAGCCGACGGGTGCCCGACGGCGTCGACGACGACATCCGCACCACGCCAGTCGGAGAGATCGAGCACTGCGTCGGTGCCGTCGGTCTCGCTGGAGTTCACCCCGATCGCCCCGAACTTCTCCGCCTCGGTCAGTCGCGCGGCGACCTTGTCGACGACGATGACCTTGCTGGCCCCCAGCGCAACCGCCGACATCGCAGCGCAGAGCCCGACCGGGCCGGCCCCGACGATGGCCACGATGTCGCCCGGCCGCATGGCACGCGCGACGGCCTCGTGACCCGTCGTCATGATGTCGCCGGCGAACAGGATGTCGTCGTCGTCGATGCCATCGCCCTCCGGGATCGCGCGGGCAGTGATGTCCGCGGACGGCACGACGACGTACTCGGCTTGACCACCGTCGAGGTCGCCGAGAGCCAGTCCCAACCCGAAGATGCGGCTGCCTGCGCAGTTGCCCGGCTGATGGCGACGACACTGATAGCAGGCACCACAACTGACCACACACGACGACACCGCCCGGTCCCCCGGCGAGAACTGTGTGACGGCACTTCCGACATCGACGACGGTGCCCAGGAACTCGTGGCCGAGGATGATGTCGGATTCGAGTTCGAGCCTGCCCTCGTAGGGGTGTAGGTCTGTGCCGCAGATGGCGGTCTTCTCGACCTTCAGCAGCAGATCGGTCGGCTCGGTGATCGAGGGGATCGGGACGTCGGCGACCTCGAGCACATGAGGAGCGCGCAGCACCGCGGCCTTCATGGTGCTCACGCCTTCACCTCCGCGTCCTTCGCTGCGACCTTCTCCCGGTACATCGGGAAGAGCGGCTTGGTCAGCGGTACGAGCTTGAGGATCTTGTTGACCGGCCCCTTCGCCTTGACCTGCCCCTTCGCCAGTCCGACCGCGAGGTTGTACTCGCCGCGCCAGAACTGGTCCGCGGTGTCGCCACGCATCAGCAGCGTGATGTCGGGCTTCAGATCGGACGGTCCCGAAACCACCTGGTAGTCATCGCGGAAGGCGATGGTGACCTCGCAGTCGGGATCGTTGTAGAGCACCCGCATCACGATGTTGGCTGCTTTGAGCTTGGGACCCGACTCGGGATGCTCGCCTGCATCGCGGAACACGCCACCGATGTAGTGATCCAGCTCGTCGGCATCCTTGAAGTAACCCACCACTGTCTCCTTCGAACTCGTTCTCTTGACTGATTTGCCTGTGCAGCAATGGAATCAGCCAGAGTGTGAGCTAGGTAACCGCAGTCAGTGGCATCTCCGTATCACCAAAGGGATAGGAGCGCTGTCGGGGCGGGTTCGGGTGGTGACTCACTCGCCGGCCGGCGAGGCGGCCATGATCTCTGCGACGCGGCGGGCGGGGCCGTCGAGCAACCGCACCAGAGTCTCCGGGTTCTCGATGTGTTTGGCGGGAGCGGCGATGGCCAGCGTCGCGACCAACGAGGTGTCGACTCCCCACACCGGAACCGACACGCAACCGAAATTCGGGATGAACGAACCGATCTGGCTCGCATGTGTCGGGACCACCGTACGATGCCCCGACCCGACTGCGGCCATCAACCTGCCTGCAGCGGACGCGGTCAGATCGTGCAGGAGTCGTCCTGGATCGCTCAACGGATAGTCCGGATCGATGTCGATCAGGCTGAGCCGTGCCCGCGCGGTACCCGCGCGATGACATCCGAAGAGATGCAGCCCGAATCGCAAGCCGGCGCGGACGTCGTCGAGCGTCGCACGCAATTGATCGGACATCGCGGGACCTGCCGCTGCGCCGATCATGCGGTCGATTCTGGAGCCGAGCGCGAATCCACCGAGATCCGGTGTCCGGACGAGATATTCCTCCTGCGCGAGCAGATTGACGAGCCGATACGTCGCGGATTTCGACAATCCGAGGTGTCGGGACAGTTCGACGGCCGTCACCCCCGGCCCCATCGTCGCGACCTCCTCGAGAATCTGGAGCGCATTGATCACCGAACGCGACGACGAGTCGCCGCCGAAAGCCGGACTCATCGTGGCGGACCGCCGCTGAGTATCGCGTCGGAATCGACGTGTCCACTGAAGACTTCTGACCGCATGGGCGTCTCGTGGATGCCGATTCGTGCGGTCACCGGCGGGCGGAGACGTCGGAGCGCCAGGTAGCCGACAGCTGCCACGACGAGCCAGGAAAGCGCACCTATGATGCCGGGCGCCCACTGTCCGCTGATGTTCGTCGCCACGAACACGACCAGAATCCCGCCGAACCCGAGTGCCGCGAGGCAGGCGACCACCGCTGTTCGCTTCTGCAGCTCACCGGTCCGGTGCGCAAAAACCGGCGCTGCGATGCAGACGAGGATGTAGGCGACCATGAAACCGATGGCCGGTGCCGACGCCATCGAGCCCCGCATCGCGCTCTCCGAGGCGCCGCATGCCAGCGCGACGACGATCACCGCGACCATCGCCAGCAAGCTCACCACGACTCCGACGACAGGGGTCTTGAATCGTGGATGCGTGTAGCCGATCCGAGCAGGCAGAACTCCTTCGCGTGCCAGGGACAGCAGCGTGCGCGTCAAAGCCGTCGTGCTCGCCAACGCACACGCCAGAAACGACGCACACACCCCGACATTCACCAACGGGGCCACCCAGGCGGCGCCGACGGTCGCGGTGAGACCGCTGATATCGCCCTCACCGAGCGCTGAGATCCCGTCGAGAACGGTCGCACCACCCGACTGCGCGAGCGTTGCGATCAACACGACGACCGAACCGATGAGCAGTGAGGTGCTGATGGCCCTCGGGATCGTCCGCAGGGGGCGCTTTGCCTCTACCGAGAGTGTGGCCGCGCTCTCGAATCCGATGATCCCGCATGTCGCGACCGCAACGCCCGCAAAGTAATTCGACCACCCCGTCGGCCCGGCGACCGCTGCACGCAGCGACATGTGGTCCCAGTTGCGCACGACCAGCACGCCCACCAGTGCCAGCAATCCGGCGACGGCGACGGCTTCGATCACCAAACCCACTCGAGCCGACACGCGTATGCCACGAATCAGGAGAACAGCCATGAGGACCGCGATCCCGGCGATTGCAAGGCTCGTCGTCACCGTCGACGGCGACGTCACCCCGAAGATCCGCAATCCGTATACCGCCGCCTGCGACAGCGTGAACATCGCCAGCGAGCCGTAACCGAGAGTCATCGCGGCGGCGGTGGCCGCCCCCGCGGCGGGGCCGAGGCCCTTGGCCGCATAGGTGTAGAGCGCACCGGGAGCGACCACGCGGGATGCGAAGACGCCGAGCGTCGATGCCACCAGAGCACACAGCACAGTGGCCGTCACGACGCACCACACGAGCGGCGCATTCGCCTGGCCGAGAAGCATCGGTATCGTTGCGGCTGCTGCGCACGGTGCCATCACGGCCACGGATTGTGCGACGACGTCGGTGAAACCGAGACTCCGCCGATCGAGCCCGACCAGTGGCGTACGGGCACCGAGACGAAGACGCGTACGCACGCGATCTCTGGCTGGTCCCGACATAGCGCGGACGCTAACCAGGCCGTGTTTCGGCGGTGTTACTCCCCGGTGTTGCGAGCGTGACACGCAATGGGTCTGAGCGTCGGCGATCGTCCCACGATGGTGGCGGCAAGGTGTTACTGCGGAGCAACGACGCCGCGACGGAGCGGCCCCACCATGGGTGCACGGGCATCGACGCCCCAGTTCGCACGACGTCGCATCGACGACGTCGCCCACCCTCTCGCACGGAGAATCACATGGCATCTATCGATACCGGCGCCGCCACCGCCACCTCCCCCGGCTCATCCTCCCGATCCCTGAAGGGCTCACTCGGTGTGGGAGCCATCGTCTTCATGGTTGTCGCGGCGGCCGCGCCGCTCACCGTCGTCGGCGGCGGTGTTCCCATTGCCTTCCTGCTCGGCAACGGCGCGGGCGTTCCCTCGATGTTCGTCATCGCCGCCGTCGTCCTGCTTCTCTTCTCGGTGGGGTTGAGTGCGATGGCCCGCTACATCCCGCGGCCGGGAGCCTTCTTCACCTATGTCGGATACGGCCTCGGGCGCCCACTCGGTCTGGGCACAGCTCACCTGGCGTTGCTGACGTACACGATGATCCAGGCAGCGGTCTACGGCCTGATCGGCGTTCTCATCTCCTCCGGTGTCTCCGACCTCGGAGGACCGTCGATCGCCTGGTGGGTGTGGGCACTCGTCATCGCCGCGTTCACCGGCATCCTGGGCTACCGTCACATCGAGTTGAGTTCCAAGGTGCTCGGTCTGCTCCTGATCGCGGAGATCGGGATCGTGCTGATCCTCAACATCGCCATCATGGTCAAGGGCGGCGCGCAAGGGCTGTCGATGGCGTCGTTCGAACCCTCCTCGGTCATGTCGGGTGCACCCGGCATCGGGCTCATGTTCGCGGTGGCGGGCTTCATCGGTTTCGAGGCGACCGCGATCTTCCGCAACGAGGCCAAGGACCCCGACCGCACCATTCCACGTGCAACCTATGCGGCTGTCCTGCTCATCGGTGTGTTCTACGCGTTCTCCTCGTGGGCGCTGGTGATGGCGTGGGGACCGGACAACGTGGTAGCTGCCGCGGAGAAGGATCCCGCGGGGATGATCATGGCGACGGCGCAGACCTATCTGGGCACCTGGGCGTCAACCACCGTCAATGTCCTGTTGATCACCAGCCTGTTCGCATGCATCCTGAGTTTCCACAACGTGATCTCGCGCTACCAGCACTCGATGGCGTCGGCAACCGCCATGCCCTCCAGACTCGGCACCGTGCATCCGAATCATCTGTCACCGCACGTCAGTTCGCTGGTACAGAGCATCACTGCGGGACTACTCATCGTGGTGTTCGCAGCGCTGGGTCTCGACCCCGAACTCGAGGTGTTCGCCTGGTTCTCCGGTGTCGCAACGCTCGGCATCGTGGTCCTCATGGCGCTGACCTGCCTCGCGGTTCTGGTCTACTTCCGCCGCAACGACATTCAGGCAGGGCTGTGGCGTTCCGTGATCGCTCCCGCGCTCGGCTTCGTCGGATTGATCACGATCCTCGTCGCGGTGATCTGGAACTTCCCGACACTGATCGGTGGCTCACAATCGTTGGCCGACTTCTTCTTCGCCCTGGTGGTCGCGGCCGTTGCCCTCGGTATCGTCCAGGTGCTCATCATGCGTCGACGCAATGTCGTCGCGTATGAGTCCCTCACCACCGCCATCGCGGTCTGATTGTTCCAAAAACTCCCTCTCCCATCACGAAACAGGACTACTCATGAGCACCTCCATCGACTTCCGCTATCTTTCCGAACCCGACATGATCGCCGCGGGCGTGACCGACATGGCAGCATGTGTCGACGCCATGGAGCAGACGTTCGTGCTGTTGCACTCGGGCGACTACCGCATGGCGGGCACCAACAGTGACTCGCACGGCGCGATGGTCACGTTTCCGGACGAATCCCCGTTCGAGACCATGCCCAAGAACACCGCAGATCGTCGATTCATGGCGATGCCCGCATACCTCGGTGGCAGCTTCGGCACGAGCGGTATGAAGTGGTACGGCTCCAACATCGCCAACCGCGAGAAGGGACTGCCTCGTTCGATCCTCATGTTCATGCTCAACGACACCGACACCGGCGCACCGTTGGCACTGATGTCTGCGAACCTGTTGTCTGCGTACCGAACCGGCGCGGTCCCCGGCGTCGGTGCACGTTTCCTGGCGCGTGAAGACGCACAGGTCGTCGGAATCGTCGGCCCGGGCGTGATGGCTCGTACCTCGTTGGCGGCGTTCATGGCGACCTGCCCGAAGATCGATACCGTGAAGGTGAAGGGGCGCAGTCGCGCAAGCCTCGACACGTTCAACGGGTGGGTGTCCCAGGAGTTTCCGCAACTGACCGTCATCGAGGTCGACGACATCGAAGACGCGGTGCGCGACAGCGACATCGTCACCTACTGCACCTCCGGTGAGATCGGCGATCCCTCGACCTACCCGTTGATCCGACGTGACTGGCTCAAGCCCGGCGCATTCCTCAGTATGCCGGCGAGCTGCGAGATCGACGAGGGACTCAAGGCATCCGACGTTCGTAAAGTCGTCGACAACATCGGTCTCTATGATGCGTGGTTCGAAGAGACCGAATATCCCTCGCACAACACGATTCCCATCATCGGCTGCAAGTTCATGGACATGATCCACGACGGCTCCATGCCGCGCGAGGAACTGGTCGATCTGGGCGCCGTCGCGGCGGGGGCCGTCGAGGGTCGTCGCAACGACGACGAGATCGTGATCCTCTCGGTCGGCGGCATGCCTGTCGAGGATGTCGCCTGGGGCACTGTCGTGTACCGCAATGCGGTCGAGCGCGGCATCGGCACCCCGCTCAACCTCTGGGAAAGCCCGGCGCTGTCATGAGTGACGGCAATCGACATCACTCGGTGATCGTGGTCGGACTGGGTTCGATCGGCTCGATGACGTTGTGGCAGTTGGCGCAACAGGGCGTCGACGTCCTGGGTGTCGAACAGTTCGGACGTGTTCACACCGAGGGCGCATATGCCGGGGAGTCACGGCTGTTCCGCGTCGCAGCCAAAGAGGGTGAACTCTTCACCCCAGCGCTCCTACGCTCTCGGGAGTTGTGGCGCGAACTCGGAGCCGCGTATGGACGAGGCGTCCTACTCGAGGTGGGCGCACTGAGTCTCGCACCAGCCGATCACCCGGACCTGACACCCACACTCGCATCGATCGATCACTTCGATCTCCCGCACGAGATTCTCGACGCCGACACACTGCGGAAACGCTACCCACAGTTCCACGTCGAGGAGGACGACATCGGTGTGCTCGACCTCCTCGGTGGAGCCATGCGCCCGGAGATGGCCGTGGCCGCGGCAACGGATCAGGCTCTCGCGCACGGGGCGTCGGCGATCTACGAGACGGAAGTGCTCGACGTCGTCGATTCCGGCAACGGCGTGGTGGTCCATACGAGCCGGGGGCCGTTCACCGCCGACCGAGTCATGGTGACCGCAGGCCCGTGGACGGCACGCCTACTGCCTGATCTCTCCGATGTGGTGCAGACCAAGACGTTCGCACTGACGTGGCTGATGCCGCGTCACGTCGAGATGTTCACCGCCGACAGATTTCCCGGATTCATGCGCGACCTCGATGACGTGCACGCGTTCGGCGTGCCGACGCTCGACGGGTACAGCATCAAGATCTGCCCGCACATCGATCTCGACGCCTTCGACGACTGGGGCGACCGGCCGACAGCACTGGACCGCGATCAGCTCCGTTGGATCGGGGAGCAGGCTCAGCGCATGATCCCCGATCTGATACCCGATGTCGTCCGATGGTCACTGCATTCGGATTCGTGGACACCGACCAAGATGCCGATCATCGACACGGTGTCCGACGGCGTGATCGTCGCGACCGCGTTCAGCGGCAACGGTTTCAAGTTCGCACCGGTGTGGGGTGAATGTCTCGCCGCGCTCGCAACGAACGGACAGAACCCGTTTGCCGACGAGGCGTTCACTGTCTCCGGTCACCGGGCGGTCGCGCTGGCGTGAAAGTGCCGATGCGGGTCGCGGGACCTCAGTGGTCGAAGACGATCAACCCACTGAGGTCTCGCAGCTCGGCCGATGCCCGCAAGGCGTCGTTGATGCCGTCGAGCCGATACCGCGAGGTGATGATGGGCTCCGGATCGAGGAGACCTTCCTCCAGCAGGGACACATAGCGCGCGAGGTCGCGGCGCATGCGCACATTGCCGTTCTGCGAGGAGAGGATCGCGCGGCCCTGCACAGCGATCGACACCTGGGAGTAGGTCACCGTCGTCCCGAGCTGTTTGACCCCGTTGAGTACCACGGTGCCTGCCCTCCTGGTCACGGCCACCGCGAGTTCTTGCGAGCCCGCGGGTCCCGCAGCCTCGATGGCATGGTCACTTCCCCTGCCGTCCGTGGCATCACGCACGAGTTCGATCGCATCCTCCGTGGCCGGATCGATCGCATGTGTGGCTCCCAGTTTCAATGCCATCGCCGTGCGTTCGGCAACCGGGTCGATCGCGAAGATCTGCGCAGCTCCTGCGAGTCTCGCCGCCTGTACGACCCACTGTCCCAGATGACCGCAGCCGATGACCGCGACGCTCTCGCCGGGCTGAACCCGTGCGACATTGAACACCGAGCCCACACCGGTCATGATGCCGCAGCCCATGAGGGAGAGCACGTCGGACCCGAGATCGGACTCGACAGCGAACACCTGGTTGGCGGACACACTCATCAGCTCGGCGTACCCGCCTACGTTTCCCGACGCACGGACCTTCTGCCCCGCGCCGGATATCGCGACGATCGGATAGCCGTCGGTACGGTCGAACAGCTCCGAACACTGATCGGGGCGCCCGATCGAGCAGTAGTAGCAGCGCCCACATTCCGGTGTGCCCGGCACGACGACCCGCTGTCCCACTGCCACATGTCGGACGTCGCGTCCCACCTCCACCACTTCTCCGATGGATGCGTGTCCGAGAATCACCGGCGGCACCTTGCCGAACTTGCCCGCCCAGTTGGTGCAATCGGTCGAACAGAAGGGGGTGGCGTGGGTGCGCACCAACACCCGGTCAGGTTCGGGGGGCAGGTAGTCGAGGTCCTCCACGACGAAAGGGGAGGCCAGGGTCTGCAGAACGGCCGCCTTCATCGCGCACCGCCCTCGACACGAGATCCTGCGTCGTCGCCGACCGGGGGCGCTCCCACCCGAGCGGCAGCGAGCAGCGACAGCAGTGCGCTCCGGGACACCGGCATCGGGTTCGACGGCGGGGCCACCTCGAGGATGCGATCGACCACCAGCTCAGCACCGTCGTCGGGAAAGCCGATATCCGACAGACGATTCGGGGCGTCGACGGCCGAATAGAGCTCGTTCAGTGCCGCGACCGCCGTCACCTCACCCTGCCCGGCTGCCGTGGCGCCCAGCGCGACCGCGAGGCGTGCCGCGAGATCGGGCACCGCCGGCGCGTTGAACGCCAGAACGTGCGGGAGAACCACCGCGTGCGTCTGCGCGTGAGGGAGATCGAAGGCGCCACCGAGTACATGGCAGATCTTGTGGTGCAGTCCTGAACCGGCACTCGCGAACGCGACCCCTGCGAGATAGGAACCGTACAACGCCTTTTCGAGACTTTCCGTGTCGCCGCTGTCCACCGCGATCCCGCGCAGCGCCGACGAGAGCGCGCCTGCAGCCTCGAGCGACAGGGCCCGGTTGATGGGATCCGCTCGGGGCGCCCACAGCGAATCCACGCAATGTGCCAGAGCATTGAGCCCGGATGCCATGGCGAGTTCGGTCGGCAGCCCACGTACGAGCTCTGCGTCGTAGATCACCGCTGCGGGGAGCACACGGTCGTCGACGCCGGTCGTCTTCACGCCGTTCTCGGTCATCCCCCACACGTTGGTGGCTTCCGACCCCGCGTAGGTGGTGGGCACCGAGATGATGGGCAGTCCGGTATGCAGTGCAACAGCTTTGGCCAGTCCGGTGATCGATCCGCCACCGATACAGACCACTCCATCCGCGCCACTGTCCCGCGCAGCAGTGGTGGCCCGCTCCACGAGTTGGACCGGAACATGCTGGGCGATGTCGCTCCACCACACCGAGGGCTTCGTGTCGGCGGTTCCGGCGTCCGCCAGTGGACGGTCGCGGTCGGACACGATCACCATCGGCCGCGAGATGCCCTGCTCGGACAGTTCCGATCGCAGATGCTCGGCAGCGTGCCCCGTTGCGAAACGCACCCGCTGGCCGAGCGTCGTATGTGTGAATTCCATGAAACCCTAACTGTGATCGAGTGACGCGTATGCAGGGATGACGTTCAGTTCGTCGCTGCGACGGGTTCTCGGGCCGGCAGGTGAGCCCGGTGCGACGAGAGGTTGTCGCGACGCGCCGATGCGGTGCAACCCACTGCGTCGAGTGCCCGGGTCACGAGGGTCGGCGCGAGGATCTGCGTCAGTCGCGACGTCGACGGCACGTACACGGTCACCGTTTCGGTCGACGACGCGGTAGCGAAAGCTGTCGACAAGCCGGTGAGCAGCCCTGCGACACCCTCTACCTGGCGGACCTCTACGACGACTTCCGACTCTCGACGCAACTGCGCCGGCGCGACAACGTGGCACGGCGTCGGGAGACCGACGCCGTCGATCTGATAAATGCGGACGGTGTCATTTGCCTCGACCAGAACCGCAGCCTCGGGTGAACGTCCGTCCCGATGAGCGACCGCCATGCGAATATCGTTGTGCGTCAGCACAACCAACGAATGTTGTGCCGCGAAGTCCAACAGCTCGCGTCGGCTCGGCAGCGAGGTGATGCCCTCACCGACCATCGCGCCGTACATCGCCACCGGATTCTTGCCGGTGGCGCGCACGAGTTCGACGACGAACTCGGGCACTGATGCATCCGCGGTGAGCACGCCTGTCGGCGCCGCGGCGACGGGGATGACGTGACCCGGACGTGTCAGATCACCCGGAACCGTCGCCTCGTCGGCGAGTACGTGCGCCGTCCGAGCACGATCGGTCGCCGAGATCCCGGTGCCGATGCCGGTCGCAGCATCCACTGCTATCCGATAGTCGAATCGACTGCGATCCGGTGCGTCCGACTCCCAGGCCGGCGGCAGTCCGAGCTTGCGACACCGTTCGGATTCCATTGCCACGCAGAGATACCCGGAGCTGTGACGCACCAGGAACGACACCGCGCCGACCCGCGCCTGCTCGGCGCAGATCACCAGGTGGCCCGCGGCCTCGTCACCGTCGTCGTCGACGAGCAGTACCGGCTTGCCCGACAACAGTTCCTCACGCGCATGGTGGATGCGGTTGATGCACGACGTGGAACGCACGAAGGACTTCCGGAGCTTGGTGGCGTCATAGTGCTCGACGAAGCCGTCGTTGCTGGTGAGGGTTGTCATGATCGTCTCCTTCTGGCAAACGTGTGGTTGATCAGCTCACGCGTGAATGCTCGCCGAGTGTGTGCCATGCGCGGTCGTGGTAGACGAGGGGCACCGACGGATCGGCATCGTTGTCGATGTGGGTCTCGAGCACTTCGACGGTCAGGACCGTCGCGGTCCCCGCGATGACGCGATCGACGACCTTTCCGCGCATCCATCGTGCGGCCGGTTGCAGCAGCGGTTCTCCGCTGGGCAGTCGCGTCCAGGTGGAGCGGTCGGCGAACCGGTCGATGCCACTCGTGGCGAAGGTGAGTGCATGGTGCATCTGGTCGGCCGTCATCATGTGCACCACGACGGTGTCCGCTGCGGCGATCGTCGGCGCCGCGGACGAGGCGTTCGACAGCGAGAAGACGATCATGGGCGGAGTGGCGGACACCGACGACACCGATGTCGCGGTCAGCCCCGCGGGCCCATTCCCTGCGTCTGCGGTGATGACCGCGACCCCCGCGGGATGGTCCCGGAAGATGGCCCGGTAGCTGTCGGCATCGACGCGGGGTGCCGCCTCGGCGCCAATGGGATTCGTGGTTGTCATCGCTGCTCCTCCGTGCTCGGAAACCGAGACCCTTACGTCTGTCGATTTCCCAGATGTCTTGTGGATTGCTTTCACGGTATGGCGTGATGCACGTCACCCACATCGGAGAAATGTGCACATCCGTGTCGATAACGTGAAGCACGATGCTGCGGGCGAAGAGGTCAGTTCACGATCATGGGTGTCAACTCTGTGCGCCGCCCAGCGGCGTCGAGTGCCCCGTTCACGTCGCCGAGCCGATAACGATTACCCAGCATCGCGGGCGCATCGAGTTGCCCGGTCTCCAGCCATCGCGTGTACAACGGGATGTCGCGGGTGAACGAGGTGCGTCCCGACTGCGCGCTGCGCACGTCCCGACCGCGCAGTGCGAGGTCGAACAGCGGGAGCGTCACTGTCGCGGAGGTGCTTTCGAGCGAGGTGAGCACAACCACTCCCGCCAGGGACGTCGCCCTGAACGCGTCGACGACAGCGCCGGAGGTCCCGCCGGCGTCGAAGCCGTAGTCGACTCCGATGCCCGCGGTCAGATCCTTGATGCACCCGACGACGTCGACCGCGCCGGAGTCGATGACGTCCGTCGCGCCCAGCCGGAGCGCGCTGCTACGACGCGACTCGTCCGGATCGGCTGCGATGATGCGGTCTGCCCCGGCCAGACGCGCCCCCTGCACCATCCACAGCCCCACCTGGCCACAGCCGATGATCGCCACTGAACTGCCGGGACGCACCTGCGCCACGTTGAGCACCGCTCCGACGCCGGAACAGATCCCGCAGCCGATCATCGAGAGCCATTCGGCCGGGAGGTCGCTGCGCACGGCGAACACCCCGATCTCCCGGACGACAACGACCTCGGCGTAGCTGCCGACGTTGCCGTATGCGGTGACGGGTACGCCGTCGGTGGTCGAGCCGATCACAGCCGGTGGCGCGAACAGCTCGGCGCACTGATCCATTCGCCCGTGCGCGCACCACTGACAGCGACCGCATTCGGGCGTGGCGGGAACGATCACACGATCACCGGCGCGGACCCTGGTGACGTCGGCTCCCACGTCGACCACTTCACCCACCGCTGCATGTCCCAGAATCGTCGGCAGGATTCCGCGAGCGGCGATCCCCAGCGCTCCGCGCACGCCGAGCCAGTCGGTGATGCAGAACGGGGTCGCCTCGACTCGAACGACGACGTCGGTCGGGGCCGGCGGCCGAAAGTCGATCTCCAGGTACTCCAGCGGGGCGTCCTCGGCGACCATCACTGCTGCATGCGCGCGCATTCGCGACCTTTCCTCAGGTGTATCGGACGATATGACAATGAGAGTCTTCTGCCGTCGTCGCCGGGTATGAGCACCTCACCACCAACTCCTGTTTCGTAGACTTGTCGTACGGGTGTGAAGCGGGTAGGGAGAGCGCGTGGCTGCCAGTAGAGAAGTGTCACCGAGCAAGACGCTGGCCGAGAGCTGGACGCCCGGTCCGGTGGGGCGGGTGGCAGCTCCGCTACGCGAACAGGTCATCGACGCACTGCGTGCGGCCATACTCGACTTCACACTCGCCCCCGGCCAACGTCTGATCGAACGAGAACTCATCGAACAACTGGGCGTCTCCCGCACCACGGTGCGTGAGGCGCTGCGCGAGTTGACCTCCGAGGGGTTGATCACCGTCGTGCCGCAGAAGGGCGCCATCGTCAGTTCCCCGTCGGTGGAGGAAGCGCAGGAACTCTACGAGGCGCGTCGTCGTCTCGAGGGACTCCTGGTCCGACGGTTCGTCGAGCGTGCGGCAAGGTCGCAGATCATCGCGTTGGCCGCAGCCGCGGAGGCGTTCGCCGAAGCGACGGAATCCGGTGAACCGCTGCGCATTCTCGACGCCGTGGATGACTATCACGCCGTGATCGTGGCGGGCGCGCGTAGCCCGGTCCTCGAATCCCTGGTCGGGAATCTGCAGAGCAGACTGCGCGTGCTGCGGGCTCAGGGCATGCCCGCCGACCATTCGGTTTCGATCGACAAGCTCCGCGGCTTGGTCGACGCGGCACGAGACGGCGACGCCGAGCGCGCTGAGGAGCTCTACGACGACCACCTGCGGGTCGCCGCAGACAACGCGGTGCGAAGCCTGCGGCGACTCGCGGTCTAGCTCAATCAGAAGACCAGCGGTTCTCCGAAGTGGAAGTGCGACAACGAATTGAACGTCACGTCCCACTGTGCGGCGATGTGCGTCTTGTACATCGCGACGTCACGGTAGTACTTCTCCATCGACGAGCCCTTCTTGGCGGACGTGCTGCCCGCAGTGGAGAACGCGAGATCCACGGCATCGTTGGCGATCCGGGCCGCGGTCTGCACGATCCCACGTAGGCGTGCATCCTGCTCCGGGGTGAACTCCTCGCCAGTATCCACCCACTTGCGGCCGAGGGCCTCGTGCTGCCGCACGGCGGAGATCAGCAGGTTCTCGGCCGAATCGATCTGTGCGAGTAGGTTTCCGAACCACCGGTGGTACTCGGGGGTCTGGATGCGCGGGGTCCGCGGCGGGAAGCTGGCCGGGCGCGCCTCCATCAACTCCTCGAACTGGTCGATCGCCGCCCACGCCGCGCCGACCTGCGTCGCCACGAGTTCTGCGTTGAAGTAGGTGAGCGTACGACCGAGGTACATCGGATTCTTGTGCAGCCGGTACCCGGGTGTGCCCTCGGTGCCGAGCACGTGGTCGCGGAAATCGTAGACGACACTGAGGTGATCGGGAACCAGAACGTCTTCCACGGTGATCGAGTTCGAACTCGAGGCACGCATACCGATGGTCTGGTCGCCGCCCCAGTCGTCGAGGACGGTGTAGGAGGACCGGGGGATGATGAAGATCCGTTGCTCACCTGCCTCGCCGTCGGGGCCTTCTGTCCGTGCGAGCACCATCGCATGGGTGCTCCATGCTGAACCGGAGCAGTAGTCCCATCGCCCGCTGAGTCGATAGCCGCCCGGCACCTTCACAGCCTTGCCCGACGGCACGGTCCGACCGGGAGCGATGAACGTTCCCGCGAACAGTTCCTCCTGCGCCTGCTCGCCGAAGAAGCATGCCACGTGGTAGGCGTGACCCGCGCCGAGGATGAAGCTCCACCCCACACCCGGGTCTGCGCGCGAGATCTCGATACCGAGGCGCATGAAGTCGTCGAGACCCATCTCGAAGCCACCGTAGCGGCGCGGAACCAGTGCCCGATAGAACCCCGCGTCCAGGAATTCCTCGTGGATCTCGGCACTGTAGCCGCCGAGGTCCTCGTGCTGTGCCTGCATCTTCCGTAGCCGCGGACGCAGGTCTGCCGCACGGGCGATCAGGGTGTCGACAACCGATCGATTGTCGACGGCGCTCGGTGGCGCGAACAAGCTGCCGGTCATCGTCGCTGTCCTTCCGTCTGTGTGTTCCCCGTGTGGGTCTTTCTCAGGGCATTCGTCGCCTGTTCGTCCAGGACCAGGCCTTCGGGATCGTTCTCGGGGTCGCCGATCACCACGACGCCGTAGTCTCGCGCAGCGCCTTCCACCGACACGTACTGATCACGGACGTCGATGAGTACCTTCTGCGGATCACGGGTGAACGGGTCTCCCCAACCGCCGCCGGCGTTGGTGACATAGCGGATCACCGAATTGGCTCGAGAGACGTTGCGGTCGGCGGAGAACGGGTACACGAAGTCACCGTCGTCGGACGGAAGGTGCGTCTCGGGGTCGACGACCCCGGCCCACGGCGTCGCGGCACGATACGACGCGTCGTCGGCATCAGGCGCCGACACCGCACCGTCGGATCCCGGCTCGAACATCCAGATGCCACCGCGGGCACCGTCTTTGCCGCCCTGTGCGCCGAAACCCGCTGCGTTCTTGTACCGCAACGATGTCAGGGAGTGGCCGGCGTCGAGCTTCCACACCGTATCCCGCAGCACCGCGGCACCACCACGGAAATGACCGGGCCCAGCGGAGTCGATCTTCATCTCATGTCGCAGAACAACGGCAGGCGCGTTCTTCTCGATCGCTTCGATGGGAGGTGCGACGCCGTTGGCCTGATAGCTCATGCACTGACTGTCGGCATCACCGAACTGGTTGGCACCGTATGGGCCCACCTCTCCACCACACTGCAGCGCCGAGACCCACTGCGTTCCGTCCGGCAGTTCACCGAAAGCGGTATGCAGGTCGGCACTGCCCCGATCGCCGCCGATCGCGGCGTCACCCACCGCATCGGCGAGCGCACGCAGCATGGCGGTCAGGATGATCTGATTCTGTTCCCAGTACATGAAGACACAACCGTCGGGCGGAAGCGCCGACAGCATGGTGCCCTCCGGCAAGACGATGTCGACGTTGCGGTAGAGGCCGGAGTTGAACCGCCCGTGCGGGAGGAAGAGGTACTTGAGGGCGATGCCCACCGATGTCTTGGTGTCCCACGCGGTGGCGTTGACCGAGCTACGCGCCTGCCGTGACGTCCCGGAGAAGTCCACCTCGATGCGCGCGCCCCGCTTACGGATCGCGACCTCGAGCGAATAGTGCTCGGTGTCGTCGACCCCGTCGCAGTCGATCTGCTCGCTCCCTGTCCAGTCGCCGTCGGCGAGCACCGACAACGCGGTTGCCATGGATTCGGCACCGAGGTCGCAGACGTAGCGCATGGTGCCGTGCACCGCCGCCAGTCCGTATCGCTCGACGGACTCGAGCAACAGTTGCTCGCCGAGTTCGAGGCTGGAGCAGATCGTCAGCATGTCCGGGTAGAGGATGTCGGCCATCCGGACGTTGTCGAAGATCAGATTCCAGGTCTCGGGGACCTTCTCGCCCTTGTGCACCAAGAGGCGTGGTGAGATCACCAGCCCGTTCTCGTAGACGTTTCGTTTCGTCGCACTGAAGCCGCCCGGAACCACACCACCCATATCCAGTTGGTGCGCATTGAGATTGACGAAGCCGATGATCCTGCCGTCGACGAAGACCGGCCGGATGAATGTCAGGTCGTTGTTGTGGTTGCCCGTGCGGTAGGGGTCGTTGGAGATGAGCACGTCGCCTTCGGCGAGGTTCTCCGGACCGAACTCCTCGACCGTGTTGGCGACCCCGTCCAGTGCGGTGCCAGCCATCAGCACGATGCCGTTGCTCGCCGCAGGCACAAGGTAATCGAGGTCCGTCGGTCCGCTGATGGTGCACGCGAGGTCGTAGAAGTCGCGGAGCACCGGCGAGAATGCACCGGTCAGCAGGCGAGCACTCATGTGTTCGACGAGGTAGTCGAAACGGTTGCTCAGAACGGTGGCGGTGTATCGATCGCACCCGTAGAGGTGGGTGAACATCTCGGCGTCGAGATCACGTATCTGCGACGACTCCACGGGAGCCGCCTGTTCGACGAGTGTCATTTCGTCTTCCTTTCGATGATGAGCTCGCCGCACCGCCCGACGAGTGCCGTCTGCTCGGGCAGGACGATGGTGGTGGACAGATCTTCGCGAATCACCGCGGGACCCTCCACGGTCGCACCCACGGCGAGCTCTGCCCGCTGGTACTCGCCCGCAGTGACCGGGGTGTCGGTGAGGTATTCCAGAGTGATCAACCTGTCGGGCGATGCGGTGAACGGTGCCCGGTTCTCGACGGGGATGTACTCCACCTTCTCCGAGGGAACGATCAACTCGACGCGATAGGTGACGCCTTCCACCGGGATCTGCTCGAAGCGATGGCCGTTGCGGTCCTCGTAGGCGCGGTGGAATGCCGCGATCATGTCGCCCACGGTGTCCTGTGTGATCGTGTCGCCGGTGATCTCGATGAAGGGTGTTTCCCAACTCTGGCCGAGTAGGCGTCCGTCGAAGCTCCGCCTGACCCTGAGGTCTGCGCCCGCGGCACCGACGCGTTCGCGCAGGGTGCGCTCCATCTCGTCGAAGACCTCGGCCACCTGGTCGGCGTTGTCCGGGGACAACACCATGTATGCACTACGTGATTCGTAGAAGACCTGATCGGTGGAGAGCAGTCCGAGCGCGGAGAAGAGCCCGGGGTACGGCGGAATGATCGCGTTCTTCAGTGGCAGCAGGTCGAGCACCGCCGGCAACAGCATGGGTCCAGCAGCACCGTAGGACATGAGCGCGAAGTCGCGGATGTCGACGCCGTGCCGCACAGCAACATTGAGGACTTCTTCGGCGATGTTCGACACCGCAAGCCAGTACGCCGAGGCGACACGTTCAGAGAAGTCGATCGGAGTGTCGAGCGCTTCGAACGCCGCGCGTGAAGCCTCCTTGTCGAGGAACATCTCACCTGCGGCGAACGCCTCGCCGTCGAGGATGCCCATCAACAGGCAGGCGTCGGTCACTGCGGGCTGGGTGCCCCCGCGCCCGTAGCAGGCCGGTCCCGGTTCTGCACCTGCCGACCCCGGTCCGACCTGAATGCCGCCCGACGGCGCGATCCCGACCAGACTGCCGCCGCCTGCACCGACGCTGTACACCTCGGTCGAGAGCGCATTGATCACGAGATCGTGCTCGAGCTCGAAGGTGTTCTCGATGAACGGCTTTCCGTCGACGATCAACGACACGTCCGTCGATGTCCCGCCGACATCGGCGCAGAGGAGGTTGTTCTCTCCGATGGCGGCGCCGAGTCGCACACTGGAGATGGTGCCTGCCGCCGGCCCGGCGAACAGGATGCGGAACGGGCGATTGAGCGCCTCCTGCCACGGCAGAAGTGTTGCCGCACAGTCGGCGAAGTTCAACTCGCCGTCGAAACCGAGTTCCCGCAGCTCGCGATCGATGTGAGCTGAGTAGTCGGTGAAGATCAGCTTCATGAAGACGTCGATGACCGTCGTCGACGCGCGCGTGTATTCCTTCGCCAGGGGCGATGTCTCGGAGGAGATGGACACCACCATGTCGTCACCGAGAACCTCGTGCACGAGTTCCCTGAGGCGGATCTCGTGCGCCGGGTTGACGTAGCTGTTGATGGTACAGATGGCGATGCCTTCGACGCCGCACTTGCCGAGCACCTCGAGCTGATGCCGCGCACTGGACTCGTCGAGTTCGATGAGAACGTTTCCGTCGGCGGTGACACGCTCGACGACGCCGCGCCGCAGGTATCTCGGCACCAGCGGCCGGTTGGCATCGCCGAACGACCGACGCTATGCGGGATCGGTCTGGGCGTCCAGCGGGCGGTGCACGTTTCCCCGGTCGAGGACGTCCCGGAAACCGTCCGTGGTCAGATATGCGATCTTGGGCAGTCGCCGCTCGATGACCGCGTTGAGCCCCATGGTGCTGGCGTGGTTGAAGACAGTGCTACCGGCCACGCCGAGTCTCTTGGCACCCTCGACAACCGGCGCCGGGGGATTGGAACGACTACTGGGCACCTTGGTCACCGAGATCTTGCCGTCGCGCACCGCGACGACGTCGGTGAAGGTACCGCCGACATCAACTCCGAACATCGTGCTCACTCCCCCTCTGCCCGACGCCAGCGGCTGTCCTGGCGGGTACGACAGGTGTGAACGAACCCAGCCTCGGTGTCCTCGTCTTGGTCACCGTGTACAGGCAGTCCTGGCATTTGGTGACGTCCCACCAGCCACCCTCGCCGAGCACCCGGTACTCGGCGACTGCCGTTGAACTGCCGCATTCCGGGCAGGTCTCGTCGACCGGTGATCGCTGGGCGTAGAGCCGCTCCTGCGTCGGCCGTGGAAAGTTGTGCATCGCTACCGATTCCTTTCAGACGTCTCGATCGCATTCGGACGATCGCCGCTCGACCGCGCCGCCCCTGGACTTGTTGTACGATTGTCATACAATCATGACGAGTCATGAGTCACACCGGAGGTTCTGTGTTGCGCGGTTCACAGATGAATGTAGATGCTGATCGATGCGCAGGCATGGGCCAAAAGCGCACACCACTGTCGGGTGGACGCACTGGCGGCAGGTTCTCGGGCCCCGGCCCCGGCCGATCACCGGCTGTGCGATCGTTCACGGCTCCGGCAACCAATGTCCGGGTCACCGAGTTGATCTCCGAAGACGTTGCCGGACAAAGCTTTCCCACCTATCCGGACTCATCGTCGACGGTGGTGCGAGTCCAGCTCACCGGGCACAGCAGAGTCGGTTCCGGAACCACCGAAACGACGCTGAGGCCCGGTGACACGGGGGTGCTCACCAGCCGGACGGCTACCACGGCGGCGTCACCCGACAGCCGCAGCGTCGACTTGTCGATTCCCTGGAGCGAGGTGGAGATACCTCTTGCAGAGTTCGGACTGACGGCGATCCGCGCGGGTCAGGGGTCGCTCACGGGGGCGCTCACCCATCTGTTGAACACCATCGTTGCAGGCTATGAGATGCTCGATGGCCACCAGCGCTACCGGGTCATGCGGAGCGCCGCCCAACTCGGACTCGCGGTGATCCTCGACGACTGCGACGGGAGTTGGTCGGAATCCGACCCGCACGTCGTCCTGTTGCGGGAGATGTATCGTCACATCGAGGAGCGTCTGCCTGATCCCGATCTCGACGTCAACGAGCTCGCGGCCGCGCATCATCTCTCAGTTCGGCACGTGCACAACATCTTCCGACTCAGCGGTCAGAGCGCTGCGGCGCGAATCCGGGAGCGCCGGGTGGCGCGCGCGTGCGAAGAGCTCGCCGACCCGATGAAAGTGGACGTACCGGTGGCCACCATCGCCACACATTGGGGCTTCTCCGGTGCATCGCACTTCGGTCAGGTGTTCAAGAGCACCACCGGCGAGACACCCGCGGCATTTCGTCTTCGCACCACCGCGCGACGCACCCCGGACGCGGTACCCATGTCGGCACGGTAGCGTCCGGGGTCGAACGAATCGTCAGGCGCCCGGGTCGTCAGGCGCGCGAGTCGTCAGGCGTTGACGCGGATCTCCGAGAGGGTTGCCTCTGCGATCCGGAACGACTCCAATGCCGCGGGCACCCCGGCATAGATCGCGGTCTGGATCAGCACTTCCTGGATTTCTTCCTCGGTGCAGCCATTGGTGACAGCGCCGCGAACGTGAACTGCCAACTCATGTCCGCGATTGAGTGTTGTGAGCATGGCGAGGTTCAGCAGGCTCCGGGTCTTGCGATCGAGTCCTGGACGCGTCCACACCGCACCCCAGCAGTACTCGGTGACCAATTCCTGTATGGGCCGCGAGAACTCGGTGACGTTGTCGAGGGAGCGTTGCACATGCTCCGCCCCGAGCACCGCCTTGCGCATCTCGATGCCCTCGCGGTACGTCTCGTCGTGCGTGTCGTCGAACTTCATGGTTCCTCCTGCATTGATTGTCATACATCCGAGTCATGACGGTCTGATCCAACGCTCAGCCTATTGACGTCTCGGGGTAAGGAGATCTAGAAATCGCGCTGTCCGGCTTAAGATTTGCGCACAGATCAGCTGCCGTCGAGCAACGCCATAGGCATGGGCCGGATATTGCCTTACCGTATGACATCTCAGTCCTCGGTCCCGGGGACACATGCATAACGGAAATCCGGTGAACCTGATGGACGACGACGTCTACGAGGTGCTCGCAGTGCGCTACGCGTCGAGGCAGACGCTGCGTAGCCTCGTGTATCTCAATCATCATCTCTACGACGAGCCCGATGGCCCGATCGGCATGGACTATTTCATCTGGATCGTGCGAAACGCTCAGCGCACCTTCGTCGTCGACACCGGATACAGCGTCGAGGGCGGGCGGGCACGCCAACGCGGCCACCTCATCCACCCCGCTGATGCACTCACAGCCCTCGACGTGGACCCTGATGACGCCACCGTGATCCTGACCCACGCTCACTACGATCACGCCGGCAACCTCGACCTGTTCCCGCGGTCGCCGATCATCACCCCGAAGACCGAGTTCGATTTCTGGACCGGAGAGATGGCGCATCGCTTGCAGTTTCGACACTCTGCCGAGACACGGGAGCTCGAGTTGCTCGGCGAGATCGCACGCCAGGGACGAATGACCTTCTTCGAGGGTCGTTCTGACATCGCTCCGGGAATCGAGTTGATCGAACTCGGCGGTCATTCCCCAGGGCAGGCGATCGTCCTGGTCAACACCGAGGCGGGCACCGTCCTGCTCAGTTCGGACGCGACGCACTACTACGAGGAGATCGAGCGGGACATGCCGTTCCTCGTCGTCGCCGACCTCGAGGCGATGTACGCCGGCTTCGACACGATGAAGCGCATCGTCGTCGAGCGAAACGCCATCCTGGTGCCCGGCCACGATCCGGAGGTCATGACGCGCTTCCCCGCGCACGACACCGCAGAGTTCGCGGTCGTCATCGCCCCTACGCCAACACCATCGCGCTGCGTCGCAGCCACACAGAGAGGAGCAGACGTTGTCTGACGTCACATCACAGAAGCCCGGACGCGGCGGTCCCGTCGGATTCATCGGCCTGGGCAACATGGGCGGCCGTATGGCACGCTGCCTCGTCGACGCCGGAGTCGAGGTGATCGGCTTCGACACCGTGGCAGCCAACGTGGCCGACTGCGGTGCGACCGGTGCCACCTCGGTCAAGGATGTGCTCAGCAGTGCGGACGTCGTGTTGCTGTCGCTGCC
>NZ_BAFB01000137.1 GCF_000248075.1 Gordonia otitidis NBRC 100426 | reverse complement strand
GTCGCAGAAGAAACCGTTGTTGTTGGCCCCGATGCAGCCCTGCACCGGAGTTCTCGGCTGAGGCAGAACGCCGAGAGGCGCCTTCTTGGCTGCTTCGAGTTCAGTCCGGCGCTCGG
>NZ_BAFB01000138.1 GCF_000248075.1 Gordonia otitidis NBRC 100426 | reverse complement strand
CGCCGCTCTTCAGGCTCGCCTCGATGTGATGTTTGAAGAGTCGTCTCAGCAGCAGTTCGAAAGACCGCATGCGCGTGACCAATTCGGTGTCCGAGAGCGTGCTGATGTCGGGGCGGTTCGACCTGATCTGCTCGACCTCGGCGCGGTCGGTGTCGTATGCGGCGAGATCGGTGGCGCCGAGAACCTGCTCGGCGAGCCATGCGCCCGCCTTCTCCTCGTACTCGGGGTTCTCGTCGAAGTCGCGCTTCTCGCTCTCGTAGCTCGGGATGCCCGGCATGTCTCCGAAGTACTGCAGATCGACGGCCTCGGCCGACATTCCCGGCACGCGAACGCCGAACAGTCGCATCAGCGACATGTTGATGTACAGGTAGCTACCGAAGGCAGGGAGGACGTTGAACGGAACGGTCTCGTCGTAGAGGTCGTCGTCCCAGACGCGGCAGGCGACGAACGCGTCCCGCCAACCCGGTTCCAGGCAGTGCTGGAAGCCCACCGACGCGTTGAGCGGCGTGATCGGGTCGGGAAAGATCTCCCCGACATTCGCACGTGAGTACAGGGGGAAGAGTTTGGAGGTCTCGTCCATGAGCGGCCAGTCGGTCATCCGGTGGCCTCCTTCCGGTTCGGATCGGGCGGCGTCGTCATCACTCAGCAGTCTGCGATGACTCATTAGCGAACGCTTCGTCACATTATTATGTGATGGCGCTCACTGTGTCAACGGTTTCTGAGCAGCCATGTCACGCAATTCAAGCGAGATTGGCGCTGTCCTGTTCACCGATCACTGGACATGTATGTGATCATTGAGTCACTATTTGTTGGGGCACCGATTCTCGGCCATGTTCGATGCCCGACGCGGAAGGGAGTGCAGCATGCGCGTGCTGGTCACCAACGACGACGGCGTCGACGCCGAGGGATTGATCGTTCTCGCAACAGCTTTGGTCGACGACGGGCACGACGTCGTCGTCGCGGCGCCCACCACGGAACGTAGCGGCAGTGGGAGTTCGATCGGCACCATCGAGCACGGTACGCACATCGCTGTGCAGGAAAGGCACATCGACGCTCTCGGCACGACGCCGGTGTTCGCAGTCGACTGTCCGCCCGCGCTCGCCGTCATCGCCGCATGCGCAGGTGCATTCGGACCTGCCCCCGAACTCGTCGTCAGCGGGATCAATCCCGGCCACAACACCGGCCGCTCGATCCTCTTCTCCAGCACGGTCGGGGCTGTCCTCGCGGCACGCGTGACAGGTGTGAGCGGCGTCGCGATCAGCACCGCGTTCGAGCCGCACCATCGCTACGACACTGCCGCAGCCGTTGCGCGATCTGTGGTGCGTTGGATGTCCGACCGTGGCTCGCCCCGCCTCACGCTGAACGTAAACGTCCCCGCGGTCGACCTCGCCGATCTCGACCGCGCCGTCATCACCACCCTCGCCGCGCAAAGCATGTTCTCCCTGCGGATCTCGCGGACCGAGAACGATCTGGTGTTGCACCGCGAGGAACGCGACGGCGGATTCCGGCGCGGCACAGACGGTGCCGCCGTGGTCGACGGTCACGTGTCGATCACCAGCCTGAACACCGTCGCGGATGCGAATGGCGTTCTCTCCGAAGCCGATGCCCGCGCATTGGCGCGCGCCCTTGATCTGACGCCGACGAGCATCTGACGCCGACGAGCATTTCGCGCCGACGAGCATTTCGCGCCGACAAGCATCCGACCACGCCAGACACCGAGGTGCCCGGCGCGTGGCCCACGTCGGCCTGAAAGAACCAGGACCTGGCGTGGGCCAACCGGGGCGCGGCCGTCACCCCTCGTCGTCGGCCCCGCGCTCACGCCCCGTCGTCAGCAACAGGTCTTGGTGCAGTTCCATCCAGATGTCGTGATAGCTGTCGTACATCGGTCGCGCGAAGGCCGCGGTATCGCCCTCGTGCACCCGCTCGAGGGCGCGGGCCAGACGCTCGTCGTATCGATGCAGACGTGCCACCACGGCCGCAGCCGGTGCCAGGACCCCGACGATCTGCTTGTGTACCCGGTCGAGATCGGAGATCACCGCGGCGTCGTATGTGGTGTCGGAGTGGTCGTTGGGGGTGACGTCGTCCTTCATCTGCCACGCGGCACACACCCGTTTGAACTCACCGTTGACCGGCAGGAACGCCCCATATGCCGCATCTATCGCATCACGTTCCTCGGGTGACAACGGTTGTGCCGTACGGAGTTCCGCAAGGCGTTCGCGGCCCTTGGGCGTGATGAGTGTGCCCGACACGCGTCCTTCACGGCGGAGCACGAGACCGTCGTCGAGCGCCGCGGTGATCACCTCGGTCAGCGCGGCGTCGTCGAGGCCGGTCATCGCCGAGAGCACTGCGTCGGACGCAAGACCCTTCACCGCCAGAGCGTGCAGCAGTTCCAATACTGTCGTGTCTGTCGTCGTTGTCATACCTTTTCTCCTTCGGGGGTTGGCGTCTGGCCGTAGGTGTCGGCGAGCGTCTTCTTGTTGAGCTTGCCCGTTGGCAGCCTGGGCAATTCGTCGACGAAGTCGACGACCCGCGGGGTCTTGTAGTGGGCCAACCGATCTCGGCAGAAGTCGATCAACTCCTGCGCGGTCAGCGTTGACCCGGGCGTGCGCTGGACGACGGCTTTCACCGACTCTCCGAACTCGGGGTCGGGCACGCCGAGAACCGCGCCGTCGAGGACGTCAGGGTGCGAGAGCACCACCTCTTCGACTTCTTCGGGATAGATGTTCACTCCGCCGGAGATGATCATGTGCCCGGCACGGCCCACGAGGTAGAGGTAGCCGTCACGCAGGTACCCGATATCGCCCATCTGACGTCGCGCCGGGCGCGGACCGGCGTTGTCGTACGCGGACGGCGTCGTCTGCTCGAAGCACACGCGGCCGCGTTCGCCCTCGGGAACTTCGTGTCCGTCGTCGTCGACGATGCTGATACGCGTGGCGCCGAGCGGTCGGCCGACCGAACCTGGATGGCTCACAGCCTCGTCGGGACCGATGTAGGTGTGCCCGTAGCCCTCCGAGGCGCCGTAGTACTCGTGCAGGATCGGGCCCCACCACTGCGCGAGCTGCTCCTTGACCTCCGGCGGGCACGGCGCGCCGGAGGTGAACGCGGTCCGATGCGTCTCCGACAGTTCGACGTCGTCGCGATCGGATAAACGAAGAAGTCGGATCAGCATGGTCGGCACCCACTGGGAATGGGTGACGCCGTATCGCGTGATGGCATCCATCGCCGCGCGCGCGTCGAATCGTTCCATGCAGATCACCGTCCCGCCCGCGGCGAGGGTGATGAGTCCGAACGTGAACGGGGCCGCGTGATAGTTGGGTGCCGGGGACAGTAGTACCGTGCTCTCGTCGATGCCCAGCTTCTGGACGAGCCCCGAATGTCGTTGTGGTGCTTGTGCAGGGTGTACGTCGAGCAGTTGCTGGGCGAACCGCTTCGGACGGCCCGTCGTGCCGCCGCTGTAGAGCACTCGCGCACCGAGACGCTCGTCGGCGATCGGGGTGGTCGGCTGTCGCTGCAGCGCATCGGCCATCGACATGTGGCCGGATGCCGAGCCCCCGACGACGGTCACGTCGACGTCACTGCCTCCAACGTCGCCCAGCCCGGCGAGCCGCAGCGCTTCGACGACGTCGTCGGCGAGCGTCGCACTGGTGACCACGGCGCGTGGTCGCGCTTCGGCCAGCAGCGCGGCGAGTTCGGCGGGCTTCAGATGCCAGTTCACCGGCGTCACGTACAGCCCGCTGCGCATTCCAGCGGCGACGGCGACCGGCCATGCCAGGTTGTTCTCCATGGCGATGACCACCGAGTCCCCGGGGCCGACTCCCCGCGTTCGCCAGTGATGGGCTAGTTGGTTCGACGCGGCGTCGAGCTGGCCGTAGGTCAGCGACTCCCCAGAACCCGCCATCACATAGGCGTCTGCGTCTGGATGGTCGCGAGCGATGGTCGGTGGATACACGAACTCCCCTAGTTTGCGAACTTCTGGTCACATTGCAAAAGGTGCTGGTGAGCACGTTCTGCGCACGCGATCTGGTTGGTTGCTGGTTCACTTTTGATCGTTGCTGTGGTTCACAGCACACGATAGTCTATGATTTAGTGAAATTGCAGTCGCAAACCAGATCCAGTTCGTACCACTTACGGGAGTCGACATGACGACGGTCGAGAACCTTGACCTGATGGACCTCCGACCCTTCGCGGAAGGCAGGGACGCGGCGTTGTTCGCGCACCTTCGCGACGAGGATCCGCTCCATTGGAACGCCGAGCCGGGCGAGGGTCCCGGGTTCTGGTCGGTTACCAGGTACGACGACGTCAAGACGGTGGCCTCGGACTATGCCACCTTCACCGTCACCGAGGGCACACAGATCCCGAGTCGTCGCGCCGAGGGCGAGGGTGCGCGCAGCATCCACCACCTCGATCCACCTGAACACGACTCGCTGCGCAAGATCGTCACCCCGCATGTGCGCGCGGTCAAACTCAAGTCTCTCGAATCCGATATCGCCGCGGTGGTCGACGATCTCCTGGACAGTGCCGTGGCGGCGGGCGACATCGATTTCGTCGCCAAGGTGTCTTCCCAACTGCCCCTGGTGATGATCGGCCGTCTGCTCGGCGCACCGCTCGAGGACTGCCCCAACCTGCTGCGTTGGACCAACCAGATGGCCAGCGAGGATCCGGATTACTCCGAGGGGCCCGAGACCGCCGTGAAAGCGCGCGACGAGGTCTTCGGCTACTTCCGTGCTCTGGAGAAGTTGCGACGCGAATGCCCGGCGCAGGACCTCGTGAGTGTGCTGACCGCAGCAGAACTCGACGGTGTCCCCCTGTCGCGGGGCTACCTCGACGCCTACTATCTGATCCTGATGGTCGCGGGGAACGAGACCACCCGAAACCTGTTGTCCGGCGGGGTAAACGTCTTGGCGGAGAATCCCCAGTGGTGGGATTTCATGCGCGAGAATCCGGCGAAGATCCGGGTCGTCGTCGAAGAGATGGTCCGCTGGGTCTCGCCTGTTCTCTCGATGCGTCGCACCGCCACGCGCGACGTCGAGATGCATGGGAAGACGATCTCCGCCGGCGACAAGGTGGTCATGTGGTTCTGCTCGGCCAACCGCGACGACCGCATCTTCGACGACCCCGAGACATTCATCGGTAACAGGTTCCCCAACGAGCACGTCGGATTCGGGTGGGGCGCCCACGCGTGTCTCGGCGCGAATCTCGCCAAGATGGAGGCCAGACTCTTCTTCACCCGTGTGATCGAACGCGGTCTGCAGATCGATGTACTCGACGCCCCGAATCGACTGCAGAGCAACTTCTTCCGCGGTATCAAGACGCTCCCGGTTTCGGTCAGGGCAAGCCGGTGAGGGCACGTCGGACGGCGCCGGCAGCGGCCATCGGCAGCAACGAATTCCGGTCGGACGACCGGATCGACGTTGTCGACCCCTATCGGGGCGACCTCGTCGGCACCGTCGAATGCGCCGATGCCGAAGCGGTGTCGGAAGCGGTGTCGGTCGCCGCCGACGCGGTGCCCGCGTGGGCAGATACTGCGGTGGCCGAACGGGCTGCGGTACTGCGTCGCACCGCAGCGCTCATCGAGGACGCGCGGCGCGGGCTCGCCGCGACCGTCACCCGTGAGATGGGTATGCCGACGACGCTCGCCGCGGCCACGCAACAGGTGATGCCTGCCACGGTGCTCCGCGCAATGGCCGACGCCGCAGGAACTTTCGACTGGCAACGAACGATCGACGGCGCCACGCTGCGTCACGTCCCGGCCGGAGTCGTCGCGGCGATCACTCCGTGGAACATGCCGGTCCACCAGATCGTCGCGAAGGTCTCCGCCGCATTCGCCGCAGGCTGTGGCGTGGTGCTCAAGCCATCGGAGCTCACACCCTTCGACGCCCTTGACGTCCGCCGATGCTTCGTCGACGCCGGTTTGCCGCCCGAACTCTTCGCGGTGGTCAACGGACGTGGCTCGGAGACCGGCAGCCTGCTCACCTCGCATCCCGGTCTCGGCCACGTGTCGTTCACGGGGTCGGTGGATGCGGGCCGAGCGGTCGCGCGGTCTGCGGCCGGAAACCTGGTGCGTGCCACACTCGAACTCGGCGGTAAATCACCCGCTGTCGTCCTGCCCGATGCCGATCTGACGACGGTGATACCCCGCGTGGTCGCGAGCGGAATCGTGAATTCGGGCCAGGCATGTAATGCCACAACACGTTTGGTACTCCCCCGCAGCCACCAGGACGAGATCGAGCAGCTTCTCGTCGACGCCGCGCAAGCGTCGGTGCTCGGAGACCCCGCAGACCAGTCGACCACGATGGGTCCGCTCGCGTCACGGCTGCAGACCGACCGGGTCCTCGACCACATCGAGAAGGCGCGCGCCGATGGCGGCCACCTACTCACCGGAACCGGCCACACCCGACGTGTCGATTCCTGCGACGGGTTCATCGCCCCAACCATCATCACCGAGCTCGGACCCACCGCACGAGCGGTACGGGAAGAGATCTTCGGCCCCGTACTGGTCACCCAGTTCTACGACACAGTCGATGAGGCCGTCGAGATCGCCAACGACTCCGACTACGGGCTCTCCGCGGAGGTCTGGTCGGCGGACAGCGATGTCGCACGCGACGTCGCCGCAGCGCTCGAGGTCGGCCAGGTGAAGATCAACGGAGTGCGTACCCGGGAACGTCCCGCTGTGCCGTTCGGCGGCATGAAGCAATCCGGATACGGACGCGAACTCGGCGCGACCGGGCTGGCCGAGTTCACCGAGATCCAGGCGGTGATGTCGTGAGTGCGAATACCACGAGAACGTACGTGATCTCCGGTGCGGCATCGGGAATCGGCCTGGCGCTGGTGACCCGACTCCTGGGATCGCACGGAAACATCCGGATCGTCGGCATCGACCTCACCGACTGCCCCGACCCCCGCGTGGAGTCGGTGCGCTGCGACCTGTCCGACCCAGACGCCATCGCGTCGTTGGATCTGCCCACCCGTATCGACGGACTGGCCAACGTCGCAGGCGTTCCGGGTACCGCGCCTGCCGAACTGGTCCTCGCGGTCAACACCCTCGGCGCACGAGCACTGACCGCGAGAGCGCTCGGATCGATGGAGTCCGGCGCGTCCGTGGTCAACGTCTCGTCGATCGCCGCGCACCGGAACACACTGCCGTCCAACGCCATCGACGAACTGCTCGCCGTCACCGACCGGAACGGACTGAGCGGCTGGCTCACCAGGCATCGACTCGACGGCCCCGCAGCGTATGACACGTCCAAGCGCGCACTCACCGACTGGACCGTGCTGCTCAGTGCCGACCTGCTGTCGCGCGGTATCCGCGTCAACTCGGTGAGCCCCGGCCCGACGGAGACACCCATCCTCTCCGATTACGAGGAATCGATGGGGATCGACGCCATCGCCCGGTCGGCAGGCGCGGTGGGTCGGCACGGCACCGCCGCCGAATCGGCCGCTGCCGTCGACTTCCTCCTCTCCGACGGTGCGTCGTGGATCAACGGCGTCGACATCCCGGTCGAAGGCGGCCTGACCGCACTTCGAGCTGCCGCGCAACGACCCGCTGTGGTCGCACCCGACAACACATCCACCCCCGTGAAGGGAGCACTCCGATGACTTCTGGAACCACACTTCCCGCACGAACCGCTCTGTCGGTGCTGACGCTGGACGGCACAGCACCCGCCGATCGCGAGCTTCTCGGCGGAAAGGCGTACAGCATCAACAAGATGCGGTCCCTCGATCTGCCGGTGCCACCCGCCTTCGCGCTGACCACCGCGGTGTGTAGACGCTTCCACGACGAGGGCGGAACACTGCCCGACGACGTCTGGGCCGCTGTTCTCGATCATCTGCGTGAACTCGAGACGACGACCGGGAAGCGGTTCGGCATCGGACCGTTCCCGCTTCTCGTCTCGGTACGCTCCGGCGCAGCACAGAGCATGCCGGGAATGATGGATACCGTGCTCAACCTCGGACTGACCGAGGAACTGGCGCGAGAACTCGGTGAGGCCACCGGCGACGTCGCATGGGCACAGGACACGTGGCAGCGCTTCTGCGTGGGATATGGGGAGATCGTGCTCGGCGATGCGACGGCCGCCCCGCCCTCTGATCCCTACGACCAGCTACGCGAGGCGATCGGCGCGGTTTTCCGGTCGTGGACCAACGACCGGGTGCGCGCCTACCGCGACCGTCACGGTCTCGGCGAGGGCGGCGGCACGGCAGTCACCGTGCAGGCCATGGTCTTCGGTAACCGCGACACGCACTCCGGGACCGGCGTCGTGTTCAGTCGTGATCCCGGCACCGGCGAGTCGACCCTCTTCGGGGAATGGATGGCGATGGCCCAGGGCGAAGATGTCGTCTCCGGTGAGCGCACGCCCGAGAACATCACGCAGTTCGGCACGCACGACCCGGAGTTACACCGCGAATTGGCCCGTATCGCAACGGTCCTCGAACGCGAGCATCGTGACCTCGTCGACATCGAGTTCACCGTCGAGAGCGGCACCCTGTACATGCTGCAGTGCCGTTCCGGCAAGCGGTCGGCGCGAGCCGCGGTGCGCGTGGCGGTCGAACTCGTTCGCGAGGGGCTCCTCACCCCCGACGAGGCATGCGCACGGATCAGCGCTGACCAGGCACGGCTGTTGGCCGACGAGGTAGGAGTGACCCACGACGCGGACGAACTCGCACGAGGGGTGGGCGCAGGACCCGGCGCCGCGTCCGGTGTGGTGTTCACCGACACCGACGCGGCGTCGGCTGCCGCGGCGCAGGGCACCCCCGTCGTGCTCGTCCGGCCGTCGACCTCGCCCGCGGACGTTCCGGCGATGTTCGATTCGGTTGCCGTCGTGACCGAGGTCGGCGGTACGACGAGCCACGCAGCGCTGGTGTGTCGAGAGATCGGGCTGCCGTGCGTGGTGGGTTGTGGGCCAGGGGTGACGACCGCACTCGCCGGGTCGACGGTCACCGTCGACGGGACCAACGGAGTGGTGTACGCGGGGGATGCCCGCGGTGACCAGAATGCCACCGACCCCCATCTCGACGAACTGCTGTCGTTCCTTCCCGAGACGGTACCCGACGACCATCCCCTGAGCGTCCTGCACCAGCGGCAGGCGTTGCGTGACTGACGCATTCGACACACGTGGAGACGACATGACCAACGACGGAATCGACGCGGTGTACACCGCGGCCGGACTCCTCGACGATTCAGCAGCCACCCCCAAACGCCCCAACAGGCGTGGCGAGCAGACACGGGAGAAACTGGTGCGCGCCGCCGTCGAGTGCTTCACCGAGTACGGCTACACACGCACTCGTATCTCCGACATCACCAACCGCGCCAACACCGCTCAGGGCAACTTCTACCGTCATTTCACCGGGCTCGACGACATCTTCCTCGCGGCGCTGCGTCCCTCCCTGGAGGAACTCGCGGCCGCGCGGCTGCGCCCCGACCACGCGCACGGCGAACGCGAGTCCCTGATCAAGGTGAACACGACGTATCTGCAGGCCTATGCACGCAACCGTCACATGCTTCGATTGCTCCGTGAAGCGGCAGCGGCCAGTGAGAACAAGGGGTTCCAACAACTCTGGCTCAACCTGCGCGCCGACTTCGTCCGACGAACAGAGCGGTGGCTCGACCGCCTCAACCACCAGGGTGTGATCGACGAGGCTCATCCGCACATGCTGGCCGAGACGTTGGGGTGTGCGACCGAGCAGATGGCCTACGTCCATGTCGGCCTGCCCGTCAGCACTCCACGACCCGAGGAGATCACCGAATTGGGTACTGCACTGGGCGAGTTCTGGTATCGCTCACTGCCACTCGTCAGCGACAAGGGGGTTTCGCGGTGACCGTGCAAGCGAGCCGCAGGCCCTCGGCGACAACACTCGGAGTCGACGTCGTCGTCGACGAGGTCCGTGCCGAGACCGCCGATTCACGGACACTCGTGCTGCGCTTCCCCGGCGAGGTCTCCTACCTGCCGGGTCAGTTCGTCACGCTGCGGATACCGAGCGAACGCACGGGCTCGGTGGCGCGCTGCTACTCGCTGAGCACGGCGCCCGGCGTGGATGACCTCCCGGCGATCACCGTCAAGCGCACCAAGGATGGCTACGGTTCCAATTGGTTGTGCGACAACGTCACAGCAGGGACCACGCTGCACGCGCTCTCGCCGTCCGGCGTGTTCACCCCGTCGCAATGGCACGGCACACTTCGCCTGTTCGCGAGCCGGTAGCGGTATCACACCCGTCATGTCGATAGCGAAATATGCTCTGGCGCACCAGCAGTGCTCGGTCGAACTGTTCTACGCCAATCGTGACCGCGAGTCCGTGATCTTCGCCGGGGTTCTCTCCGACCTCGCGCGCCGTCATCCCGACCGGCTGCGGATCAGCCACTGGCTGGAATCCGAACGTGGTATGCCCGACGCCGCGGCCGTCGACGAACTGTGTGGCTTGGACGACGACGATGAGGCGTTCATCTGCGGGCCTGCACCGTTCATGGATCTCGTCGAGGCCGCCCTGCGTCGACGCGGTACACCCCACTCGCGGATACACGTCGAGCGCTACGTGTCGCTCGAGGGCGACCCGTTCACGCTCGACCGGACCGACAGCGACGATGCATCCGTCGACGTGAGGGTCAGCATCGACGGGGAGACGACATCGGTGGCATGCGGCCGCAGCACCCCGATTCTCGACGCACTCCTGTCGCACGGCGTCGACGCACCGTACTCGTGCCGGGAGGGTGACTGCGGATCGTGTATGGCGCGTCTTGTCGACGGCGAGGTCATACCGGGCGACGGCGTGGCGCTCGAGCCAGAGGACATCGACGACGGCTACATCCTCACGTGTCAGGCGACCCCGTCATCGGGATCGCTCGCGATCGAGTTCGACTGATCTGCAGCACTTTTCGGTGCGTCGGAGAGTGATCCGTACATCGCCTGCCAGAATCCACCGGCGAGAGCCGCGGCGAAGTCGGCGTCGCGTTCTTCGGGAGCATTGATCAGATCGAGCAGACTACCCCGTGTGGTGACCGTGATGAAGCGTGCGGTCTGCTCCGGATCCATGTCGTCCGGCGCCACGCCCTCGTCCCGGTCACGCCGGAGACGGTCGGCCATCTTGGCGGTGTAGACCTCGAGGAAGCTGCCGAACTGGTTCCGCAGGCGCGCGTCGGCGTCGACCGTTTCGAGAAACGCGCGCCAGACGGGTCCGTGCTCGCGACCGAGTTGGAACATACGCGTGATGATGTCGGCGAGGTCGTCGGGTCCGAGAGCCTCCGTGCGCATCCACCACTTGTCCGACACGTCCCAGAACGCTGCGAAGAAGGGCTCGGCCGCGCTCTCGATGAGGTCGCCCTTGTCGGCGAACCATTGATAGAAAGTCGAGCGGGAGACGTTCGCGGTCGTCAGGATCCGCTCGACCGGAACGTCGGCGTAACGCACACCGGACTCCAGGATCGTGGTCACCGACTCGATGATCCGTGCCCGTGACGACGTTCGACGCTTGACCGGGGCACGTGACATGCAGGTCAGCCTACTCGCCACCACCGTGCGTACCGACCCGATCGTGACGCTTGGCGACCGCTTTTGCTGAATTGACGAACTCTTAGCGGGCCGAAGCCTTCTCGACGCTGGGTGGCCGGCGTAGACCGAAGGAGTGACGCTATTCGACACACTGCCCTCCTTGAAAGGGGTCACCGTGGCCAGATCCTTCGATGCGGCGAAGTGGCGCTTGCCCATTCGCTGTGCCGGCACCGATATCCGGGTCAACGACCTCTCCCTGCAGGAGGAATCGCTGCGGCGAAAGGTCGCCTTCTTCCTCGATGAGACCGGGGAACCCATCAGCCAGGCGCTGTGTCCCGAAGCGCTCTGGTTCCCGGTTCTGGTGACGAGGATCAGCAGTGCCCATCTGACCGCCGATCGCGCCGTGCTTCACGTCGACGCCGCGCTTCCGCTGACGACGGCCATCGCCGACGTCGCGTTTCCTGGCAACCAACTGTCGGGTGCACGACTGGCAGACATCACGATCGTCGACACGTCCGGTCACCGACGCACTGTGCATGCTGAACTGCCACCGCATGTATCGGTCACCGGGACCATCGTGCTGGCGCTGCGTCGGGTCTCCACGTCGTCGCGACGCGAGAGACCCCGCCTTGGTCAGGCGGGTCTCTCGTGCAGGGGTAGGGCCGGTGCAGGCCTGAGTGGGAGGGTCGGATCAGTAGTTGACCCACACCCAGTTCCACCGGCGGGTGCGTGCGTCGAAGCGACGGACTCGACGACGACGCCGTGCCGGAGCGGGGTTCTGCTGACGGGGCTGGTTCGGTGTGGGCATGGTGTCCTCTTTCTTCTCGGTGGAGCGCTCCTCGGTGAGTGCTCGCTCTGACGTCACCGACAATGCCAACCGGGACTTGCAGCTCTCTCGACGTCGACTGGGAGGTCGCTGAACACCGTTGGCGCCCGCTGCATCACGCGTAGCTGTCCGCTTCGACGGTGCTCGGGGTCGTTCTCGCCGCGTCGGCAGGGCTGGCCTTCGGCGCGACTCAACACCCTGGGCGAGTTCGCCTTCACCTACGGCACGGCATCGGCACGGATCAAACTCCCCGCCGGACAGGGTCTGCTGCCCGCGTTCTGGCTGATGGGCACCGACATCTTCTCCGCGGGCCGGCCGGAGAGCGGCGGGATCGATGTCATCGAAACTCTCTCGGTGACAACCTCATACACGAACCACCTGCACGGACCGACAACATCTGGCGGGACGTGGCAGCTCGGTAACTCCGGTGCCGTCGCCGACCTCTCGGCAGACTTCCACACATACTCGGTCACCAAGTCGAAGGACGCCATCACCGTCTCGCTCGACAGCCGAACCGTCGGCTGGATCCGTGTGTACTCGAGCTGAGGGGTCCCGACAAGCTCGACCATCGGGCCTGGTCAGATGGCCGAGTCCGGGAATGCGATCACCGACAGGAAACGGATCGGTAGCTCGACCAGTTCGACGGGGCCGTGTGCGCCCTCACCGTCGAGTTGCAGTGAGTCGCCGGGACTGAGCCGGTACACCGACCGCGAGTGGGCGTAGTCCATCGAGCCGTCGAGCATGTAGATGAACTCGGTGCCCGGATGTTGGAACAGCGGCTGGGTCACCGACTTCTCGGTGAGCGTCACGAGCAGGCACTCGAGCCGCTTGTGTTCGCCGCGCAGCGAGCCGAGCATCTCGTACTCGTGCCCCTCGCGGGAGCCCTCGCGCACGATCTGCGAACCCTCACCGGCCTTGACGAACACCGCAGAGCGCTCGAGGTCGGCGCCACGGAACAGCGAGGTGACCGAGACGTCGAACGCCGTGGCCAGCGCCGCGAGAGTGCTCAGACTGCATGAGGTCTGGGCGTTCTCGATCTTCGAGAGCATGGCCTTGGAGATCCCGACCTTGGCTGCCATGTCGCCGACGGAGAGCCCGACCTGCCTGCGTAGCCGACGGACATTGTGCGCGATTGCCGATTCGAGTTCGAGTTCTTCGACCGGTTGGTCGACGGGGCGTTCACGCGCGGTCCCCGACTGGTTGCGGATCAGAGCGTCGTCGGTCACTCCGCCAGCATATCGGTAGACGGACTTCACTCCCGGTGAACGCCGTGGCCCGGCAGGGATACGCGGCAACGACGCCGCCCCGACGGGCGTCCCGCCGTGCAGTGCACACATCGGCTACCGCATCTCGCCCGCACCGACATAGGGGAACCGCGTGGTGAGCAGGTCTCCCTCGGCGAAGCGGGACAGTCGGAAGTCGGGCTCGGGGATGCGGGGGTCGTTGCTGCGGCCGTCGACGACCAGGTCGGCGACGAGACGACCGACCGCAGGCGAGATCTTGAACCCGTGACCGCTGAAGCCGGCGGCGATGACGAGACCGTCGAGGGGTCCGCGTGAGATCACCGGATTCCAGTCGGGTGTCACGTCATAGCAGCCGGCGTAGCTGCTGGTGATCGATGCGTCGGTGAATGCGGGGAACCGCGTACCGACCTTGTCGACGGTCAGGTCGAGGAACGCCTCGTCGGCGCGGTTGAGGTAGCCGTCGGGGTCGGCGATCTCGAGTTCGGCGAGGTCGGAGTTGCCGAAGAGGATCTCTCCGCGGACGTCCGGCCGGACGTACTGCAGCGACACCAGATCCGAGAACACCGGTACGGCACCGAGTTCCATCCCGGGATGGATCATGACGATCTGCTCGCGATGAACTCGGATCGGGACGTCGATCCCGTACTCGTCCAGGAACGGCTTGGTCCACACTCCGGTCGCCACCACGACCGTGTCGGCGGAGATCGTCGAGCGATCGGCGAGTTCGACGCCGGTGACGCGGTCACCGTCGGTCAGCAACCCCTTCACCGTCGTGCCCTGTTTGATCGTGACCCCGGCGGCACGCGCCGACGCCGCGAACGCCTGTGCCGTCTGATAGGCGTCTCCGTATCCGCCACGCTCTTCCCAACCGAACGCGGCG
>NZ_BAFB01000139.1 GCF_000248075.1 Gordonia otitidis NBRC 100426 | reverse complement strand
AGACACCCTGAGAGCATGCCAGTTGCCGTGCGGATTCAGAAATCGCTTCATCGTCTCACTGCACCGAATGACCAAAATTGGACATGATCTAAAAACTAGACCAAGTCCAATTTGGCTGTTACGATGAACTCCATGCAGGATCGACAGGCCCTCGGACGACAGCTCCGTGACGCGGGGATGCGGGTCACCGCCCCTCGTCTCGCGGTGCTCGAGGTCTTGGCCGCGTATCCGCATTCGACGGCCGACTTCGTCGCCCGCGGAGTGCGGGAGCAGCTCGGGGGCGTGTCGAAGCAGACCGTCTACGACGTGCTGCGTTCATGTACGGAGAGCGGATTGCTCCGTAGCATCGAGCCTGCAGGTTCTGCGGTGCGCTACGAGACACGCACCGCAGACAATCACCACCATCTCGTGTGCCGCACGTGTGGCGAGATCGTCGATGTCGATTGCGTCGTCGGATCGGCACCGTGTCTCATGCCGGACGCCGACCACGGTTACTCGATCGACGAGGCCGAGGTGACGTTCTGGGGTCAGTGTCCAGCCTGTCGTGCCACCGCGCCGTCGGAGCCGGATCGCTGATCTGTCACACACCAGCTCAACCACGACAACAGTTCTCACACACTTCCAGGAGATGACCATGGCTATCGAACCCGCATACACGATCTCGTCGACAGCAACCGGAGGTGGTCGCGACGGTGAGGTCGTCTCGGCGAGCGGGCAGATCGATCTCGATCTGCGTCCGCCCAAGGAGCTTGGCGGTAGCGGAGAGGGCAGCAACCCCGAAGAGCTCTTCTCGGCCGGATATGCAGCCTGTTTTCTCGGCGCGCTACGCGCGACATCCAAGAATGCTGGAACGCCCGTCCCCGATGAGTCGACGGTCACCGTCACCATCGGTATCGGGAAGGACCCGGCCGACGGAGGGTTCGGACTCGTCGCCGACATCGAGACCTACATCCCCGGCGTCGACGAGGCGAAGGCGAAGGAACTCGCCGAGGGCGCGCACGCCTTCTGCCCGTACTCGAAGGCAACGAAGGGCAACATCGCCCACAACCTAACGGTCCGCGTCTGAGCAGCTGACGCGACCGTTGCGAGTCCGGCGCCACAGCCCGGCGCCGGACGTACGTCACGACCCGCCCACCGGCGGGCAGACATGAGAGAAGGAGTCACACAATGACGAACACTCCGATCACGAGCACGTTGACCGATGAGCAGAAAGCGATCACCGGTCATGCGCTGCAGCAGACGCTGGTCGATCTGATCGACCTGTCCCTCGTCGCCAAGCAAGCGCACTGGAATGTCGTCGGGCGCAACTTCCGCTCGGTTCACCTCGAACTCGACGAGCTGGTCACGGTGAGCCGCGAGTTCACCGATCAGGCCGCAGAACGGGCGACGGCCATCGGGGTCTCGCCGGACGGCCGGGCGGAAACCGTGGCCAAGACGGCGGGCACCACCGGATTCGGTGACGGATGGACTTCTGACACCGAGGTCATCACATCGATCGTCGACAACCTCAAGGCAGTGATCGCCGGTCTGCGCACGCGGATCGACGAGACAGAAGACGCCGATCCGGTCACCCAGGACCTGCTGATCTCGTTCGCCGCGAAGCTGGAACAACTCCATTGGATGTGGCAGGCGCAGATCGCCTGAACCGTCTGCCCAGAACGTGCGGCACAGAATCAGCGGCACGGTAGCGTCTAGTGCGTGAATGATCTGGGGGTCATGGTCGGCCTGGGGCTCGTTGCAGCCACGGTCGCGACCATTGCATATGTCCGAACCCGCGAGCGCGAGGCCGACAGATTGGCCGGCGCCGCGGGTTTGGCGCGTGATCTCCGTGAACTCGCCGACGGCGATCCGGTCCGTCTCGCCGCGGTCGAGGAGTACGAGGTCTCGCTGTATCAGCGGCTGTTCTACTCGTCGACGGTGACGCCGCGACTTCGTGGTGCGGCGTGGGCCCTGCTCGCGGCCGTGCTGGCCGCCGCGGGCGCGGTTGCCTCGCGTGGCGACGGCTTGGTGATCAGCGCGGTACACATTGGTGCGATCGTGCTCGCGGTGCTCTTCGGTGTCGCCGCGATCGTCTACGTCGTGCTCGCGGTGATTCATGTCGCGACCACGCCACGCGTGTCCTTCAGCGAGTCCTATCGCGACTCGGTCGAGGACGCATCGACGGGTGAGGAACCGGTGGTGAGCGATGCGGTGGCGCCCGCGGCCGGCTCGATCGGTGCCGAACCGAGCGATGACGCGTCGACAAGCGCCGAAGTGGCGTCGACGAAAGCCGACTAACCGGCCTGATCTGCGGCGAAGCGTCGGCGATAGGTTGCAGGCGACACGCCGACAGCGGAGGCGAAGTGGTGTCGCAGCAGCGTCGCCGAGCCGAATCCCGACTGCGTGGCGATGTGGTCCATGGACAGCGAGGTCGTCTCGAGAAGTCGGCGAGCGTGGGCGACGCGCTGCTCGGTGAGCCATCTGTGCGGCGACACCCCGACCTCGTCACCGAATCGCCGCGCGAACGTGCGTGACGACATGTGCATCCGTGCGGCCATGTCGTCGACCCGGATGTCCCGGTCGAGGTTCTCGACGAGCCAGTCGAGCATCTCGGCGAATCCCGCGGAACCGCACACCGGGACCGGCGTCTCGACGAATTGGCGCTGACCGCCGTCGCGATGCGGCGGGACGACCATTCTTCTGGCGATCATATTCGCGGCCTCGTGCCCGCATTCTTCCC
>NZ_BAFB01000140.1 GCF_000248075.1 Gordonia otitidis NBRC 100426 | reverse complement strand
TGCTGTCCTCGAACGGCAACGAGACATCGCTTCCGTTCGGCTCGAAAACCCTCATGGCGAGCCGAATACTTGACGAAGTCCACGCTTTGCTGCCTGATTAGGTGCGCGCTTGCCCTCGTCGGTCGATTGTCGGGACGAGTGTGTAGGTTTAGAGGCCACGAGACCACCAACGGCGACCCGTCAGGCGTCGTCGTGTGCTCCCTGTGGGGGGACACGAGTTTGAGAGGATCACATGACCAGCTCTGCGTCACGTCTGTTCACCAGTGAGTCGGTCACGGAGGGACATCCGGACAAGATCTGCGACGCCATCAGCGATTCGGTGCTCGACGCGATCCTCGCCGACGATCCCAAAGCCCGGGTGGCCGTGGAGACCCTCGTCACCACCGGACAGGTCCACGTCGCGGGAGAGGTCACGACGACTGCATACGTCGACATCCCGGGCATCGTGCGCAGCAAGATCCTCGAGATCGGATACGACTCGTCCACCAAGGGTTTCGACGGCGCGTCGTGCGGTGTCAACGTGGCGATCGGCGCACAGTCACCCGACATCGCCGGTGGTGTGTTCAACTCACATGAGAGCCGCAGCGGCATCTCCGAAGACGAGATCGACGCGCAGGGCGCGGGCGACCAGGGCCTGATGTTCGGTTACGCCACCAACGAGACGCCTGAGCTGATGCCGGTACCGATCGCGCTGGCGCATCGCCTGTCCCGTCGGCTGACCGAGGTCCGTAAGAACGGAACGCTGCCGTACCTGCGTCCCGACGGCAAGACACAGGTCACCATCGAATACGACGGCGACACACCTGTCCGCCTCGACACGGTCGTCGTCTCGACGCAGCATGCGGCCGACATCGACCTCGAGCGGATGCTCACGCCCGACATCAAGTCGCAGGTGGTCGATCCCGTCCTCGCCGAACTGGACCTCCCCGGCCTGACGACCGACGGGTACCGACTCCTCGTCAACCCCACCGGCAAGTTCGTTCTCGGCGGACCCATGGGCGACGCAGGCCTGACCGGTCGCAAGATCATCGTCGACACCTACGGCGGCATGGCCCGCCACGGTGGCGGCGCGTTCTCCGGCAAGGATCCGTCGAAGGTCGACCGCAGCGCCGCATATGCGATGCGATGGGTTGCCAAGAACGCCGTCGCC
>NZ_BAFB01000141.1 GCF_000248075.1 Gordonia otitidis NBRC 100426 | reverse complement strand
GTGCGCCGAAGAACAACCAGCTCCAACCAGCATTGAGTGCGAGGTTGGCGCCCAGCGCCGCAACGTACTTCTTCGCCTCGGCGGCATCGTTGTCGCGGAGTTCGTCGATGCTGATCGCCGACGTGACAGCGAGGTCGGCGTAGATCGCCGTCCACACGATCGGAAACGCCAGGTCCGGGGGCACATACGACGGTTTGGTCAGCTTCGGGTACCACGATTGCAGTGCCGACTTCGATGCGAGGCTACCGACGGTCGCTGCAGCGGCGGTGCCCAGGCCGGTGACGAGGAGTGTTTTCAGACGCACACCATCGACGTTACCGCCGCCACGCGCGACGGCCCGACCAGTTGGCGAGCTGTTCGGTGGGTCCCGCGTCCGGACGTGGCTCGACGACCGGACCGAAGGGGACGTCGGGGAGATCGCGGATCTGGGCGGGAATGAATTGCCGGGCGATGACGAGCGCCGCGGCAGCCACGTCCGAATCGCCTTCGGCGGGCTGCCCCGTCGCCACCGCGAGATCCCATGCGTGCACCATGGTTTCGTTCACATATCCCCACAGCGCACCGGCGCCGGGGACCTCGCCCCACGGAACCTTCACCAGCGCAGCCAGTTTCGCATCATCGCGCCAGAGCTCTATCGCCTCCGCGACGGCGTCGGCATACGCCTGCGGATCGTGGGTGTCGGCGACACTCGGGATCGTCGTCACGTCGACGCCGCTCGCGAGAGCCACGGCTCGACGCCCGGTTCCCACGACGTGGGCGGACAGGGTGCGCACGTCGAACCCGGTGCAGGGCGTCGGGGCGTCGAGGTGATCGGGGTGGATGCCCCGCAGGATCTCGGTGAGCCACGATGTCGCTACGGCGTAGGCGGGCCGGGGATCGGCCGGCGCCGACGTGGAAGCGGTGCCGGTGGTCTCGGTGTTGGTGGTCTCGGTGTCGGTGGTCTCGGTGTCGGCAGGGGAGTTCATGTCGTGCCTCTCGGTTCGGACGACATCGCCGTGCGCGACGTCGCAGCTCGAGTACACGAGGAATACACGACACCTTCTGTCATGATTTGGTGGAGAATTGGTATTCATGCGAGCCGAACGACTTCTCGCTGTGGTGATGCTGCTCAAGACGCATGGCAGGATGACCGCGGCGCAACTCGCCGCCGAACTCGACGTCTCGGAGCGGACAGTGCTGCGCGACATCGACGCGTTGTCGGTGTCGGGTATTCCGGTCTACGCCGAGCGTGGCCGTCACGGGGGCTTCGCACTCGTCCCCGGCTATCGAACCGATCTGACCGGGCTGACTCCCGCCGAGGCGGCGTCGTTGCTCGCCGGCGGCGGTCGATTGCACTCGCCGGAACTCGCCAGTGCGATGCGCAAGGTGGCCGCCGCGATCCCCGACGCCTACCGGCCCGACGCCATGCGCGCGGCCACGCGAGTGCTCGTGCGACCCGAGGGGTTTGTGCGTGCGGCCGAACCACTCGGCGCTCTCGGTCCGGTGCAGCAGGCCGTCTTCGACGGTCGTCGGATCCGCATGAGTTACCGGAGACCGGGAGCCGACGCCGCAACCGAGCGCACCGTCGACCCGGTGGGCCTCGTCGTCGCCGGAGATGTCTGGTATCTGGTCGCCAATTCCGCAGGGGCGGAGCGGATGTACCGCGTTTCCCGGATGTCCGACGTCGAGGTTCTCGACGAACGGGCCGAGCGTGACGACGACGTCGATCTCGACGCGATCTGGGAGCGTCGACGCACCGATTTCCGTGCCGGATTCGAACAGGTGTCGGTGCGGGTGATGTGTGCCGACGACAGGTCGCTGAGCGCGGTGCGGGCGAAGGCGTACAGCACGGTCGTCCATGAGGTCGGTGACGACGGCACGGTTCTCGCCACGGTGACGTTCATCGGTGAACGACACGCCATCAATGTGCTGTGGTCCGCGGAGTTCGACGTCGAGGTGCTCGAACCAGCGCAGATCAGGGACGCGCTGCTCGACCGTGCGCGTCGACTCATCTGCAGGCATGGTGACGAGCAGCCGGATCGCGGCGCTGAGTCGGGGGAGCGTCGAACTCAATAGACTATATTGTTTCCATGAGCGCCGAGGTTCCCGCACGTTCCCGCAGACGCCGCCCTCGGCTGTCCGACGAAGCGGCCGAGCATGTACGCGAACTGATCGTCTCCGGGCAGCTCGAACCGGGGCAGTTCATCCGTCCGGAGACGATGGCAGCCGAACTCGACATCTCCGCGACGCCCATGCGTGAGGGGCTGTTGACGCTGCAGAGCGAAGGATTGCTGCGCGTCGAGCCACGTCGGGGATTCATGGTCGCGCCGTTGAGCGCCGCCGACATCGAGGACGTGTTCACCGGTCAGTCGCTGCTCGCAGGTGAACTCGCTGCGCGCGCGACGTCGCGGATGGGCGACGACGACCTCGACGCCCTCGCCGCGATCCAGGCCGAGCTCGAACACGCAGCAGACACAGCCGACTACGACGAGGTGGAGCGACTCAACCACGTTTTCCACCGGATGATCTATTCGGCTGCGGACTCGCCGAAATTGTCGTGGATGATCAAGGGCTCGCTCAACTACGCGCCGCGTCGATTCTTCGCGTCGGTCGAGGGCTGGCCACAGGCGTCGGCTGCCGATCACCGGGCCATCATCGCCGGGTTGCGCGCCCGTGACGCCGATAAAGCACGTGCGGCGATGGTCGCCCACATCAGGAACGCCGGACACCTTCTCGCCGCGCAGCGCTGAGCAGCGAACGGCGGCAGAGCCGCAGGACAGTTCGGGCGGCGGAGCCGCGCATTTACGGACTCTGTGCAATCCACATAGGATGCCAGACATGTCCGCAGCCGAACCGACCGCCGAGGCCGCTGCTGCGCTGTTCGATCTGTTGACCCACACCCTGGAACGCAGAACGCGTGAGCTGAGTATCGGTGGTGCGGCGACGCTGTTCACGCTGTGGCGCAGTGGTCCCCGACGGGCGACGACCCTCGCGACGATCGAGGGTGTCACCGCGCCGACGATGACAGCGTTGATCACCTCTCTCGAGCGCGACGGGCTGGTCGAGCGACGCGCCGACCCCGCAGACGGCCGCGCGTCGATCGTTGCCATCACCGAGTCCGGGTCGGCCTACATCGAAGCGAGACGAGATGCGCACATCGCTGAACTGGCGGCAGGAATCGATGAACTCCCACAGCCGCTGAGGACCGAATTGGTTTCGGCCGCTGATGCTTTGGCGGCACTGGCGCACCGGCTCGGCGACACCTAGCCCGTCGTGTGAACCCCGGGCGCGTCGTCGAGGAAGTCGAGAACGAGTGGGCTCGCCTGCGCGCGGTACTCGTCGAAGTACGCGTGGCGCGCGCCGTCGAACACGTGGGTCGTCGCATCGGGGATGGCATCTGCCAGAATCTGGGCGTTCACGACCGGTGCGAACTGGTCGTCGGAGCCGTGCAGGATCAGTGTCGGTGCGGCGATCTCGGGAAGTCGTGCCCATGCGTCGTGGGAATCGCTGGCACGCAGATGTTGTCGGCGTGCCCGCGCCGACATCGTCGGATCGCCCAGCACGGTGTACGGGCCCGGATGTGTGGCCTGCCATGCGGGCGTGTACATCAGATCGGTCATGACCTGCGTGGCGTCCGGGCCGGCCAGGGCGCGTCGGATATCCGGATCGCGTTCGCGCGCATGACTTCCGCCGGGCGTGGTGCAGCCGAGTACGAGTCGACGGACGCGATGGGGCGCGGCGATGGCAATCCATTGGGCCGTGCGCCCGCCCATCGACGTTCCGTAGACGTCGAATCGACCGATCGACAACGAATCCAGAACAGAGAGAGCATCTCTCGCGAACAGTTGCGTGCTGTAGTCCCCGTCGGGGGAGTCGCTGTCGCCCGTGCCGCGGTAATCGAAGGTGACGGTCGTGTGATCGCGGGCGAAATCGTTACGGGTACGGTCCCACCAATGGTGGTTGTTGGCCTGGCCCGGCAGGAGCAGCAGTACCGGACCGCTACCGCGCACCTGCACGGCCAGACGCGTGCCGTCGGAGGTTCGTGAGATCTCGTGGTACTCCTGCACGGGCACCAGTCTTCCAGTGAGTGGTCCGTCGGTGAGCGACGCGGTCATGGGCGTGCCGCTGCGAGGATCTGCTGCGCACGGGCGACCACCGGTGGATCGACCATGTGGCCATCGACCGCGACCGCAGAACCATCCGAGCGCGCCGCCTCGACGATCCGTTGTGCCCACGCGATCTGCTCGGTCGACGGCGCAAGGCACTCGTGAGTCGTCGAGACCTGACCCGGATGGATACAGAGCTTGCCGCGCATGCCGATTCGTGCTGCGTAACCGACGTCATCCGAGAGTTTGTCGACGTCGCGTAGGGCGGTGGTCACCCCGTCCACGGGGGAGCCGAGGTGTGCCGCGGCCGACGCCAGGACGAGTGTGGAGCGCGCGAGCAGGAGTGCCTCGCGATCATCGGGGTCGACGCCGAGTTCTGCCGCGAAGTCGATGGCGCCGAACGCGAGGCGTGCGACACCGGATACCGCAGCCAGTTCGGCGGCGCGCAGTATGCCGACGGCCGTCTCGACGAGCGGTATGACCGAGGTCGACGAGTCGGCCACCGACGAGATCGTCGCGGGATCCTCGGCCTTGGCCAGCATCGCCGGGGCGCCGGTCGGGGCGAGCATGGCGACGTCGGCGTCGAACCACTGCGTGTCTGCCCCGTTGATCCGGACCACTGCCTCATGCCCGTCGGAGAGCCACTGCGCGACGGCGTCACGCGCCGAGGTCTTGTCGTCGGTCGACACCGCATCCTCGAGGTCGATCACGACGAGGTCGGCGCCGGCAGCCTGCGCCTTGGCGAATCGATCAGGTCGGTTTCCCGGGACGAACAGCAGTGTGCGGGCGGTGCGTACCGCGTCGAGGTTCATGCGAGTTCACCTCGCCCGCTGACATGTACGGTGTCGACACCGCTGACGATCCGGAGGTCGACGGTGTCGCCGTCCGGGCGCCCCTCGGCCCGGAAGGCGTCGCCGAGGAACAGTGGCTTGCGTAGCCGGAAGTCGAAGGCGCGCAACGATCGTCCTCCACTCCGTGACCGGACCAGCTCGGCGAGATAGGTGGCCAGCAGCGGGCCGTGCACCACGAGGTCGGGGTATCCCTCGACCTCGGTCACGTACGGCTGGTCGTAGTGGATACGATGCGCGTTCGACGTCAGCGCCGAGTAGCGGAAGAGTAGTGGAGTCGTCGGTGTCGGCTCAGCGGTCCACGGGGCATCGGTCGGACCGAGTTGTTCGACCTCCCGCGTGAACGGACGTGACGCCCCGGAGTCGCTGCGGTACACCAAATCCTGATCTTCGATGAGCACCACCTCGCCGTCCTGTGAGTACTCGTTGCGGACGGTGACGAAGAGCATGTCTCCGGTGCGGCCGTGCTTTTCGGTGACCGACTCGAGGCTCGATCGCTTCTGTGCCGGCTCGCCGAGTCGAAGTGGGCGCGTCATCCGCATCGACGATCCCGCGAACATGCGCCTGCGGTCAGGGATCGGGGGGAGGAAATGCCCGTCGGATGGATGCCCGTCTGCGCCGAGTTCGCTGCTGCGCGGCCACTCGGAGAAGTACACCCACTGCCACGTCATAGGCAACTGTGAACCTGCAGAGTAGGTTTCGGTCAGATCGAGTGTCGCCGCCAGTCGTGTCGCCTGCGCCGGATCGAGCTCGTCGTGCTGTACGACCGGTTGCGGCGTCCAGTCCCCGACGAAGCTGCTCAATGTGGTGGTCGTCGTGTCGGTCACCGGGGGCCTCCCTGGACTGTGCTGGTGTCGTGTGCGTGCGTGCTTCGCACCTGGTCCGAATCGTGGGTGCCGAGAACCCCTGCCGCGACGAGGTCGTCGATCTCGTCGTCAGAGACACCCAACTCGCGGGCGATCGTCAGGCTGTCGGCGCCGAGCGCGGGCACCGGGTCCATGCGGGGCTCGTCGCCGAAACCGATGGGCGGCAACAGCGCTCGGATCGGTCCGCGTTCGGTCTCGACGCTGCGCCAGCGGTCGCGTCCCGCGAGAACCGGATGATCAAGGAACTCCGAGACCGTGTTGACGCCGCCGAACGCGATCTTCGCCCGCTTCAGCAGTTCGGTGAGCTGGTCGGTGGTCCTGCGACCGAAGTGCTCGGTCACCGCCGCGTCGACCGCGTCCCTGTTGGCGACGCGCAGCGTGTTCGACGCGAACCGCGGATCGGCCGCGAGCGCGGCGTCGTCGAAGACGATCTCGCAGAGCCGCTGCCACTCGGGCTCGTTCTGTATGGCGAGGAGGAAGGTGTGTCCGTCGACGGCCGAATAGGGGCCGTAGGGGGAGATGGTGGCGTGTGCCGCACCGAAGCGTCCCGGTTGCCGGCCCGCTCCGGCGGTGAAATGCGCCGGCTGGCCCATCCATTCGCTGAGCGCCTCGAAGAGCGAGACCTCGAGGGTTGCGCCCTCGCCGGTGACCTGCCGTTGGTAGAGCGCAGCGAGCACGCCGGAGAACCCGTACATCCCGGCGGCGATGTCGGCGATGGAGACGCCGACCTTCGCGACGTCGTCCGGCGTTCCGGTCATCGACACGAGGCCTGTTTCGCATTGCACCAGAAGGTCGTAGGCCTTGCGATCGGCCCACGGGCCGGTGCTGCCCCAGCCGGTGATCGACAGCACGATCTTTCTGGGATCGCGCCGGCGCACATCCTGCGCACCGAGCCCGAGTCGTTCCGCGGCACCGGGACCGAGGTTCTGCACGATGACGTCCGCGTGATCGGCCAACCGGTGCAACATCTTCGCACCCGATTCCGATTTCACGTCGAGCGCTATCGACTCCTTGGAACGGTTGAGCCACACGAAGTAGCTGGCCAGGCCGTCGACGGATTCGTCGTAGGCTCTGGCGAAGTCACCGGTGCCCGGTCGTTCGACCTTGATGACGCGCGCGCCGAGGTCGGCGAGTTGTCGGGTCGCGAAAGGTGCGGCGACTGCGTGTTCGAGTGACAGGACCGTCACTCCGGATAGGGGAAGCACGGGCTCACCTCCAGTGGTGTCGGGCGGGTGATCAGATGTCGAGTCCGCCGCGCTTCACCAGCTGCTTGGCGATCACGTTCTGCTGGATCTCGTTGGTGCCCTCACCGACGATCATCAGCGGCGCGTCGCGGAAGTATCGCTCGACGTCGTATTCGGTGGAGTATCCGTACCCGCCGTGGATACGGACGGCGTCGAGTGCGATCTCCATCGCGGTCTCGGAGCAGAAGAGCTTGGCCATCCCTGCTTCCATGTCGGCGCGTTGCCCGGTGCCGACGCGATCGGCGGCGTCGAGCAACAGGCTGCGCGCAGCGGCGAGCTTGGTGCCCATCGTGGCGAGCATGTTGCCGACGGCCTGGTGCTTCCAGATCGGGACGCCGAAGCTCTCGCGGTCCTGGGCATAAGCCAGCGCGTCGTCGAATGCTGCTCGCGCGACGCCGGTTGCGCGAGCAGCGACCTGGATGCGACCGGTTTCGAGGCCCTTCATCATCTGTGCGAATCCCTTGCCCTCGGCACCGCCGAGCACCGCATCGGCGGGCACGTGGGCGTCGACGAAGTTCAGTTCGCAACTCTCGACGCCCTTGTAGCCGAGCTTCGGCAGGTCCTTGGACACCTCGAAACCGGGCACCTTCTCGACGAGCAGGATCGATACGCCGGTATGGGCGGGCTGTGCCTTGGGGTCGGTCTTGCAGAGGAGTGCGACGAGGTCTGACTTGCGTGCGTTCGAGATCCACGTCTTAGAGCCGTTGATCACGTACTCGTCGCCCTCGCGGACAGCAACGGTGCGCATCGCCTGGAGATCCGAGCCGCCACCCGGTTCGGTCAGCGCCATAGTCGCGCGTATCTCGCCCGTCGCCATCCGTGGCAGATACTTCTCCTTCTGCTCATCGGTGCCGAACGCGAGGAGCAATTTGGCGACGACGGTGTGGCCACCCATGGCGCCCGCCAGACTCATCCAGCCGCGTGCGAGTTCTTCGGTGACGCGCGCGTAACAGGGCATCGACACCTGCGCGAAACCGTAGGGCTCGGGAATCGCGAGTCCGTAGATACCCATCTCCTTCATCTGCTCGATGAGGTCTTCGGGATAGGTGTTCGAGTGCTCCAACTCGCGGACGACAGGCCGGACCTGCTTGTCGACGAAGTCCTTGACGGTCTTGATGATGGCTTCTTCTTCTACGGACAGTGTGGTCACGGTGACTCCTTCGACTGAGGTCTATGGAAAATAGTCTATAGAGTTTGCCGACACTTGTCACCTGTCGATGTGGCCGGATGGGTGCGGGGGTAGCTATATCCCGTGGTCACAACTGCCTAACGACCTCCGCGGGCATTTGGTGAGAAGGGAATGAGGTCAGTAACATCTGAGGCTGTTGTTATTTATGGGACTAAAGGGGCTGATGGTGCGACTTCGTCGAGTTCGGTGTGTGTCGGCTCTGACCGCGCTTGCGGCCGTGGTGGTCGGTGCCGCCACGATGAGCGGGGTGGCCGCCGCCGACCCGACGCCGGTGGCACCTGACCCGGCATCCTCGAGCATTCAGACCGTCGTGCACGACTCACCGCTGCAGACGACGCTGATCGTGTACTCGGCGTCGATGGGCAAGGCCATTCCCGTCACGGTCCTGCATCCGAAGGACACGAGTAAGCCGGTGCCGACCCTGTATCTGCTCAACGGTGCAGGCGGCGGTGAGGATTCGGCCACCTGGGCAGCCAAGACGTCCTACGCGC
>NZ_BAFB01000142.1 GCF_000248075.1 Gordonia otitidis NBRC 100426 | reverse complement strand
TTCGCCATCACCGAACGCGACCATCCGATACAGGGCGTCGTCGCGCACAGCCGTTTGCGCGCGGCTGCCACGTAGGAGTCGCCCGAAAGTACTCGCCCGACCGGTACGCGACCGGCGGGTACACGAGCGGCAGGCACGAGGTAGGAGACGAGCATGACGACCACCATGAACATCCACGTCAGGGAAGCATGGGAAACGATCGCACCGCCTGCGGACGGCAAGCACGGACCGCTGCCCGCACTGCTGCTTGCGATGACATTCGTGACAGGCGTCGTCGACGCCTTCAGCTATCTCGCGCTGGGTCGCGTGTTCGTGGCGAATATGACCGGAAACGTCGTGTTCCTGGCTTTCGGTCTGGCGGGCGCGGCCGGTTTCGCGGCGTGGGCGTCGATCACCTCGCTCCTGACCTTCGCCTGCGGCGCTGCGATCGGCGGCCGAATACTACGCATCCACAACACCCATCGGGGCAAGCAACTGCGCACGGCACTCGTCGGGCAGTGCGCACTGATGGTGGCCGCCGCCGTCGTCGCGTGGACGTGTCCGCATCCCTACGATCGCGCGGCATCCGCCGCCCTGATCGCGCTGGTCTCGGCAGCGATGGGCTTACAGAACGCGGTGGCTCGGGGGCTGGCCGTGCCCGACCTGACGACGACAGTGCTCACGTTGACGATCACTGGTGTCTTCGGCGACAGCCGCGCCGGCACGGGCAGCGGGAGCAAGGCGGGACGTCGAGGACTCTCTATCGCGGCGATGTTTCTCGGCGCGGTGGTGGGAGGTGTCCTCGTCATTCACGATCTCGCGCCGTGGGCGGTGACGATCGCCGCGGCCTGCATCGCGGGCCTTGCACTGGCGTCACGCCCGCTCGCCCGCGCGACCAGCGCGTGGACGGCAACCGGACGCTGAGCAAGAGGACTGGACTGGACGAGGAACTAGCGTCGGCTTCGACGACGCAACCGCCGCCGTCGACGCACCTCACCCAGCGCGGTCTTGAGACCCATCGCCTGATCGAGGCCCGTGAACCGACGCTCGGACGCCGTCTCGGGCGCGTCGTCGGCCGTATCGCGAAGGAAACGATCGGGCAGCGCGAGCTTGTTGATCGTGCGGAGCGTTTTCAGGTACTGCACCCACAGCGATCCGGTGGTGTACGGGAGGTCGTACTTGTCGCAGAGTTCGCGCACGCGCACCGAGGTGTCGGCGAGGCGATTGCTCGGCAGATCCGGATAGAGGTGATGCTCGATCTGATAGCAGAGATTGCCCGACATGAACGCCATCGCCGGGCCGGCGTTGAAGTTCGCGGAGCCGAGCATCTGCCGCAGGTACCACTGGCCAGGCGTCTCGTCGTCGAGGGTGTCGACCGTGAATTTCTCTGCGCCATCGGGGAAATGGCCGCAGAAGATCACGACGTAGGCCCAGAGGTTACGGATCACGTTCGCAGTGGCGTTGGCAGTGAGCGTGTGCACGAAGTTGGGACCGGTCAACGCAGGGAACAGCACGTAGTCCTTGCCCACTTGCTTGCCGATCTTGCGCAGAAATTCCTTGATCTGCGGTATCGCCACTTCCTTCGGCTTCTCGCCCGAGATGACCTCCTTGAGTGCGAGATCGTGCAAGCCGATCCCCCACTCGAAGGTGGCCGCCAGGAACACATTGGCCAGCGGTTGGAAAGCACGACGCGGCTCCCACGGCTCGTCGCGGGTGACACGCAGGATCTTGTAGCCGACGTCGTGATCCATGCCGACGACGTTGGTGTACTTGTGATGGATGTAGTTGTGCGAGTGCTTCCAGTGGGGAGACGCGCACACCATGTCCCATTCCCAGGTGGTGGAATGCACCTCGGGATCGTTCATCCAATCCCACTGGCCGTGCATCACGTTGTGGCCGAGTTCCATGTTCTCGATGATCTTGGCCAACGCCAGCGAACCGGTTCCGAGCAACCACAGCGACCGCCGATGCGAGCCGAACAGAGCGAGTCGGCCCGCCACCTCGAGCGCCCGTTGCGCGAGGATCGTGCGACGCAGATAGCGGACGTCTCGTTCGCCACGCTCAGCCTCGATCTCGCGTCGAAGAGCATCGAGTTCAGCGCCCAGGGCATCGACATCCGCGTCGGTGAGATGTGCGTATTCGTTGATGTCGGTGATAGCCATTGCACTCCATTATGTCGCACTCACCTGATGCGCGACAGTCACGCTACCGACGAGTATCCGCCGGTAGCGTGACGAGTCGCGCCCACACGTCATGCGCAGGCAGGTTCACGATCAGGCAGCGCGCGATGTCGCTGTCGCACTGGGAGAAGGCGCGGTGCTGCCACGACGCCGGCGATCGCGCAGGGACCGGATGGCGGTGCGCAGCCCGCGCCGACGACCACTGACCGGATCGAGCACCGCGTGCAGACGCGCACCCTCAGGCAGATCGGACTTGAAACGACGCTCCGACGCGGTCTCCGGGGCGTCATCGGCGGTTGCCTTGAGGTACTTGTCCGGCAAGGAGAGCTTGGCGATGGTCCGCCACGACTTGGCGTACTGCAGCGGGAACGAACCCGTCGTGTACGGCAGATCGTATTTGTCGCACAGCGCCTGCACACGCACCGCGATCTCGGCGAGCCGATTACTCGGGAGGTCGGGATAGATGTGGTGCTCGATCTGGTAGGAGAGATTTCCGCTCATGAACGCGAGCAGGAAACCACACCGGAAGTTGGCCGATCCCAGCATCTGCCGCAGATACCACTCGGCCTGCGTCTCACTGTCGACGTCCTGCTTGGTGAACTTCTCTGCGCCGTCCGGGAAATGGCCGCAGAAGATCACCGCATTGCTCCACACGTTGCGGATCACGTTGGCCAGTGCGTTCGCCGTGGCCGCCTTGCCGAACGCCCGCCCGACCGAACCGACGTCGCCCTTGGTCAGCGCGGCGGCTCCGGCTGCCGCGAGCCCCGGGTAGATCACGTAGTCCTTGGTCACCTGGCGGCCGATCTTCTTGCCGACGTCGGCGAGATCGCGCCGGAACTCCTCCTTCGCCTCCGGCGTCCGACGCTTCTTGCCCAGCTCGAGATGTTGTGCGGCAACACCCCACTGGAAGAACACCGCGAGCAGTGTGTTGTAGGCCAGGTTGCCGTAGTTGAACGGACGCCACCGCTGATCTCGCGTGACGCGGAGCAGTCCGTAGCCCACGTCGTCGTCCATACCGAGCACATTGGTGTACTTGTGATGGATGTAGTTGTGGGTGTGCTTCCAGTGCGCCGACGGACCGGTGTTGTCCCATTCCCACGTCGTGGAATGCACTTCCGGATCGTTCATCCAGTCCCACTGCCCATGCATGACGTTGTGACCGAGTTCCATGTTCTCGACGATCTTCGCAACGCCGAGGGCAGCTGCCCCCGCCCACCAGCACGACCGCCGGGTCGAGCCGAAGATGAGCCCGCGGCCGACCAGTTCGAGACCGCGCTGGAAACGGATGGTGTTGCGCAGATATCGCGCGTCCCGTTCACCGCGATCGGCCTCGATGTCGGCGCGGATCTTGTCGAGCTCGCGGCCGAGTTCTTCGATATCGGCCTTGCTCAGGTGCGCGTACTCCGGAATGTCGGTGATGGCCATGGCGTCCTCACTAGTCGCGGATGGTCGGCTCGACGGGACCGTCGGCAGGCGGCGCCTACGCCTACGTTCCCGTAACTTACGCCATCGTAGGTTAGTGGAATGGAAGTGTCCAGCGATGCGGCGATCCGACTCGACGGGGTTGCTGGAGGACGGGGTTGCTGGTTGCTGGGAGACGGGGTTGTTGGAACGACCGTTCACCGTGTCGCGGTCGCACCGACGACCGGGCCCAGGCCGACGTCAAAGCGCGTGGCAGC
>NZ_BAFB01000143.1 GCF_000248075.1 Gordonia otitidis NBRC 100426 | reverse complement strand
GATGTCGTAGGTGCCCGCGGTGAGCACCACGTAATCGATCTCGGGGTGCTCGGCGAGTTGGCGTGCCAATCGCTCCGTGTCTCCGGTGCAGCGGATGCCGATCATGGCCTGTCGGGAGAAACCGAGTTTGAGAGGATCGGTCACCGCGACAATCTGCAACAGGCCGCTCTCGCTGAGCTTCTGCACCCGGTTGCGGACCGCTGCCTCCGACAGGCCGACGGATTTGCCGATCGCCGCGTACGAACTCCGACCATCGGCCTGGAGCTCTTCGATGATCTTCTTCGCGATGGCGTCGAGGTGAGTCGGCATTGGTTCGGCCACACGTCGATGGTGGCGGATTCAGCAGATATTGGCAACCGAAACCACGGTTTCGGTATCAGATTGGCTCTTCAAGTCGTGAATCCGTTGTCCACGCAGTATCGTCAGTGGTCGTGTCAACCATCACGACAGTTCCCAGCGGTTGGGTCGACGGTGCTCCGTACAGCGGATCGGGCGGCGACCACACTGTGATCGATCCCGCCACCGGCGCCACGGTGGCGCACCTCGCGCTCGCCTCTGCCTCCGACGTTACCTCCGCGGTCGCACATGCCGCGCGCGCACAACACGACTGGGGTGGGGCAACACCGGCCGAGCGGTCTGCTGTGCTGCACACCTTCGCGCGCCTACTCGACGCCAACGCCACACTGCTGGCGAACGAGGAGGTGTCGCATACCGGCAAGGCGATCCGCCTCGCCACCGAATTCGACGTTCCCGGCAGCATCGACAACGTCGACTTCTTCGCCGGCGTTGCCCGCAACCTCGACGGAAAGGCGAGTGCGGAGTACTCGGGCGAGCACACATCGTCGATCCGACGCGAACCCGTCGGGGTCGTCGGCTCCATCACCCCGTGGAACTATCCGCTGCAGATGGCAGTGTGGAAAGTGCTGCCCGCGTTGGCCGCCGGCTGCTCGGTGGTTCTCAAACCCGCCGAGATCACCCCGCTCACGACGCTCACGCTGGCACGCCTGGCCACCGAGGCGGGCGTTCCCGACGGCGTCTTCAACGTCGTGGTCGGCACCGGAGCGGACGTGGGAGCTGCGATCGCCGGGCACCCCGACATCGACA
>NZ_BAFB01000144.1 GCF_000248075.1 Gordonia otitidis NBRC 100426 | reverse complement strand
GTTGTCCTCGGTGCCGAACGCCTTGCCGTCGCCGACCGCGTTCACCACGAGCAGGTCACAGCCTTTTCGACGGAGCTTCGCACGGCCGTGGTCGAGGACACCGCCGTGCTCGTCGCCGGTCTCGGCGGCGAAGCCGACGATCACGACCTCAGACGGGATCGTCCCGGACTCGCGGGACTCGACCAACCCCCGGAGGATGTCCGGATTGGTCGTCAGCTCGATGGGCGCGGGCCCGTCGTCGTTCTTCTTGATCTTGGTGTCGTTCACGCTGACCGGCCGGAAATCGGCCACAGCGGCCGCCATGATCACGGCGTCGGCATCTGCGGCGCGCTTGGTCATCTCGTCGGCGAGCTCGCGTGCATCCTCGATGTGCACGACCTCCACGCCTGCGGGCTCGCCCGCCTCGTTGGTCGATCCCGCGACGACCGTCACGTGGGCACCGCGCTGCGCTGCGGCCCGGGCGAGTGCGAAACCCTGCTTGCCAGAACTGCGATTACCCAGGAAGCGGACGGGATCGAGCGGTTCACGGGTGCCGCCCGCGCTGATGACGATGCGCACGCCCGCCAGGTCGTACGGCAGTGCGTCTGACCGGTCGAGCAACAGTTCACCGAGCAGCGCGATCTCCTGCGGCTCGGGCAGGCGCCCTGCGCCGGTGTCGCGACCGGTGAGACGGCCGGAGGCCGGTGTGACGACGGTGGCGCCGCGCTCACGCAGCGTGGCGACGTTCGCCTGGGTCGCCGGGTGCTCCCACATCTCCGTGTGCATGGCGGGCACGAACATCACCGGGCACGTCGCCGTCAGCAACGACGCGGTGAGGAGATCGTCGGCTCGACCGATCGCGGCGCGGGCCATCAGGTCGGCCGTGGCGGGTGCAACGATCACCAGGTCGGCATTCTGGCCGAGCCGGACGTGCGGAACCTGGTCGACGTGCTCGAAGACCTCAGCAGACACCGGATGGCCCGACAGCGCCTCGAACGTCGCCGCGCCCACGAATTCGAGCGCGGCGCGGGTCGGGATGACACGCACCTCGTGACCGGCCTCGGTGAAGTGCCGGATGACCGAACAGACCTTGTAGGCGGCGATGCCGCCACCGACACCGACCAGAATGCGCCGCTTGACGCCCGGAGTGGTCATCTCGCGGTGGTGGTTACTCGCCCTCGGTGTGCTGCAGCAGATCCGAGTGGATCTCGCGCATCGCGATCGACAGCGGCTTCTCCTGCATGCCCGGCTCGACCAGTGGGCCGACGTATTCGAGGATGCCGTCGCCGAGCTGGTTGTAGTAGTCGTTGATCTGCCGGGCGCGCTTGGCCGCGTAGATGACCAGGGCGTACTTCGACGACGCCCGCTCGAGCAGATCGTCGATCGGAGGGTTGGTGATGCCGAGCGGCGTGTCGTACGACGGGGCGTCGACGATCTCGGTGGTGTCGAAATTGGCTTGCGTGCTCACGCGAACTCCTGCGTTGATCTGGGCGAGGCTAGTGGGGCGAAACGGGTGGGGCCTGAGCGGCTCCGGCCACAGTGTCGGGTCCAACCAGCAAGGATACCAATTGGCGGGCCGCCGAGTCGACTTCGGTGTTGACCACCACATGGTCGAACTCGCCTTGTGCGTCCATTTCGGACTTGGCGGTGGCAAGTCGGCGTTGCGCTGCCTCCGGGGTCTCGGTGCCTCGCCCCTCGAGCCTCTCGACGAGAGAATCCCAACTGGGCGGGGCCAGGAACACCGTGATGGCTTCGGGAAGTCGACGGACAGCGTTACGCGCACCGGCCAGGTCCACTTCCAACAGTACCGGCTCGTTGCGCGCCAGCGCGTCTTCGACGGGCTTCGCCGGCGTGCCGGAACGTTGCAGTCCACCGTGGATCTCGGCCCATTCGAGGAACTCGTCGTCGGCGATCATCCGATCGAACTCGGTATCGGAGACGAAGAAGTAGTCGCGGCCGTCGACCTCCCCCGGCCGCGGTGCCCGGGTGGTGGCGGAGACGCTGAAGAAGAGGTTGGGCACGAGCTCGCGGACTCGCCGCACGACGGTCGACTTACCCACGGCCGAGGGGCCGACCAGAATAACCAGTCGGCCCCTCGTATGTGTGTTCTGCCCGCTCAGGACGGGAACTTCTCGAGCAGCGCCTTGCGCTGACGATCGCCGAGTCCGCGCAGGCGGCGGGTCGGGGCGATCTCGAGTTCGGTCATGATCTCCTGTGCCTTGACCTTGCCGACCTTGGGCAGGGCCTCGAGCAGAGCGGAGACCTTCATCTTGCCGAGAATCTCATCGGTCTCGGCATCCTTGAGCACCTGGGAGAGGTCGGTGCCACCGCGCTTGAGACGCTCCTTGAGCTCGGCGCGTGCTCGGCGAGCGGCAGCAGCCTTCTCCAACGCAGCGGCGCGCTGCTCGTCTGTCAACTGGGGAAGCGCCACGGGTTCCTCCGTCTTTCGTTCTCGAACTGACTACACCAGCGCCCGGGGCAGGCGTCCGGTGGCGTGTGGCCGCGTGTCTCGGCGTGCGCGTCGCCCGGTGTCGGGCGCCACCACGTCGAATGACGGCGGCGAAAGCGACCGTACCCATCTGAACAGGCATTTGCGAGAGGCACCCCCGCGATCTCGGTCGGCCTCGGTAATGTAGGGAGGTTCCAAACTCCCTGCTCACCGATGACCCGGCAGAGCCTACGCGGTTGCTGTGACAGACCACGAATCCGAGCGAAACCGCAGGTCACAGACCCGGCTTTGCGGCACGTGAGTTTCCGATGCCATGGAGTCGTCGATACACCTCGAACCACGCCTGATACTGCTGTGACAGCAGTTGCGACCGACAAACTCGACGAATTGGTACGCGCCTTGAGCGTGTCGCGCACCCGCGAGCTCGACGTTCCCCTGCGCTGACGCCAACATCCACCGATCGGGGGATGCGCTGATCATCCTGCTGATCAGTCCGTCGGCGGAGGTTGCGCAAGGCTCCTGAACGGCAAGGTCATTGGTGTCAGAACAGCGACCACGCCCCCACAGGACGCGGCCCCAGTCGCAAGGAGAAGCACCATGAACGCCAACGACAACACCGGCAACACCGCCCCTGAGACGAACGCCTCAACCCGCAAGACCTTCGCAATCCGCACCGCGGCCGTCGTCGCAGGACTTGGCATCGCAGGCACACTGGCCGCCGCCGGAGTCGGCGCGGCACACGCGGGCACCCTGCCCGTAACCCACCCGGGAGAGCCGACCGTCGCCATGACCATCACCAACCACACCGATCACACCGAGTTCTACGCGGGCGGCACACCAGGCTCCGGTCGGTGGATCAATGCACCCCGGTTCGCTCTGGCACCGGGGGCCAGTGAGGTTGTCACCGCAAGCGCGCCGTACTCGGCGTCGGAGACGGTGCTTGTCAACTACCAGGTCGGCGCCTTCGGTCCGCGTGCGATCTACGAACTGGAGAACGTCCGCGGCGACGTGAACACCAACATGACCGGCACCACCGGTGGCCACTACTTCGTCAATGCCTCGGTTGCGAGTGGATTCCCCAACGCGAACGCCGTGTATGACCTGTGGTGAGACCTCAGCGGTGACACGAACCAGCAGGAGGCCCGTCCGGGACGAATGTGTCGGGCGGGCGTCCTGATCGTCGAGAACCCGACGATCAGGACAGGGCGGCCTCTACCTCGTCCCGAGCAACTGTGAACGCCGCCTGCAGCGCCGCAACGTCGGGACCCGCGCGCAACACCCCGCGGGAACTAGCCGGAAGCACCCAGGCGGGGTCGGCGCCGTCGAAGACCTCCGGCAGATCCGCGGCCGTGGCCCCCTGTGCTCCGAGCCCTGGAGCCAGGATCGGGCCGTTCAGACCGCTCAGATCGAGCCCGTGAGCGCGAGTCGCCCCGACGACCAGCCCGACCGTCGCCGCCCCGTCTGCGTTCTGTTCCGCGGCAGCGTCGACGATCGACTGTCCGACGGTCCGGTCGGCCGTCGAGGCCAGCTGGACGCCTGCGCCTTCCGGGTTCGACGTCCGCGCCAGCACGAAGACACCCCGTCCCCCGGCGCGTGCCGACGTGATCGCGGGCGACAACGACCCGAACCCGAGGTAGGGCGACACCGTGACCGCATCGGAGCACAGCGGTGACCGCTCGTCGAGCCAGGCGTGTGCGTAGGCCTCCATCGTCGAGCCGATGTCGCCGCGCTTGGCGTCGGCGAGCACCACCGCACCCGCGGCGCGACAGCCCGAGATCACGTCCTCGAGGACAGCGAAACCCGCCGCTCCGAAGGCCTCGAAGAAGGCGACCTGCGGTTTGATCACGGCTGCCACCGGACCGAGCGCCTCGACGCAGATGTCGGCGAATTGCCGCAGTCCGCCGGCGTCGACGGGAAGCCCCCACTGTTCGAGCAACCCCACGTGTGGGTCGATTCCGGCACACAGCCGTCCGCGATCGGCAACAGCAGATCGATACCGACTCGCGAAACCTGCTGTCTCCGAACGCGTCACGCTTCTCACCCTTCGTTGACCAACGTCGCGTGTCGACGCTGCAGAGACTCGACGTCCATCTGTTCGTGCAATGCGGCCTCGATACCCTGCACTGCCGCGCTCGCGCCCTGGACCGTCGTGATGCACGGAATACCAGCGGTGACGGCGGCACTGCGGATCTCGTAACCGTCGACGCGCGGGCCCGACTGTCCGTAGGGCGTGTTGATGACCATCGCCACCTCGCCCGCGACGATCGCGTCGACGATCGTGCGTTCGCCGGGCTGCGCCTCGAAGTGCTTGGGCACCGTGGTCGCCACGATCCCGTTGCGCCGCAGCACCTCTGCCGTGCCCTCGGTGGCGAGGATCGTGAACCCCAGGTCGGCGAGGTGTTTCACCGGGAACAGCAGGGCGCGCTTGTCCTTGTTGGCCACCGACACGAAGACCGCACCCGAGGTCGGAAGTGACCCGTAGGCCGCGGTCTGCGACTTCGCGAAGGCGCGACCGAAGTCGGCGTCGATCCCCATGACCTCACCGGTCGACTTCATCTCCGGGCTCAACAGCGCGTCGACGCCGGTGCCGTCGAAGCGGCGGAACCGGTTGAACGGCAGCACCGCTTCCTTCACGGCGATCGGGGCGTCGATCGGCGCGATCCCGCCGTCGCCGGTTGCGGGCAGCAGTTCCTGCTCCCGCAGTTCGGCGATCGTCTCCCCCATCATCACGCGGGCGCAGGCCTTGGCGAGCGGCACCGACGTCGCCTTCGACACGAACGGCACGGTCCGGCTCGCGCGCGGGTTGGCCTCCAGCACGTAGAGGATGTCGTCCTTGAGTGCGTACTGGACGTTCATCAGTCCACGTACCCCGATGCCCTTCGCCAGGGCCTCGGTCGAGCGCCGCACCATCTCGAGGTCCGACCGGCCGAGCGTCACGGGAGGGAGCGCGCAGGCGGAATCGCCGGAGTGGATTCCGGCCTCCTCGATGTGTTCCATGACCCCACCGATGTAGACCTCGGTGCCGTCGCAGAGCGCGTCCACGTCGATCTCGACAGCGTCCTCGAGAAAGCGGTCGACGAGGACCGGGTGATCAGGGGTCAGTTCGGTCGCGCGCGAGATGTAGTCGGCCAGCGACGCTTCGTCGTAGACGATCTCCATCCCGCGCCCACCGAGCACGTACGACGGGCGCACGAGCACCGGATAGCCGATGCGCGCAGCCGTGTCGCGCGCTTCGTCGAACGACGTCGCGGTACCGAACGCCGGCGCGGGCAACCCGGCAGCGGTGAGCACCTTGCCGAACTCACCGCGGTCCTCGGCGAGATCGATCGCGGCCGGTGACGTTCCGACGATCGGCACACCGGCCGATTCCAGCTTGTGGGCCAGGCCGAGCGGAGTCTGTCCACCGAGTTGCACGATCACCCCCGCCACGGTCCCCGACTGCGATTCGGCGTGGTAGACCTCGAGCACGTCCTCGAAGGTGAGCGGTTCGAAGTACAGGCGATCTGCGGTGTCATAGTCGGTCGACACCGTCTCCGGGTTGCAGTTGACCATCACGGTCTCGTACCCGGCTTCGGACAGGGTCAGTGCCGCATGCACGCACGAGTAATCGAACTCGATGCCCTGACCGATGCGGTTGGGCCCGGAACCGAGGATGAGCACCTTGGGCCGTTCGGTCTGCGGCGCGATCTCACTCGTCGCTGCCGGATCGAGTTCGTAGGACGAGTAGTGGTACGGCGTCTTCGCCTCGAACTCGGCGGCACATGTGTCGACGGTCTTGAAGACAGGTCGCACGCCGAGCCCGTGACGATACGCGCGTACGGCATCCTGGTCGGCGAAATCGTCGCGGAGTGCGGCGATCTGGCGGTCGGAGAAGCCGGACGACTTCGCCTCGCGCAACAGATCCTCGTCGAGCGCGTCCGCGTCGCGGATCTCGGCGCCGAGCGCACCGATCGCCGCGATCTCCGCGAGGAACCACGGGTCGATCGCAGTGGCCTCGTAGACCTGCTCGATGGTGGCGCCCGCGTCGAAGGCCAGCATCACCTTGTAGATGCGGCCGTCCTTCGGCGTTGCGATCTCGTGGAGCAACGCGTCGAGATCCACGGTCGCGGGGTCGGGACGGTTCGGTTCGGTCCAGAAGCCCGCCGCCTTGGTCTCCAGCGACCGCATCACCTTGCCGAGCGCCTCGGCAAAACTCCTGCCGAGGCTCATCGCCTCGCCCACCGACTTCATCGTCGTGGTCAACGTGTCATCGGCGCCGGGGAACTTCTCGAACGCGAAGCGCGGAGCCTTCACCACCACGTAGTCGAGCGTCGGCTCGAAACAGGCTGGGGTCTCCTTGGTGATGTCGTTGGTGATCTCGTCGAGGCTGTAGCCGATGGCCAACTTGGCTGCCATCTTGGCGATCGGGAAACCTGTCGCCTTCGATGCCAACGCCGACGAACGGGAGACACGCGGGTTCATCTCGATCACGATCAGACGGCCATCGCGCGGGTCCTGGGCGAACTGGATGTTGCAGCCACCCGTGTCGACGCCGACCTCCCGCAGGATCGCGATAGAGAGGTCGCGCATCTTCTGGTACTCGCGGTCGGTCAGTGTCATGGCCGGCGCGACGGTGATGGAGTCACCGGTGTGCACACCCACCGGGTCGAGGTTCTCGATCGAACACACGACGACCACGTTGTCGCGGTTGTCGCGCATGAGCTCGAGCTCGTACTCCTTCCACCCGAGGATCGACTCCTCGATGAGCACGTTGGCCGTCGGTGACGCCGCGAGTCCCCCACCGGCGATGCGGTCGAGATCGTCGGAGTCGTAGGCCATACCCGAGCCGAGGCCACCCATGGTGAAGGACGGTCGAACGACGACCGGATAACCGAGTTCGGCGACGGTCTCGCGCACCTCCTCCATCGTGTGACACACGCGCGAACGCGCGCTCTCGCCACCGACCTTGGCAACGATGTCCTTGAACATCTGGCGGTCCTCACCGCGCTGGATGGCGTCGAAGTCGGCGCCGATGAGCTCGATGTCGTACTTCTCGAGCGATCCCCGATCATGCAGTGCCACAGCGGTGTTCAGTGCGGTCTGACCTCCGAGGGTGGCCAGCACGGCGTCGATCGGGTGCCCGGCGTCACGCTCGGCCTCGATCACCTTCTCGACATACTCGGCGGTGATCGGCTCGATGTACGTGGCGTCGGCGAACTCCGGGTCGGTCATGATGGTCGCCGGGTTGGAGTTGACCAGGCTCACCCGCAGGCCCTCGGCCTTGAGTACCCGGCATGCCTGTGTACCCGAGTAGTCGAACTCGCAGGCCTGTCCGATGACGATCGGGCCGGAGCCGATCACCAGGACGTGATTGATGTCGTCGCGGCGCGGCATTAGGACCTCGTTCCGTGTGCGCGATCTGCCTCCAGCACGGAGACGAACCTGTCGAAGAGATACGCCGCGTCGTGCGGACCGGCCGCGGCTTCTGGGTGGTACTGGACCGAAAACGCTCGGCCGGAAAGCAATTCGACGCCTTCGACGGTGCCGTCGTTGGCACAGACGTGACTCACCCGGGCGCGCCCGAAGTCGGTGTCGAACTCCTCGCCCGCTTCGCCCTCGAGCGCGAATCCGTGATTTTGCGCCGTGATCGACACCTTGCCTGTGGCGACGTCGATCACCGGGATGTTGATCCCCCGGTGGCCGAACTTCATCTTGTAGGTTCCGCGCCCGAACGCGCGGCCAAGGATCTGATTGCCGAAGCAGATGCCGAACAGCGGTATGTCGGCGGCGAGCACCTCGCGGGTCAGCGCTACGGCGTCGTCGGCGGTCGCCGGGTCGCCCGGACCGTTCGACAAGAACACGCCGTCGGGTTTCAGTTCGGCGATGGCGTCGAAACCGGCGTCGGCGGGCAGCACGTGCACGGCCACGCCGCGCTCGGCGAACATGCGTGGGGTGTTGGTCTTGATGCCGAGATCGATCGCGACCACGGTGAAGCGCGGATCACCGCTCGGTTCGACGAGGTAGCCGCGGTCGGTGCTCACCTCCCCCGCGAGGTTCGCACCCTTCATCGATGGTTGGCTGCGCACCCGGGCGAGCAGTTCGTCGTCGCTCGCGAGTGCGGTGCCGGAGAAGACACCCGCCCGCATCGACCCGTGGTCACGGAGGACACGCACGACGGTCCTCGTGTCGATTCCCGCGATGCCGACGATGCCCTGGCGTTCGAGCTCGTCCTCCAGCGACGTGGTCGCCCGCCAATTGGACACCCGGCGAGTGGGATTGCGCACCGCGTAACCGGCGACCCAGATCTTGCCCGAGTCTCCGACCTCGCCCTCACTGCCTGCACTGCCCGTCGATTCGCCGTCCTCGGGATTCCACCCGGTGTTGCCGATCTGTGGGGCCGTGGCGACGACGATCTGTCGGTGGTAACTGGGGTCGGTCAGGGTTTCCTGGTAACCGGTCATCGCAGTGCAGAACACCGCTTCGCCGAGCGTCTCCCCGACGGCGCCGTATTCACGGCCGCGGAACACCTGGCCGTTCTCGAGCACCAGAACCGCTGCGGTCATTGATCATTCCTCTGTTCTGTATCGGTCTGTGTGTCGAATGCGGCAACCCACCGTGGGTACACGGACTTGTCGTCGGCGCGCACTCCGGAATCGATCTCCGTGCCGCTCGGCAGTATCCAGCGGATCACCAGCAGGCCGTCGGCGGTCATCACCTTGCCCGCCAGGCCACGTTCGGTACGGACCGCGGTGATCGACGAACCCGGAATCCAGATCTCACTGGCTCCCCGCCGCTCGAGCAGGACGCCGTCGGGATACGCCGTCATCGTCGCGGACGCGCGGTCGCCCACGTCGCCGACGGCCACGCGGTCCTGCCAGCTGGGTGCGATCGTCGAACCGACGTAGAGCCCGCTGTCGGGACCGAGTATCGCGTCGCCGAGATCGTCTGGCGCGACGGGCATCTCACCGATCATGTCGGCCTGCCGACGCCCTCGATTGCGCCATCCGCGTAGGACGAGGGACACCAGGCCGAGCCATACCAACACGACGACGACCACGATGATGATCTCGGTGACGCTCATCGGGTCACCTGGCCGTCGCGTGCTGTGACGACGCCACGCAGCACGGTCGCGACCACGGTCGCCGGCATCGACATCGCCTCATACGGGGTGTTGGCGGACAGGCTCGCCAGGTCGCGGCCCCGGACCACCCACGACGTCTCGGGGTCGATCAGCGTCAGGTTCGCCGGCTCGCCGACGGCGATCGGACGCCCCTGATCGGTGAGCCCGACGATCTCCGCCGGGCGTTCACTCATCACACGGGCCACGCCGCGCCAGTCGAGCAGGCCGGGGGCGACCATCGTGTCGGCGACGATGGGCAGCGCGGTCTGCAGTCCGAGCATCCCCGGTTTGGCCTGCGAGAACTCACAGCACTTCTCCTGCGCCGCGTGCGGCGCATGGTCGGTCGCCACGCAGTCGACGATTCCGTCGGCCAACGCCTGGCGCAGCGCGATCTTGTCGCGCTCCTCGCGCAACGGCGGATTGACCTTGTTGATCGCGTCGTAGGTCTGTAGCCGAGAATCGTCGAGCAGCAGGTGGTGCGGGGTGACCTCCGCGGTCACGTTGATTCCCTGCTCCTTGGCCCACCGCAGCAGTGACACGGTGCCCTCGGTGGAGGCGTGGCAGATGTGGACGCGTGCCCCGGCGTCCCGCGCCAGCAGGGCGTCACGCACCACGATCGACTCCTCGGCCGCGCGCGGCCAGCCGGCGAGTCCGAGTCGCGCAGCCGTCGGCCCCTCGTGCGCGACGGCACCGACGGTCAGGCGAGGTTCCTCCGCGTGCTGCGCGATGAGTACACCGAGGCCCTTCGCGTATTCGAGCGCGCGACGCATGAGTAGCGGGTCGGAGACGCATTTGCCGTCGTCGCTGAACATGCGGACACCGGCGGCGCCCGCCGCCATCATGCCCATCTCGGCGAGTTGTTTGCCCTCGAGCCCGACCGTGACGGCACCGACCGGATAGACGTCGACGAGCCCGACTTCCCTGCCCGTGCGCCACACGTTGTCGGTGACGGTCGAGTTGTCGGCGACGGGCGCGGTGTTGGCCATTGCGAACACTGCGGTGTAGCCCCCGAGAGCCGCTGCCGCAGAACCACTTCGGATCGTCTCGGTGTCTTCGCGACCCGGCTCGCGCAGGTGGGTGTGGAGGTCGACGAGGCCGGGCAACAACACCGCACCATCGCCGTCGATCACATCGATCCCGTCGGGAGCATCGACGTCGGCACCGAGTGCGGCGATCTCACCATCGGTGACGAGGACGTCGACCGGATCGCCCTCACCGTACGGCCGGACCGAACGAATCAGCACGGACCCGTGCGCCACCGATCCGACTGATTGGCTGGCGCCGGTCACAGCGCACCTCCTGATTCCGTGCCCGCGAGGAGGCGGAACAGCACCGCCATGCGGACGTGCACACCGTTGCGGACTTGCTCGAGAATGGTCGCGCGCGGAGAGTCGGCCACCGAGTAGCCGATCTCCATACCGCGCAGCATGGGACCCGGATGCAGGACGACGGCGTCGTCGGAGAGCAAGCCCATCCGCCGCTCGTTGAGGCCGTACCGCACCGAGTACTCCCGGGCGGAGGGGAAGAAGCCGCCGTTCATGCGCTCGGCCTGCACCCGCAGCATCATCACGGCGTCGGCCGCGGGGAGTTCTGCGTCGAGGTTGCCGGATGTCTGCACCGGCCACTGCTCGACGCCCACCGGCAGCAACGTCGGCGGAGCCACCAGCACGACGTCCGCGCCGAGTGTCGAGAGCAGATGTGCGTTGGATCTGGCCACCCGCGAGTGCAGGACGTCGCCCACGATGGCGATGCGACGGCCCTCGATGTCACCGAGTCGCTGGCGCAGTGTCAGCGCGTCGAGTAGCGCCTGAGTGGGGTGTTCGTGGGTGCCGTCACCCGCATTGATCACCGCCGGTCCGACTCCCGCAGCGTCGGGTCCGTCCGGGCCATAGCCACCGGACGTCCATGCCGCGATCTGATGGGCGGCACCCGAGGCGGGGTGGCGCACGATCAGTGCGTCGGCACCCGCAGCACGCAATGTCTTCGCGGTGTCGCGCAGCGACTCCCCCTTGTTGACCGACGAACTCGAGGCGCTGACGTTGATGACGTCTGCGCTCATCCATTTGCCCGCGACCTCGAACGAAACCCTGGTGCGGGTCGAGTTCTCGTAGAAGACGGTCATGACGGTGCGGCCGCGCAGCGTCGGCAGCTTACGGATCTCACGTCCGGTGAGCGCCTGCTCGAAACGCTCGGCCTCGTCGAGGATCTCCGTGGCGTCGTCGCGGGACAGATCGGCGGTCGAGAGCAGATGACGCATCACTGATCCGCCTGCTTCGCAGCCGAATCCTGCGGGCCGGCCTCCTTGTGGGCAGGCTCCGGCGAGCCGAGGACGACCTCGTCGACGCCGTCGTGTTCGGTCAGGTGGACCGACACGGTTTCCTCGCGTGAGGTCGGGATGTTCTTGCCGACGTAATCGGCGCGCAGCGGCAGCTCACGGTGTCCGCGGTCGACGAGGACCGCCAGTTGCACCGCAGCCGGACGACCGAGATCCCGGAGGGCGTCGAGCGCGGCGCGCACCGTGCGTCCCGAGTAGAGGACGTCGTCGACGAGTACGACGATCGCGTTGTCGACGCCTCCCGCGGGCACCATCGTCCGCTCCAGGGGACGGTGGGGCTTCGCGCGCAGATCGTCGCGGTAAAGCGTGATGTCGAGATAGCCGACAGGAACGTCGACGCCGGAGAACTCCCTGATCTTGACTGCCAGTCGATCTGCGAGAGTTGTTCCGCGCGTTGGTATTCCGATGATCACAACGCGGGGTGCGTCCGGTGCGTCGAGAGCTGTCTTCTCGATGACCTGGTGCGCGACGCGCGCGATGGTGCGGGACACATCCGCGGCGTCGAGCAGTACACGTTCGCCCATGTATGGACCTCCTTCTCCGCCTCACGGGACGGATCGTTAAAGGATGTCTGTCACCGCGACACTTTACACGTCGGTAGCTTTGCCACCCGAATCGGAGCCTGCGGCCTGCGCAGCCCGTACCTGCGGCGCCAGTTCGGCGATCTTCGCCAGCACGCCGTTGACGAAGGCGGGTGAATCGTCGGTCGAGAGTTCCTTCGCGAGTTCGACGGCCTCGTCGACGATGACTATCGGGTCGACGTCGGTCGAGTTGAACAGCTCCCACGTCGCCAGACGCAGGATCGCACGGTCGACGGCGGGCAGCCGCTCGAGTGTCCAGCCGCGCAGATGCGACGACACCACGGCGTCGATCTGCGACTGGTCGTCGGCAAGGCCTTCGATGACCGTCGCGGTGTACTCGTGGATCTCGCCCACGCTCTCGTCGTCGCGCACGAACTGACGACGTTCGGCAACGAGCTGCGCGGGACTGACCTGCTTGGCCTCCGCTTCGAACAGCAGATCCACCGCACGCCGACGGGCCTTGTGCCGCGTTCCGGATTGCTTCACTGACTCAACCTCACTGACCGTGCCTGCAGATCAGCTGTTGACGCGGCCGAGGTAGCTACCGTCGCGCGAATCGACCTTCAGCTTGTCGCCGGTGTTGATGAACAGCGGGACCGCGATCTCCGCGCCGGTCTCGAGCGTCGCCGGCTTGGTGCCACCGGTCGAGCGATCACCCTGCAGACCCGGGTCGGTGTGGGTGACCTCGAGCTCGACGGTGACGGGCAGCTCGACGAACAACGGCTGGCCCTCGTTCAGCGAAACCTGCACGGTCATGTTCTCGAGCAGGAAGCGTGCCCCGTCGCCGACGGTTTCCGGCGCGATCGGGTACTGCTCGTAGTCCTGCGCGTCCATGAAGACGTAGTCGGTGCCGTCGTTGTAGAGGAACTGCATGTCACGACGGTCGACCGTCGCGGTCTCGACCTTCACGCCCGCGTTGAACGTCTTGTCGACCGTCTTGCCACTGAGCACGTTCTTGATCTTGGTGCGCACGAACGCCGGCCCCTTGCCGGGCTTGACGTGCTGGAACTCCAGGATCTGCCAGAGCTGGTCGTCCATACGGAGAACGAGACCGTTCTTGAAATCGGCGGTGGTCGCCATAAATCGTCCCTCAATCTTCCAGGTCGGTGTGTGCATTGCCTGCGCATCGAGTGCGCGGGCCGTCAGATGACGGTGAAGGTCTTGTCGGTGGCGGTCAGCAGCTCGGGTTCGCCGTCGGTGACGACGAGCGTGTCCTCGATCCGGACTCCACCTCGTCCGGGGAGGTAGACACCGGGCTCCACGGTCACCGCTGCGCCGGAAGGTAGTGTACCCGTCGCCAGTTTGCCGATTCCCGGCGCTTCGTGGATTTCGAGGCCGACGCCGTGCCCGAGCCCGTGCACGTACTGGTCGCCGTAACCCGCATCCTCGATCACCGACCGCGCGGCAGCGTCGATGCCGCGGAGGTCGGCACCGGCCTTCAGCGCCGCGCGACCTGCCGCCTGTGCGGTCGAGACGAGATCGTAGATCTCGCGCTGCCAGTCCGCGGCCCTGCTGAGCACGTAGGTGCGCGTCATGTCCGAGTGGTAGCCGCCGGCGACGGCACCGAAGTCGATCTTCACGAAGTCACCGTCCGACAGTGCAGTCGGTGTCGGACGGTGATGTGGGATGGCGGAGTTGGCGCCCGCGGCGACGATCGTCTCGAAGGAGATCTCGTCGGCCCCGTGTCGGAACATCGCGGACTCGAGGGCGCGCGCCACTTCTCGCTCGGTCGCACCCGCGCGGATGACACCGTCGGCGATGATCTCGGCCAGCGCGGCATCGCCGATGGCGCATGCGCGGCGCAGCAATTCGATCTCGGCGTCGTCCTTCACCTCGCGCAGCTCGGCGACGAGCCCCGTTCGCCCGATGAGCTGACCCCGACCCTCGAGCGCGTCGACGAGGCGTGCATGGGTGGCGACCGTCGTCACGTCGGCTTCGAAGCCGATCCGCGTCGCGCCGGACGCCGCGGCCGCGCCGACGAGTTCGTCGGTGCAGTTACGCGCGATGACGGCGACGAGGTCGCCTGACTGCTCGGCGACCTGGGTCAGATACCGACCGTCGGTACAGATGCGGTCGCCCTCAGAGCCCTCGGCGGCGATCGACAGTGCTGCATTCGATCCGGTGAAACCGCTCAGGTACCGGACGTTGGTCAGGTCGGAGACCACGAATACGTCGAGGGGCTCGGGCCCCGTCGAGATCAGGGTGCGCAGTCGCTCACGGCGACGCGCGAATTCATCGGACAGCGGAGCAGAGAGCATGACTGCCACGCTACTCGGAACGTCGGACGCCTCAGCGCTGCGCGGCCAGCCTGACCGGCGCGTTGTCGACGCCGTAGCCGTCGTAGCCGTCGAATCGCTGGACGAACTCGAAGAACACCCGGCCCAGTGTCCGGGTATAGAAGTGCAGCAGGTACCCGCCCGCCGGATCGGTGCTGCGGTCGTAGAGCACGCCGAGGTCGCGCAGCACGGTGAGCAGTTCCTCGTCGACGCCGAACCGCCCGCGCACGTAGTCGTAGTAGTTGTCCGGGATCCGTAGGAACTCCAGACCCGCCTCCCGTGCGCTGCGCGCGAGGCGCAGGACGTCATCGCACGCGAACGCGACGTGCTGCGCTACCTCCTCGGAGTCGAGGGCATGCGGGGCGACGTTCAGGGGAATCCGCACGGCTCCGTCGGATGTACGGAGAACCTGGCTGCGGATCAGGCCACGCGGACCGGGCACCTCGACCGGGTCGTCGGCGTCGAGACCGAAGACACTCGCCATGAACAGCCGCGCGTCATCGGCGGTCTCCCATTGCTGCGTGAGGTTGACGTGGTCGATCGCGCGGATCGAGGTGCTCGCCCCGGGAAGCGCGTCGTCGAACTCATCGACCCAGGCGGGCGCACCGGGCGCGTCGAGCGTCCAGAAGATCTCGGTGCCGCCGGGCACCAATGCCGTACCGAAGGCGTGCTCCGAGGCATGGGTCCGCCTGTTCACCGCGGGCGCCTTCAGGATGGACGCGCGTGCGCTCAACGCCTGCGGATCGGATTCCTGCAGACCGATGGCGGCGATATGCGGCGACTGATCGCGCGCCTGCTGCTCGTTGAGGACGACGCGCGCGTCACCTGCCGTCCACAAGGTGACGGGTTTGCTGCGGTGCCTGCCTGCCGCGGTGAATCCCAGCTGGCCGAGCATGGCCTCGACGTCGCGGGTGTCCTCCGCTTTGATCTCGACGAAGTCGAAACCGCTCGGGGGCGTGGGATCCGGGATGTCGATGAGGTCGAGCCGGTCCTGCAACCACAGCAACGAACGCTCGGCGTGCACGGCCGTCGGCACCGGGTCCGTCTGACGGAACGTGTCGTTGAACACCTCGAGGGACAGCGGCCCGGTGTATCCGGCCGCGAGAACGTGCTCGACGAAGCCCTCCAGGTCGAATGTCCCCTCGCCCGGGAACAATCGGTGGTGTCGACTCCACGACAACACGTCCATCGACAGCGCAGGCGCGTCCGCGAGTTGGAGGAAGAAGATCTTCTCCCCCGGTATGGCTCTGATCGCCGACGGGTCATGACCGCGGGAGAGGACGTGGAAGCTGTCCAGACACAGTCCGACAGCCGGGTGGTCGGCGATTTCGACGATCCGCCACGAGCGTCGGTAGTCGTCGACGAACTTCCCCCACGCCAGCGCCTCGAACGCGATGCGCAGCCCATACCCCGTCGCGAGCTCACCGAGGCGGCGGAGCTGGTCGGCGGAGACCTCGTCGTCGTCGACGGTCGCCGTCGCAACGTTGCTGCACACCAGCACCGTGTCGATCCCCAGGCGCGCAGCCGTCGCGAACGTGGCGTCGGCACGCCGCAGGTTGTCGGCGAACAGGGCTTCGCTCACGCCCTCGATGTCGCGAAGAGGCTGATACAGGCACAACTCGAGACCCAGTCGGTGCGCGAGCGCCCGAATCTCTTCCGGCGACTCCACCGCGGCGATGAGGTCGGGTTCGAAGATCTCGACACCGTCGAACCCGGCGTCGGCACACGCGTGGAGCTTCTCGACGAGTGAGCCAGACACGGAGACTGTTGCGATCGAGGTCTTCATCACACCAATGTACCAACCGGTACAAAGCGAAGGCAACGGTTCACCGCCGTCCCGAGCGGCCACAAGTAAGCTCCCACCGTGGCCGCAAAGCCGAAAGCCGAACTCCAGCGCGACCCGGAGCGCACCCGAGCCGAACTGCTCGCCGTCGCCACCGAGGTCTTCGCCGAATCCGGCTATTCGGGTGCGCGAGTGGACGAGATCGCCGAGCGCACCCGCACCACCAAGCGGATGATCTACTACTACTTCGGCGGCAAAGAAGGTCTCTACCTTGCCGTTCTCGACAGGGCCTACCGCGGGATCCGTCAGGCCGAACAAAAGCTGCGAGTCGACCACGCCGATCCCATCGAGGCGATCCGACGACTCGCGGAAGTGACTTTCGACCATCACATCGAGCACGACGACTTCATCCGCCTGGTGTCCATCGAGAACATTCATCGGGGCGACTTCATCCGGCGACTGACCGACCTCCCGCAACTGAGCAGGCCGGCGACGTCACTGCTCGACGAGATCCTCGACGACGGTCGGGCCGCCGGGCTGTTCCGTCCCGACGTCAGCGCCCTCGACGTCCATCTCGTGATCAGCTCGTACTGCGTGTTCCAGGTGGCCAACCAGTACACCTTCGGCTACCTCTTCGATCTCGATCTGGCCGAGACGTCCAACCGCGCCCACCTGCGCAGAATGATCGGCGACGTCGTTGTCGGATGGCTGACCTCCACCCCCTGATCTCCACCCGGTGACCTCGCGGCACGCCGCAATCGACAGATCCTTTGCGCCCCCGCTCGATACCCACTGTCGCCCGACTGCTGCGATGTCGATCACACGAAACTGTTGACGAGACGCCGCGCACAATGCTGTACTCAATTGCGAACGTACTAGTTCGTACATTACGGAGACGCACATGGGACATTCCGCAACCAGCCATTTGGTTGGGCTCGTCGGCACCGGGGTCGGCCCCTCGCTGACCCCCGCCATGCACATGGCCGAAGGCCGCGCGCTCGGCGTCGACTACCTGTACCGGCCGATCGACCTGACCGCGGCAGGCATCTCCCCCGACAGGATCGGAGAAGTGCTCACCTGGGCACGCGCCCTCGGATTCGACGCTGTCAACGTCACCCACCCGTGCAAGCAGTCGGTCATCGAGCACCTCGATCGTGTCGATCCTGTCGCCGCCACACTCGGGGCGGTCAACACCGTGCTGTTCACCGCCGACGGCGATGTCGGATACAACACCGACACAACAGGTTTCGCCCACGGGTTTGTCGAGGGTCTCCCCGACGCCGACCTCGCCGACGTCGTGCTGGTCGGTGCCGGGGGCGCGGGCACCGCTGTCGCCGACGCGCTGCTGCGACTGGGCACCGCCCACCTCACCGTCGTCGACCTCGACGTCGACCGGGCGGGTGACCTCGCACGTGACCTCACGTCCCGACACCCGATCCCACGGGTCGACGCCGCGTCGTTCGACAAATTGCCCGCGCTCCTACCCGAGAGCACCGGCGTGGTGCACGCGACGCCGACCGGCATGGCCGAGCACCCCGGCATCGCCTTCGACGCGTCGCTGCTACGTCCCGACCTGTGGGTGGCCGACATCGTCTACCGGCCCCTCGACACCGCACTGTTGCAGGCCGCACGCGCGGCGGGTGCAGCAACCCTCGACGGAGGCCACATGGCCGTCTATCAGGCCGTCGACGCCTTCGCGCTGATCACCGGGCTGCGCCCAGACGCCGATCGGATGACCCGCCACTTCCGCCAACTCGTCGCAAACCCGTCCTGACCGCCGCGCCACCAGGCACAATCGCACCAGAGGAGTACCCCATGACCACCACCCAGGCCGACGGCACCGGAGCCGTCGGGAAACGCACACCACGACATGCCGCACTCGCGGGGTTCATGGGCAGCGCCGTCGAGTACTACGACTTCTTCCTGTTCGGCTCCGCCGCAGCCCTGATCTTCCCGCACATCTTCTTCCCGTCCGACGACAATGCGGCGCTGGTGATGTCGTTCGCGACGTTCGGTGTCGCCTACATCGCGCGCCCGATCGGAGCGCTCATCCTCGGCCCACTTCGGCGATCGCATCGGCCGCCAGAGGGTGTTGATGTTCACGCTCGTGCTGATGGGAGTGTCGACGTTCGTCATCGGCTGCCTACCGACGTTCAGTCAGATCGGCTGGCTTGCTCCCATCCTGCTCGTGATCTGCCGTCTGCTGCAGGGCTTTTCGGCCGCCGGTGAACAGGCGGGCGCGAGTTCGTTGGCTCTCGAACACGCTCCGGACCACCGGCGTGCGTTCTTCACCTCGTGGACGTTGACCGGAACGCAGGGCGGATTGATCCTGGCCTCGCTGGTGCTGATCCCGTTCATGGCCCTCCCCGACGACGCGAAGTACTCATGGGGTTGGCGGGTTCCGTTCTGGCTCTCGGCCGTCGTGGTCCTCGTCGCGTACTTCATCCGCCGTCGCCTGCACGAGACGCCCCAGTTCACCGAGGCCCGCGAATCCGGCGAGATCGCACGGATGCCCCTCGTTCCTCTGATGCGCGACCAGTGGCGTTCGGTCGTCCGAGTAGTGCTGTGCGCGTTCATCGCCGCGGTGTCGACCGTGTTCGCCAACCTCGCACTCGCCTACGGCAAGCACGTGGGACTCGACGCCGGCCTGACCCTGTGGCTCGTCGTCGTGGCCAACATCGGCGCGCTCATCACGCAACCGCTGTTCGGTGCCCTCGCCGACAGGATCGGCCGCAAGCCGGTCTTCATCTACGGTGCGCTCTCGTCAGCGATCCTGATGCCCTTCTACATGTTGTCGATGGGCCAGAGCAATCACCTGCTGACCTTCGTGCTCGCGGTACTCACGTTCTCGTTCGGTTACGCGGCGGCCAACGCCGTCTGGCCCGCCTTCTACGGCGAGATGTTCTCCACCCGCGTCCGTTTCTCCGGTCTGGCCATCGGTACCCAACTCGGCTTCCTCATGGCGGGCTTCGCTCCGTCGATCGTGACCGCACTCGGGGGCGTCGGAGACGGCGGTTGGGTGGTGATCAGCGTGTTCACCGCGACGATCTGCCTGATCGCGACCGCGGCGGCGCTCACGGCCAGAGAAACCAAGGAGGTCGCGACCGACGACCTCGGCACTGCGCCGGTGCATGTGTCGCCGAACCGCACGGCGGCGTTGGCTGCCTGACCCACGTGGCGGCCCGCGGGGTCTGATGCTCGACGAAGCCCGGAGTGGGGTGGCGGGAAACGCCACCCCACTCCCGCGTGTTCGAGATCACGTCGCCCATGGGTAAGCTGTCGGCCATGGTGTCCTGGTTGCTGCGCGGTGTCGTCATGACCGCGGTCCACGTCGTCGCTCGTGTCCTGCTCGGCATCGCCGTCGTGCAGTCGCCATTGCACTCGACGACGTGGAAGACCATCGCCGTTGCGGCGGTCGTGTTCATCGCGCTGGTCTGGGGCGGTTTCGACGGCATCCGCGATGCCCGCGCCCATCCGGATCCCGACGACTACGACGACCTGACCATCCGATGGCTCAAGGCCGGGATCTTCGCGGGCCTGGTGTCCTGCCTGATCTGCTGGATCCTCGGCCGCGTAGGCGTGCAGGGCATCAGCGAATCGAGCTTCTTCATCGAGATCATCGCGGGTGGTTCGTTCATCGCGCTGCTCACCTACTTCCCCGCATTCTTCGGTGCGGCTGTCGGCCGCTGGCTCACGCGACGTGACCAGCGTAAGGAGCAGCGTCGCGCCGACGAGGGCAACAGTCGCAACGCCGACGACGACACGACGGCTTTCGAGCGCATCGACGACCGCCCCGTCGCGCAATCCGGCGCTGAGTCGTCCTGAGCTGACGCCCGGAGCGGGGCGGGGCGAAGGTCGCCCCGCTGCATCGGGTCAGAGCAGTGTGGTGCCCGCTGTCGGAGTGTCCGACGCGATGGCCGAGTAGGCGGCGACGAGCAGTCCCGGGTCGGGTCCTTCGAGGCGATCCGGCTTGGCGAGTCCGTCGAGCACGACGAACCGCAACAGACCTGATCGGTTCTTCTTGTCGCCCGACATGCCTTCCAGCAGCTCGGGAAATGCGTCGGCGTCGTAGGTCGTCGGAAGTCCGACGAGTTCCAGGATGCTGCGATGACGCTCGGCGGTCTCGTCGTCGAGGCGGCCGGCAAGCCGCGCCAGTTCGGCAGCGTAAACCAGTCCGACGGCGACGGCGGCGCCGTGACGCCACCGATACCGCTCCCGGCGCTCGATCGCGTGCCCCATCGTGTGTCCGTAGTTGAGGATCTCGCGCAGCGACGACTCCTTGAGGTCGGCCGACACGACGTTGGCCTTGACCTGCACCGAACGTCGGATCAACTCCGGGAGCACAGGACCGGTCGGGTCGGTGGCCGCGGCGGGATCGGCCTCGATGCTGTCGAGGATCGCCGGATCGGCGATGAACCCCGTCTTGATGACCTCGGCGAGGCCCGCGATGATCTCGTTACGGGGGACGGTCTCGAGAGTGGCGATGTCGATGAGCACCGCATCGGGTTCGTGGAACGACCCGACGAGGTTCTTACCCGCATCGGTGTTGATGCCGGTCTTTCCGCCGACAGCGGCGTCGACCATCGCGAGCAGCGTGGTCGGGATGTGGATGACGCCGATGCCGCGCATCCAGGTCGCAGCGACGAAGCCTGCGAGATCAGTAGCCGCTCCCCCGCCGAGCGCGATCACCTTGTCGTTGCGCTTGAGGCCGATGCGGCCGAACACGTCCCAACAGAACGCAGCAACCGAAAGGTCCTTACCGGCTTCTGCGTCCGGGATCTCCACGCGGTGCGCATCGAATCCCTTGTCCGCCAAGAACTCCCGAACCTGCTCGGCCGTCTGCGCGAGAGTCGGCTGATAGAGCACGGCGACGCGGTCGGCGCCGGTCGCGGCCTCGGCGACCTCGTTCAGAAGACCACGACCGATGGTGACGTCGTACGGCGACGCTCCGTCGACGCGAATCGAGATCGGCTCGGTCATGAGGGCCTCCCGGCGGTGAGTTCCTCGGCCAGTGCCAGGATGACGAGATCGGCCACGGCGTCGGGATCGCCGTGCGCATCGATGTCGACGCCTGCGACCGCAGAATAGGTCTCTTCGCGTTCGGCGAGCAGCGCTCGGTAGCGCTGTGCCGGATCGTCGGAGGCGAGCAGCGGACGATCGGATTCGCGTACGCGCTCGAACCCCGACTCCGCACTGACCTTCAGATAGAAGACGCGGTGGGAGTCGAGGGCGTCGCGCACCGTGCGTGTGGTCACCGCGCCCCCTCCGAGCGCCACGATGCCGGTGTGTGTCGACAGCACGTCGGCGACCACCTCGGCCTCGAGTTCGCGGAACCTGTCGGCGCCGTCGGTGACGAAGATGTCGGGGATGCTCCGTCCGGTGCGGCGGACGATCTCGTGGTCGGTGTCGATGAAGTCGACGCCGAGTCTGTCGGCCAGCAGCCGACCGACGGTCGACTTGCCTGCCCCCATGAACCCGACGAGCACCGCGGCGGGCCTGCTGGCGGTCGGCTCGACCGAGCGACCCGCAGGCGTGTCGACGTCTACTCCCGTGCTGCTCATGACCGTGCCCCGCGCGCGGCGGTCCGCTTGAGATAACCGGCGAGATTGTCGGCGGTCTCGGTCGCCGAGTCGCCACCGAACTTCTCGAGTGCGGCTTGCGCGACGACGAGCGCGACCATGGACTCGGCCACGACACCGGCAGCCGGTACGGCGACGACGTCGGAGCGCTGGTGGATGGCCTGCGCCTGCTCACCGGTCGCCATGTCGATGGTCGACAACGCACGCGGGACGGTGGAGATCGGCTTCATGGCGACGCGGACCCTGATGTCCTCACCGTTGGTCATGCCGCCTTCGAGACCGCCCGCACGATTGGTGGAACGGAGTGCGCCGTCGGGTCCGGGAACCATCTCGTCGTGCGCGGCGCTGCCACGGCGACGTGCGGTCTCGAACCCGTCGCCGACCTCGACACCCTTGATCGCCTGGATACCCATCAGCGCGCCGGCGAGGCGTGCATCGAGACGAGTCTCACCGCTGACGTGTGAGCCGAGGCCGACGGGTACACCCGTCGCCACGATCTCGACGACGCCTCCTAGGGTGTCGCCCTCCTTCTTCGCGGTCTCGATCTCGGCGATCATCGACTCCTCGGCCGCCTTGTCGAAAGCGCGCACAGGACTCGCGTCGATCGCCTCGATGTCGGAGATGGTCGGGGTCACACCGACATAGGGTGCGCTGCCGCCGATCGAGATCACGTGGGAGACCACCTCGATCCCGAACACCTGACGCAGGAAGTTCCGCGCAACGGTGCCCGCCGCGACGCGTGCGGCGGTCTCCCGTGCGCTCGCGCGTTCGAGGACGGGGCGCGCATCGTCGAAGCCGTACTTGAGCATGCCGGAGTAGTCGGCGTGGCCCGGTCGGGGACGCGTCAGCGGGGCGTTGCGTGCGCTGCCCTCGAGTTCGGCAGGGTCGACGGGATCCGCGGCCATCACGGTTTCCCACTTGGGCCACTCGCTGTTGGCGATCTCGATGGCGACCGGCCCGCCCAACGTCCGGCCGTGTCGGACACCGCCGAGCACGCTGACCTTGTCGGCCTCGAACTTCATGCGCGCGCCGCGGCCGTAGCCGAGGCGGCGACGTGCGAGTTGTTCGGCGATGTCGGTCGAGGTGATCTCCACCCCGGCGACCATGCCCTCGACAATGGCAACAAGAGCCGGGCCATGGGACTCTCCGGCGGTTATCCAGCGCAACACAATGATCAATTGTTCCATGTGACGGCGACGACACCCCAAGCACGTCAACCCCCGGCCACGACGACGAGCAGCAGCGCACCCGACACGATCATCGCGGGCCCGTGCGGCCAGCGCCGACGCCGTCCGCGAGTCAGCAGGCCGAGCGCCTGCGCGGCGACCACCATCACGAGCGCTGCCGCCGGATCGGCGAGCATGCCGCCCAGCACGAAGGCCAGTTTGACGTCTCCACCACCGCACAGTCCACACAACCAGCCCACGAGGTACGGACCCGTGGCGGCCACCGCGGCGAGCCCCACCGACGCGTGTGTACTCGCCGACAGCCCCACCGCCACGCACCCCGGCCACAAAAGCGCGGTGGGCAGGCGGTACGTCTGCCGGTCGATCTCGGCGAGCGCGGCCAGCCAGAGCGCGACCACACAGCCCACCACTCCCATGTGGGACAGTCTGGGCGCTGCCGCGCCGGCCAGACGTCGGCGTCGTGTCGTTCGGGTTCGAGATGTTGACGGACGGGTGCCTGGGGACAGCCGTGGCGCGGTGACTCAGCTCAGCGCGCGGGCCATCGCGTCGCGCGGCGTGGGAAGGCCCGTGAACTGCTCCACCTGGCTGTAGGCCTGGTTGAGCAACATCACCAGACCGCCGACCACGCGTCCCCCGCGTGCGGACACCGCCTCGGCAAGGGGGGTGGGCCACGGGTCGTAGATGACGTCGACGAGCGCCGACGCCTCGGCGACCGCGTCGACGATCGGAGCGGCGGCGGCCGCGGGCACGGTCGACACCACGACCCCTGCCTCGGCGCAGGTGTCCGCGAGTTGCCCAGAGGACGCGAACGGAAGGAGACTCACGCCGAGATCGAGTCGCTGTGCGAGGTCGACTACGTCGCGCGCGCGTGTTTCGTCGCGGGCGACGACGGTCAGATCGGTGATTCCGGCGTCTGCGAGGGCGGCCACACTCGGCAGGGCCGTCCCGCCCGCACCGATGACCACCGCGCGCGGTCGCTCGGACGTGGACACTCCGATCTCGCGCAACGCCCCGGTCATGCCGTCGATGTCGGTGCAATCGGCACGCCAGCCGCTCTCGGTGCGGACCAGGGTGTTCGCAGAGCCCACGAGGACTGCGCGGTCGGTGCGCTCGTCGGCGACCTCCAGTGCAACCCGCTTGCCGGGCATCGTCACCGACAGTCCCACCCACTCGTCCGTGAGTTCCCGCACCAGCGTCGGCAGCCGACGCTCGTCACACTCGATGCGCTCGTAGCTCCAGTCGTCGAGTCCCAGTGCCCGGTAGGCCGCGAGGTGCAGATCGGGCGAACGCGAGTGCGATACCGGCGACCCGAGGACAGCGGCTTTACGGCCAACAGTGCCGCCGGTCGGCGTACCTCGTGGCGGAGGTGTCAGATCCATCGGGTCAACTGCACCCGGTCGTCAGGAGCTTGTTCTCGCACGCCTGCTCGCGGTTGCGCTTGTGCTCGTCGAAGGTGTCGGCGAACAGCGTCGTTCCGTTGCGGTCGACCGTGACGAAGTAGAGCCAGTTCCCGCTCTCGGGGTGCTCGGTCGCCTCGAGCGCGCGTTCACCGACGGCACCGATCGGTGTCGCGGGCAGGCCCTTCATCTGATACGTGTTCCACGCGTTGTCGGACTTGTACGCCTCGCCGTCGAGGTCGATGTTGGTCACCGTGGCGGTGTAGTTCGCCGTCGAGTCCATCTCGAGTCGCTGGTCCTTGTCCAGACGATTCAGGATCACTCGCGCGACCTTCGCGTAATCATCCGGCTTGGCGACCTCGCGTTCGACGACGGAGGCCGCCACGAGCGTCTGGTACGGCGTCAGCCCCGACTCGTTGGCATTCTGCCCGCCCAGTCCCCACTGGGCGAAACGCTGGGCACTCTGCGAGATCAGCTCATGCAGGATCTGCGTGGCGGACATGTGCGGATCGATGGTCTCCCAGGTTCCCGGCGCTATCAGACCCTCGATCCTCCGGTGATCGCCGTTGAGTTTCTCGACATCGGCCACAGCCCAGTCGGGTACCCCGAGTTGCTGTGCCGACGTGGTGGCGGCCGCCTTCTGCAGATCGTCGACCGTGACGCCGATGGTGCGTCCGTTGACGGTGACAGCCGTGGCGTCGGAGATCATCTGGAAGATACCGGGCGTCGTCTTTCCGTCGACACCCTTCTTCGTGTCGATCTGCAGCCCCTCGGGGACAACGACCCGACCAACCCGGTGCGTGGTTCCGTCGGTGAGCATCTGCACCGCCGTCGACGCGGGTATCTCGGTACGCATCTTGTAGAAGCCACCCGAGATCGCTTGTCCGTCAGCCGCATTGATGAACGCTCGCTGGCTGCCGACGACGTTGTCGTCGGCGAGGATCCGACCGAAGTCCTTGAGGGTCGAGTTCTGCGGGATGTCGACGATCACATCGCCGGTTCCGGCGGCGTTCGTGTAGTCCTTGCGCGAGTCGAGCAGCCCCGCGGCGCGCAGCCCGTAGTAGCCGACACCGCCCACCGCCACCAACATGATGACGATGACCGCAGCAAGCACTCCTCGTCGCTTGCGCCGCCTGCGCTGTGCCTCCGCGGTACGTGGACGGCCCCTCCCCCGACGGGTCGGGACGATCGGCTCGTCGTGATCGATCGAGTCGTAGGCGGCGTCGTATTGGTTCGGCTCGCGGTCGACGTCGTGTGGTTCTTTGGTCACTGTCGCCGTCGCGCGCGCCACCGGCGCCGGCGACGAAGCGGCCACGGTATCGACCGGTCCGGTGTCGGGCCCCTTTGCTCCGATACCACCGTGCGCGTCGGCCGCGTCCCCGTGCGCCCCACCCGATGGCGCCCCACCCGATGGCGCCCCGGCCGATGGCGCCCCGACCGACGGAGCACTGTCTGATCGCGATCGGGATGCGGGCGGGCGGGCGGCGGGCGATATGCGTTGCGGTCGCGCCCGGCGCGGCGTCGCCATGTGGAACGCGTCGGCATCCCCGGAATCGGTGCTCGCCGCACCCTCGACCCGGCCTCGCATGGTGGTTGGTTCCTGGGTATGCGGTCGCGGCGCCGGTTGTGGTCGAGTCGGGGGCGCCGACTGTGGTGTCGTCGCCGAGCGCGGGCCGGGCCGCTGCGCGGCTCGCCTCGCAGAGGACGGACCCTGTGTGCGGCCCGCGCCTGCGGTGTCGTCACGGACTCCGTCGGTGCGGTTGGCGTCGGTGCGGTTGTAGGCCGACGGGGTCACACCGTTCTGGCCGTCGTCGCCTCGAACGATCGGGATCTGCCCCGTGGTTCCGGTGCGCCGACGCCGGTGCCGGTTGTGCGGTTTGCCCTCTGCCGGCTGAGTGAAGTACCGGAGTCGCTCGAGATCGAGCCCTTCGGTATCGTGATCAGAAGGTTCGCGATGACGATTCCGATGCCGTTCGTCGGTCACCGCGCGTCGCCTCCCTCATCAGAACTGTTGGTGGACAGCACGGATCCACTCATCGTCGCGAATCCAGCCACCCCTGCAGAATAGCGACCGCTGCAGCCTGATCAATCACCCCACGCGACGTTTTGGTGTTACGACCGCTCGCGTGCAGCGCTTGCTGCGCAGCTACGGTGGTCAGTCGCTCGTCGGAATAGAGCACAGGAATCCCCTCCAGTTTGTCGGCGAGTCGGGTGCCGAAGTCACGGGCTTTCTCAACCGCCGGGCCGTCGGTGTTGCGAAGAGTCTTGGGCAAACCGACGATCACCCCGACCGCCTCGTACTCCTCGACCAAGGCGCACAGCCGCCTCACCGCACCATCGATGTCGCGTCCGGGGACCGTCTCGACCGGCGTCGCCAAGATGCTGTCGGGGTCGCTCACCGCGACCCCGATGCGGACGCTGCCGACATCCACTCCGAGACGACGCCCACGCGTCACACTCATCGGGCGACGAGCTCCCGGATGCGCGTTCGTGCGGCGTCGATACCTGACGGATCGGTGCCCGATCCCTGTGCGAGGTCGGGCTTTCCACCCCCACGTCCGCCCACGAGCGGTGCGATCTCCTTGACCAGGTCGCCCGCCTTGATCCCCGCCCCGCGCGCCGACTCGGTCGTCGCGATGACGAACGGGACCTTGGTGTCGTCGGCCTCACCCGTCGTCGAGAACAGCGCTATCACCGCCTGTCGGTCACCGACACGTCCGCGCAGATCTGTGGCGATACCACGGAGGTCATTGGCACCGACTCCCGGCACCAGTCCGCCGACCACCAGCGTCGAACCGACGGTGTCGGCGGAATCGAGCAGGCCTGCGGCAGCCGAGCGAGCGGCGTCGGCGCGAACCTTCTCGAGTTGCTTCTCCGCGTCGCGCAGGCGGGTGACGAGCTGCTCCACACGTCCCGGAACCTCTTCGGAGGGCACCTTGAGCGACGAGGCGAGCCCCGCGAGCAGCGCGCGCTCCTTGGACAGGTACCGGAACGAGTCCATGCCGACGTATGCCTCGACGCGTCGCACCCCTGACCCGACGGAGGATTCACCGATGAGGGTGACCGGGCCGATCTGTGCCGACGACGCCACGTGGGTTCCGCCACACAGCTCCATCGAGAAGGGTCCGCCGATCTCGACGACGCGCACCACGTCGCCATAGTTCTCGCCGAACAGCGCCATCGCGCCCATCGCCTTGGCCTCGGTCAGACCGGTCTCGAAGGTGTGCACCGGGTAGTTCGCCTCGACCGCGCCGTTCGAGATCTCCTCGATCTGCTGCCGCTGGTCCTCGGTCAGCGCCGAGCCGGAGTGGAAGTCGAAACGCAGGTATCCGGGTCGGTTCAGCGAGCCCGCCTGGGTGGCGCTCGGGCCGAGCACCTCGCGCAGGGCCGCGTGCACCATGTGGGTACCCGAATGTCCCTGTGTCGCACCGTGTCTCCACGATTTGTCGACCGCGGCGATCACCTCGTCGCCGTCGTGGATCTCGCCCGCGTCGACGGTCGCCTTGTGCAGCCACACCGACTTGCCGACCTTCTGCACGTCGCTGACGGTCAATCGCGTCCCGTCGCTGGTGGTGATGGAACCCACGTCGGCCATCTGACCGCCGGCCTCGGCGTACAACGGCGTTCGGTCGAGGATGACCGTGGTCTGTTCCCCCGGACCGGCAGAACGTACGCGTGCACCATCGGTGATGAGACCGAGTACCCGCGCCTCGGACACCAATTCGTCGAAGCCGGTGAACTCGGTGGGGCCGCGATCGAGGAACTCGCGGTAGACAGCGGCGTCGGTGTGTCCGGTCTTGCGGGCGACGGCGTCGTCCTTCGCACGCTGCTTCTGCTCCGCCATCAGTTCGGTGAAGCCCTGCTGGTCGACGTCGAGGCCGGCCTCGGCAGCCATCTCGAGGGTCAGGTCGATCGGAAAGCCATAGGTGTCGTGCAGGGTGAACGCATCGTTGCCGCTGATGGTCGTCTTGTTCGCGGACTTCGTCGCCTGGGCGGCGTCGGCGAAGAGCTTCGATCCGGCCTCCAGAGTCTTGGAGAACGACGTCTCCTCCCCGACCGCGACGGAAACGACGTGATCGCGCTGCTCGGCGAGCTCGGGATACGACGGCGACATCACGTCGATCACCGTGTTGGCGATGACCTCCATCGTCGGCTCCGTTGCGCCGAGCAGTCGCATCGAGCGGACCACTCGACGCAGCAGTCGCCGCAGCACGTAACCGCGACCGTCGTTACCGGGCAGCACGCCGTCGCCGATGAGCATCACCGCGGTGCGCGAGTGGTCGGCGATGACGCGGAACTTCACGTCGTCGTCGTGATTGCCCACTCCGTAGCCACGCCCGGTCAGCTGCGATGCCAGGTCGATGAGCGGCTTGAGCAGATCCGTCTCGTAGACATTGTCGACGCCCTGCAGCAGGCAGGCGACCCGTTCGACTCCCATTCCGGTGTCGATGTTCTTCTTCGGGAGGGGCCCGAGGATCTCGTAGCCCTCCTTCGCGCCGCCGGGACCGCGCTCGTTCTGCATGAACACGAGATTCCAGATCTCGATGTAGCGGTCCTCGTCGGCTTCGGGTCCGCCCTCGACCCCGTAGTCCGGACCACGGTCGTAGAAGATCTCCGAGCACGGGCCGCAGGGACCCGGCACGCCCATCGACCAGTAGTTGTCTTTCATCCCCCGTCGTTGGATGCGCTCGGCGGGGACGCCGATCTCGTCGCGCCAGATGCCGAACGCCTCGTCGTCGTCGAGGTAGACAGTGGGCCACAGCTTCTGCGGATCGATACCGTATCCGCCGTCTTCGACCGACGAGGTGAGCAGATCCCACGCGAATCTGATGGCCTCACGCTTGAAGTAGTCGCCGAAGGAGAAGTTGCCCGCCATCTGGAAGAAGGTGTTGTGGCGGGTCGTGATACCCACCTCCTCGATGTCGAGGGTGCGCACACACTTCTGCACGCTGGTCGCCCGGTCGAACGGGGGTGTCTGCTCACCGAGGAAGTACGGCTTGAACGGCACCATGCCCGCGTTGACGAACAGCAGGTTGGGATCGTCGAGGATCAGCGAGGCACTCGGCACCTCGGTGTGTCCGGCCTTGATGAAGTGATCCAGGAATCGCTGCCGGATCTCATGCGTCTGCACTGGGTTCTCGTCCTCGGTGGTCGTGGTGCGTCTGTGGTCGGCGTCGGGGTGAATCGGGCGTGCACCAATCCGACGATCTGCGACATACCAGCCTACCGCCGCCCGACGGAGACACCCGAACGGCGTCGTCAGCAGCACGAAACGGTCACATGGCTAACGATCACAAGGCGACGCCCGATCACAGCGACATGACCCGAATCACAGCAGCACGCTCCGCGCTCGCCCTGTTCATCGCCCTCACCCTCAGTGCGGTGGGAGTCGGCGTCGCATCCGCCGCCGACTACAACGAATACGACGGCGTGATCAACCAGACGTCTCTACACCGGTGCAATGCACTCAGCCCCAACATCGTCGACAACACCTACTCCGGCGCGATCAGCACGATGCAGTGGTTGCGTAACGGACAGCGCGGAGCCGTCGACGTCTCGATCTCGGCGAGCCTCAGTATCTGGGGTTATGACAACATCATGACCGTCGTCTGGACGAACCTGAACACGCATCGTTCGGGCACGCTGCGGGGTATCCAGCACACCACCGCGGCGACCGGCGGGTCGATGTACGACTTCCGCGACGTCCGCACCGGCGCAGGACGCGTCCGCATCGAGCTGCGTCCGGTGAACCGCGGTCCACTGCTGACCCTGCCTGCGCCGAGTTGCTCCGACGTCTTCGTCGTGAAGTAGCCGGCATGGCGGGTGAGCCTGCCGACGTCTCGTCCGGACTTCGGATCGGGCCGCGTCACCCTTGTCGCGATCGCCGCGTGGCGCGCCGCACGATGGACCGCAACTTGGCGACGCGCGGGCCGATCTCGCGTTCGAAACCGTGGTCGGTGGGCTCGTAGTAGTCGACGCCGACGAGTTCGTCCGGCGGATACTGTTGCGGCACAACACCGTCGGGATCGTTGTGTGGGTACTGGTATCCGACCCCACTGCCGAGCTTCTTGGCCCCGCTGTAGTGAGCATCGCGCAGCCCCGGAGGTACTGCTCCTGCCTTACCCGCCTCGACGTCGGCGAGCGCAGCCCCGATGGCGCTGACGACACCCGCCGATTTCGGGGCGGTGGCGAGGTGGATCGTCGCCTGCGCGAGCGCCAGTTTCGCCTCGGGCATCCCGACGAGCGCCACGACCTGCGCGGCGGCGACCGCGGTCTGCAGAGCCATCGGATCGGCCATCCCGATGTCCTCGCTTGCATGGATCATCAGGCGTCGGGCGATGAACCGGGGATCTTCACCGGCGGCGATCATCCGGGCGAGGTAGTGCAGCGCGGCGTCGACGTCGGATCCGCGGATGGACTTGATGAACGCGCTGGTCACGTCGTAGTGCTGGTCGCCGTCGCGGTCGTAGCGCACCGCGGCACGGTCGATGGCCGCCTCCACGTCGGCCACGTCGATACTCGGGGGCCGGGTTTCGTCGGGGGTCGGGTCGTCGCCGTCGGAGTCGGGCACCGGGTCGCGGAGCACGGCGTCGGCGCTCGCCTCGAGGGCGGTCAGTGCCCTGCGCGCGTCACCGCCCGCAACTGCCACGAGGTGGTCGTAGGCCCGTTCGGTCACGGTGACCGCGCCGGCCAGCCCGCGGTCGTCGGCGACAGCACGCTGCAGCACCGTGCGGATGTCGTCGTCGGTGAGTGAACGCAACTGCAGGACAAGTGATCTGGACAGAAGCGGCGACACCACCGAGAACGACGGGTTCTCGGTCGTCGCGGCGACGAGCAGAACGATCCTGTTCTCGACGGCGTCGAGCAGCGCATCCTGCTGGGTCTTGGAGAACCGGTGGACCTCATCGATGAACAAGACGGTCTGTTCGCCCGCTGCGAGTCGCCTGCGCGCGACCTCGATGACCGCGCGGACCTCCTTGACGCCAGCGGACAAGGCGGAGAGCGCTTCGAAGCGACCACCCGCCGCGCTCGATATCAACGAGGCCATCGTGGTCTTGCCGGTCCCCGGCGGTCCGTACAGCAGGACGGACGCCGCCCCGGAACCGTTGATCAGGCGCCGTAGCGGCGACCCCGCGCCGAGCAGATGCTGCTGACCGACGATGTCGTCGAGAGTTTGTGGTCGCATCCGCACCGGCAGCGGCGCGTTCGGCGACGGCGACGAGTTGAGCGACGTGGCGCCGCTCGACGCGCTCGCTGGTGGCGGCGGGTCGAACAATCCCCCCACCGCGGTCAATCCAGCCACGAACGCTGCAGCGCGAGACCCACGTCGGTGGCGAATTCGGAGACCTCGGCATTGCTCGTCGCCGCTGCGGCGAGATCGGACCACCGAGCGACGAGCGCGCGGGGGTCGTTGGTGTGCAGCGCCCAGTCGTGGGCGTAATGGGTCATCGGAGCGATGTCGGTCGCCGAGTCCGGAAGCATCCACACCGTCGACAGCCAGACCCACAGCAGCCGGGCGGTCAGCAGCTGACGCTGCATCACGCGGTCGCGCTCGAGCGCCGGCCAGATCGGCACAACCTCCGAGCGCCATGCGTCGACCATCGAGACCTCGAGGTCGAGTCGATGTGCGACACCTGTCGGCCCGAGTTGGGGTGCGAAGGTGACCAGCGCGTACGCGATGTCGAGAGTGGCGTCACGGAACCCGCCCCACTCGTAATCCATGAACTGCACGCCGTCGTCGTTGAGCAGGATGTTCTCCGGCCCCACGTCCGACGGGCTGAACGCGCGGTGCTCTCCGTCGTCGAAGAGCGAGCATGCCGAGGTCAGTGCCTCTGCCACGGCGTCGGGGAGCGTCAGGCCGAGGTCGGCGACACGTGCCGGGGCCGCCGACACAGCACGGATGGCTTCGTCCCGGAGGATGTCCCTGCCCGCCGTACCCGCGGCTCCGTGACGCACGAGCGCATCGAAATCGCTCTCGCCGCCGACTGTGGCCGCATGCATCCGGCCAAGCGCCTGGCCCCAGGCGCTGACCGCGCGGGTCATCTCGACGACGTCGGCATCGGCGAGCAGGGCGGTCAGCGGATGTCCCCGGCCGAGGTCGGAGAGCACCATCAGCCTGTTGTCGGGGTCGGATGCGATCAGTTGGGGGCCGGGACGTGACTCGGTCGGCAGTGCAGTCGCGTATTTGTACGAGGCGATCTCGCGGTGAAACGCCTGGGGATCCTCATGGCTCGGGAGTGCCTTGATGACCAGGGTGCGATCCATCGACAGCGGATTCTGCGCCACACGTACCCGCACGACCGTGGTTCGGCCGCTCCCTCCGAGGTCTTCGGGATCCGCGAGAACCACGGGGGCTCCCGCGCGGCGGGACAGCATTGCTTCTGCGGCACGCACCACGCTGGTGACGCGGCTCTCTGTGATGACCGTCATGGCAGCCACCAACTTACTCGCAGGCGCCGACACGCGTCATCGACTTTCTCCACACATACGCGCCCTCTCACGACTAACACGCGCTTGACCTGCAGCTTTGTCATAACACTTTCTTTTTAGGCGCAAACGACGACGACTCGGTTCGACGACGTGTATTCGACCGACATCGGTCGCGGACCGTGCGTGATCGACGGTGGTGGCGTGGTGTCACCATCCGGTCTCGGACAGTGGGCTGACATCGACGGAGACCTCGATCTCGCTCTTGCTCGCATCGGTGTAGATCACGCCGCGAAGGGGTGGGACGTCGTCGTAGTCGCGGCCCCACGCGACCGTGACGTGACGTTCGTCGACGAGCTTGTTGTTGGTCGGATCAAACGCGAGCCATCGGTCCCCCGGGAGCCAGACCGCCGCCCACGCATGGCTGGCGTCGGCCCCGAAGATGCGCTCGGTACCCGGTGGTGGATCTGTCGCGAGGTAACCGGATTCGTACCTCGCCGCCAGCCCGACCGAGCGCAGGCAGGCGATCGCGACGCGCGCGAAGTCCTGACACACGCCCATGCGGCGTTCGAGAACCGTGTCGACGCGGGTGCTGATGGCCGTCGACCCCGACCGGTAGGTGAAGTCCGAGAAGATCCGCGAGGTCAGATCGGTGATCGCGTCGATGAGCGGTCGTCCCGGTGTGAACACCGCCGCGGCGTAGTCGCGCACGGCCTGGGTGATCTCCGGAGGGTCGAGGTCGAGTACGAACTCGTCGACGAGCACCGCACCGACCGCGGCTGGTCGTGCGTCCTCCCACGGCGCGCGGGCCGCGACGCTGTGCACCAGTCCCTGGTCGATCGGGTCGACCTCGACGATCGACGTCGCGGTGACCTCGAGAACGCGGTGAGCGGCGCGCACATGGAAGTATGCGTCGATGTTGCCGTACACGTCGACGCCGACCGATCGGTCCGCGGGCTCCGGGTCGATCACCGTCTCCGTCTCGTGGACACGCTGGTACGGAAGGTCGCGGGGCGTCAGGTAGCAACGGCCGTACGACGACGACACCTCGTCGTCGTAGGTGTAACACGTGCGGTGGAAGACGCGGTACCTCCTGGTACCGGGCGCCCCATTTGCCACAGGCGCGGCAGAACCGTCGGTCTGCGGCGCATTCGATGGTGTGGTCACAGCGGACCGCCCCCTCCCCAGATCGGTTGCGCGGTACGGGGTGGCGCGAATCGTGTGCGGTTGAGCAGATCGGAGAGCTCGCGGGCGTGGTCGCGGAGCGCACGCGTCAGTTCGACGAGGTCGGCGCGCGTTCCGTCCGCGCCGACGTGGCTGAGATCGGCGGGATCACACCGTCGTAGCTCTGCTGCCATCTCCTCGACGGCACGTTCGGCCGCCGCCGAGCGTATCGCTTCGGGTAGCGCGGTGAGATCATCGCGCATCCTGCTGAGCTGGTAGATCATCGCGCGCGGGTTCGTCTCGTCGAACATGAGCAGTTCTGCGACGGCTTCCGCGCGGTAGAGACCACGGTTGCGTCGTCGGTAGATCACCGACGATTCAGTGGCACTGAGGAACGATTCCAGCAGGGTCTGCTCCATGTCGAGGGGATGTTCCTGGGCGAACAGCGATCTGGTGAGGTCCGCGAGGGTGATGACCCGCTCGATGCGCCTGCCGAGGTCCATGAGCAGCCATGCGGCGTCGTGGACCATCGACTCGGCCTGCAGGCCCGACAGCGCGAGAGCGCCGTGCAGGATGTTCTCGTGGGTGCGGGCGAGGTCGGGTCCGAGATCGAGTGCTGCGTCGCCGAAGACCCCTGTGCCCGCTCCGACGTCGTCGCGCGCACGTTCGATCTGGCGGGTCATCGACTCGAGTGCCCGCTCCATGGGTGTGAGCACCATCCAGGTGCTCGTCGACATCTGATCGCGGACGGCTCGAGCGGTGGCGACGAGTCGTTCCGTCGAATGTGCGATGGTGCCGGGCGTGTAGCGGTTGACGGTCAGTTCGGCGATCTTGACTATCGCCTCGTTGACCTGTTCGAGCGACGACAGGGCCGAGTCGTCGTCGAGCAGCGACTCGCGGGTACCGAGGAGACCTGCGGTACCGGTCACTTCGGCGACCGCGTGCAGGAACAACGGCACGGCGGCGGTCCCCGACATCCACGGTCGGTACTGGAAGTCCTGGTAGCGCTCGCGCGCGACCTTGGCCAACCGGGTGACCGACTCGGTGCGCTCCCCGTATCGGCCGAACCAGAACATGTCGGCTAGCACACGGGGGCTCGCCGCCGCGGCGATGTCTGAGTAGCTGGTCGAGGTGGGCCGTGCGGCGATGGTGACCACGTCGTCGGGTTCGCCTCCGCGTAGTTCCGTGCGCCGCGAGACATGGCCTCCCACATCCGGATTGGTGACCCAGATGTCCTTGGCTGCGATGGAGGCCAGCGATGCGCCTATCACGCCGTCGGCGAGAACCGATCCCAACCCGCCGGGCATCACCGCGTAGGTGGGACCCTGCGTGACCGAGAACGCACGCACCGACACCGGCGCGGCGCGAAGGGTCCCACGGCCCTGTGTCGGCAGCGCAGCCTCGGTCAGACTCGGCGCGACCGAGTAGGCCTCGACCTCCCGGCCCACCCACTGCCACGTGTCCGCGCTGATCCGCGCGCGCAGCGTGTCCTTGGTGGCCGAATCGGTCGCAGGACCCACGAATTCCTCTCCCGTGCGGAAGTTCGTCAGGACGAGCGAGTCGAGAGACGCAAGCATCTTCGAACGGTCGGACGCATCCCCCGCCCAGTACGTGGGTACGGCCCCGAGTGCGAGTTCCTCGTCGATGAGCATCGGTGCGACCTTGGCCAGCACGGTGTTCAAAGCCGGATTCTCGAGCACCCCGCTGCCAAGTGTGTTGACGACGGTGACGTTTCCGCGCGAGATGGCCTCGACGAGGCCGGCGACGCCGAGCCGTGAGTTGGTTCGTAGATCGAGTGGATCGCAGTAGGCGGCGTCGACGCGGCGCAGCAGGACGTCGACCCGCTTGTACTTGCCGAGAGACCGCATGTAGAGCGCACCGTCGCGGACGGTGAGGTCGGCGCCCTCGACCAGCGGGAAACCGAGGACCGACGCCAGATACGCCTGGTCGAAGAAGGTCTCGGACATGCTGCCGGGACTGAACACCGCGACTGTCGGGTCGTCGACGCCAGGCGGGGCGTAGTCGGTCAGCGCGAGCCGCAGCGTGCCCGCGAAGGTGGACATCGGGCGGGGTGCGCAGCGTTGGAACAGTTGCGGGAACGTGCGTGAGATCAGTCGCCTGTCGGCGATGGCGAACCCGACTCCCGACGGCGCCTGCGTGCGGTCGCCGTAGACGGCGAAGGTCCCATCCGAGAGCCGTCCGAGGTCGAGGGCGTGCAGGAACAGTGCATGCGGGCCCGCGACCTCCAGCCGAGCGGCCTTGCGAATGTAGCCCGGGTGGCCGAAGACCATCTCGGGCGGGATCAGGCCAGCGTTGATGGTCTTCTGGTCGCGGTAGATGTCGCGCAGGATCAGATCGAGCAGCGTCGAACGCTGGGTGATCGCCTTTTCCAGTTCTGCCCATTCGACGCCGTCGACGATCAGCGGCACGGCGTCGAGCAGCCACGGACGCGGGACGGTCGTGGTGCCCTCGACCTGGTTGTAGACCACGCCCTCGTCGGAGACCGCCGACGCCAGGCGGGCGGCCGAGGCGCGCAGTCGGGCGTCGCCCCGCAGCTCATAGCCCGCGACGAGGTCTTCCCATGCCGGCCGGGTCACGCCCGTGGCGTCGAGTACCTCGTCGTAATGATTGCGCGCGGCAGCCGGTGCGACACCGTCCCGCAGCTGCCCGAGATCGAACAGCGTGTAACCGTCGGACCGGTATCTGTCGAACACCGCGGGCACACCGCCACCCGCTGAAACAGTCACCGAAGAACTGTACGTGCCCGGCGCAGATCCAGGATCGTCGGGACCCCACTGTCGGTGGCCATGCGGGCGACCCGCTCACGCAGGAGACCGACGTCGACGGAGCCGCTGGTGTGCCCGGCGGCCTCGAATCGGCCGTTTCGCCGGGACTCGGCCTCCACGGCGTTGACCGGCGGGCGGTCGTAGGCGCGCCCACCCGGATGCACGACGTGGTAGGTCGCACCACCGACGGACCGACCCGCCAGGGTGTCGACCAGATCGAAGGTCAGTGGTGTGTCGATGCTGATGGTCGGGTGCAGGGCACTCGGCGGCTGTCAGGCACGGAAGCGGATTCCCGCGACCCGTTCGCCCGGTCTGCCCGTGCTGGTCAGCGGGATGGGATAGCCGTTGCACGTCAACACGAAACGCTCGTCCTCGGCGCCCTGCACACGCACCTGCACGCGCTCGATCGACGAGTCGACGTACCGCGCCGTACCGGTGCCGGTCGACTCCTCACCGAGCGTGTTCCACGGTTCGATGGCGCCGCGCAGCTCGACCTCGTACTCGCGGATCGCGACCGTGCCGAGCCGTGGGAAGCGGAATTCCGTGAAGGGGTCGAGCCAAGCGGTGTCGAACGGATAGCCGGCCTCGCGGAGTTCCTCTGCCACCTGTGCGATGTCGGCGATGACGTAGTGCGGCAGCAGATGCTTGCCGTGCAGGTCTGCGCCGTGGCGGATGAGCCTGCTGCGGTAGGGCTTCTCCCAGAACCACGAGACCAGCGAACGGACGAGCAGCGACTGCACCATCGCCATGCGGTGATGCGGGGGCATCTCGAATCCGCGCAGTTCGAGCAGCCCGAGCCTGCCGCGTGCCGAGTCGGGACTGTAGAGCTTGTCGATGCAGAACTCGGCCCGGTGGGTGTTGCCGGTGATGTCGGTGAGCAGATGCCGCAACGCGCGGTCGGTGACCCACGGGTTGGGCGGGGCGTCAGCTCCGCGCGCAGGCTCTCCCTTCACTGCGAGCCGGTCGATCTCGGCGAACGCGATCTCCATCTCGTAGAGCGACGACTCGCGCCCCTCGTCCGCGCGCGGCGCCTGCGACGTCGTCCCGATGAACTTGCCACTGAACAGGTAGGACAACGACGGGTGGCGCTGCCAGTACGTCAGCATCGAGACCAACAGGTCCGGGCGGCGCAGCAGCGGCGAATCCGCGGGGGTCGAACCGCCGAGCGTGATGTGGTTTCCGCCGCCGGTGCCCCCGTGGCTACCATCGAGATCGAACGTCTCGGTGCCCAGACGGGCGTGCCGCGCGTGGTCGTACAGCGAATCGAGCAGCTCGGCCTGCTCGGCGAAACTGCTCGTCGGCTGGACGTTGACCTCGATGACGCCCGGGTCAGGGGTCACCGTCAGCGTCGTGAGCCGGGCGTCGGCCGGCGGGCCGTAGCCCTCGACGACGACCGGGGTGTCGATCGCTGCAGCCGCATTCTCGATCATCTCGACGATCGCCAGATACTCCTCGAGTTCGGCGGTCGGCGGCAGGAACACGTACAACACGTCTCCACGCTTCTCGGCGACCAGCGCGGTGCGCGGCACGAAGGCGGCGGGACTGACGTCGGTGACGGTGCGGCCCAGTGCTTCTACCACATCGTCGGGCAGCGGATCCGCGCGTACGGAGGGGTCGGCTTCGTAGAGGACGGGCGCCGGACCCCACGACAACGAGTTGAGCGGGAGTCGCAGCCCAGCGGGCGAGGTGCCGGGCGTGAGCACCAGGCGTCCGCGCCGCGTCGTCCAGCGTGCGCTCTGCCACGCCGTGCCGTCCTCGGAACGGCTCAGCGGCAGGACGAATGCCGTGGGGTCGGTGACCGACGCATCCAGCGAGGCGAGCAGTTCACGACGCGCCTCGGTGGAATCGTCGGCCGGCTCGATGTCGGAATCGGCGTCGACCGCCGCTGCCGCGGCACTCGCCCACGCCGCCGCACGCGCCGCGGGGAGTGTGGGGTCCGAACCCGGGTCGCCCGGCGGGAGTGCCGACAACTCGCGCATCCGCACCAACGGATCCTCGAATGCGGGCATCACCTGCGAGCCGGGCAGCCCCAGCGCGGAGGCGAACGCCGACAGCAGTTTCTCGGCCGACGGGTCGGCACCGGAACCCGGTTTCGGTCCAGACGCTTCGAGCGACATCGCCTCGGCTGCCTTGGCCCTGGTCTGCCACGGGTCGGCGAGTAGGTCACGTCGACGCCAGATCGGCTGACCGTCGGTCCGCCACATGACAGCGATCTGCCAGCGCGGCAACGGTTCTCCCGGATACCACTTGCCCTGACTGCGCTGCACCAGGCCCGTGGGCGCGTAGTCGTCGGCGAGGCGGCCGGCAAGCTTCGACGCCAGCTCCCGCTTGTGCGGCCCGTCGGCGGCGGTGGTCCACTCCGGGTCGCTCTGGTTGTCGAGTGAGACGAACGTCGGCTCACCACCCATCGTGAGCCGGACGTCGTTCTCGGCCATCTTCGCGTCGACCGCCGCACCGAGTTCGACGACCCGATCCCACTGGGATTCGGTGTAGGGCAACGTAACCCGAGGGTCCTCGTGGAAACGGGTGACGGTGTTGGAGAAGTCGAGCGTCGCGTGGCACGGTCCCGTGGCACCGGTGATCGGAGCGGCGCCGCCGGGCGTCGGCGTCGCGGCGAGCGGGATGTGCCCCTCGCCCGCGAACAGACCTGACGTCGGGTCCATGCCGACCCAACCCGCGCCGGGAAGATAGACCTCGGTCCACGCGTGCAGATCGGTGAAGTCGGCGGCGGGGCCCGATGGGCCGTCGAGTGACTTCACGTCGGAGGTCAGCTGCACCAGGTAGCCGGACACGAAACGCGCGGCGAGACCGAGTTCACGCAGCAGGGCCACCAGCAGCCACGCCGAGTCGCGGCACGAGCCGATGGCGCTCGAGAGCGTGAACTCCGGCGTCTGCACGCCCTGTTCGAGCCGGACCGTGTAGCCGACGGCGTCGCGCACGGCCTGGTTCAGCGACACGAGAAAGTCGATGATGCGCGTGGTCGACGTGGGCTTGTTGGCTGCGGCGAACTCCGCGACAGCGGGATGCACCGGAGCGCCCGAGAATTCACCCTCGGTGACCCCGACAGGCCGCAGGTAGACCTCGAGATCCTCGCGGAGTTCGTCGGGATAGGTGAATCCGTAGTCCTCGGCCCAGTCCTCGATGAAGAAGTCGAACGGGTTGATCGCCGTGAGGTCGGCGACGAGACTCACGGTGATCGACAGCGACGACGACGGCTCCGGAAACACAAGGCGCGCCTGATAATTGCTGAACGCGTCCTGCTGCCAGTTCAGGAAGTGTCCCTCGGGCTCTACCTTGAGCGAATACGCCTCGATCGGAGTGCGCGAATGCGGGGCCGGACGCAAGCGCACCACGTGCGGGTAGATCTTGACCGGTCGATCGAACGCGTATGCCGTGCGATGTTCGAGCGCCACTTTGATTGTCACCGGTCGTCCTCCCGGAGGTCGTCGAGCAGATACGTCCCCATGGGTAGAAATCTCAGCACAGATGACGCCCGTGTGCCCGGTGTGAGGTCACCGACGCCACTGCCTGCGACGCGTCTCACGCACCGGCCGACACTTATGCGGTCAGCTTGCGGGCTTCGCCGATCCCTGGACGGGTTCCCCCTTCGGCTTGGGCTTGGCGTCGATGCCCGACTCCTTGCGCTGCGCCGCGGTGATCGGGGCGGGCGCGTCGGTGAGCGGGTCGACGCCACCGCCCGACTTGGGGAACGCGATGACCTCACGGATGGAACTCTCCCCCGCCAGCAGTGCCGTGATCCGGTCCCAGCCGAACGCGATGCCGCCGTGTGGCGGTGCGCCGTACGCGAAGGCATCGAGCAGGAAGCCGAACTTCTCCTGCGCCTCGTCGTGATCGATGCCCATGATCGCGAAGACGCGTTCCTGGATGTCGCGACGGTGGATGCGGATCGATCCGCCCCCGATCTCGTTGCCGTTGCACACGATGTCGTAGGCGTAGGCCAGTGCTGCTCCCGGATCGGACTCGAGGGTCTCGACCGACTCGGGCTTGGGCGAGGTGAACGCATGGTGCACCGCGGTCCAGGCTCCCGAGCCCACGGCGACGTCTCCTGACGCGGTGGCGTCGTCCGCAGGCTCGAACAGTGGGGCGTCGACGATCCACGTGAACGCCCAGTCGGCGGTCGCCGGATCGACCGGCTCGCCCGGTGCGGGGATGAGCCCGAGTCGCACCGCGATCTCGCTGCGCGCGGCTCCCAGAAGCGCGCGCTGTGCCTTGGCGGGACCCGCGGCGAAGAACACACAGTCGCCGGGCTTCGCGCCGACATGCGCGGCGAGGCCCTCACGCTCGGCGTCGGAGAGGTTCTTGGCGACCGGACCGCCGAGGGTGCCGTCCTCGCCGACGAGCACGTAGGCAAGGCCCTTGGCTCCGCGCTGTTTGGCCCATTCCTGCCAGGCGTCGAGTGTGCGGCGCGGCTGCGACGCACCGCCCTCCATGACCACTGCGCCCACGTACGGCGCCTGGAAGACGCGGAAGGGCGTGTCGGCGAAGAACTCGGTGCATTCGACGAGTTCGATCCCGAACCGCAGGTCCGGCTTGTCGGAACCGAAGCGCCGCATCGCGTCGGCGTAGGTCATCCGCGGGATCGGCGTGGAGATCTCGACGCCGATCAGACGCCACAGCGCCACGAGGATCTCCTCGGAGAGCGCGATGACGTCGTCCTCGTCGACGAAGCTCATCTCGATGTCGAGCTGGGTGAACTCGGGCTGGCGGTCGGCGCGGAAGTCCTCGTCGCGGTAGGCCCGTGCGATCTGGTAGTAGCGCTCCATGCCGGCCACCATGAGGAGCTGTTTGAACAGCTGCGGGCTCTGCGGGAGGGCGTAGAACGTTCCCGGTTGCAGACGCGCCGGGACGAGGAAGTCGCGGGCGCCCTCGGGCGTCGACCTGGTCAGCGTCGGCGTCTCGATCTCGACGAAGTCGTGAGCGGCCAGCACACCACGTGCAGCCGCGTTCGCCTTGGAGCGCAGTCGGATCGCCGCGGCGGGACCCTCGCGTCGCAGGTCGATGTAGCGGTAACGCAGGCGCGCTTCCTCACCGGGGCTCTCGTCGAGCTGGAACGGCAGCGGCGCCGACTCGTTGAGGACCTCCAGGTCGGTCGCATTGATCTCGATATCACCCGACAGCAGGTTGAGGTTCTCGCTGCCCTCGGGCCGCTCCTCGACGACGCCGGTGACCTTGACGACGTACTCGGCGCGCAGACGGTGAGCCTTCTCGGCGACCGACTCGTCGCGGAACACGACCTGTACCAGCCCGGAGCTGTCACGCAGGTCGATGAACACGACGCCGCCATGATCGCGGCGACGCGCAACCCAGCCGGCGACGGTGACGGTCTGCGATGCATCGGCGCGCCGCAGCGAACCGGCGAAATGCGTGCGGAGCACTGGAGTCCTTCCCTGGTGGACGTACGGGTCTTGCGAATCTCGGGCTCAATCCTACGGAGGGGGCGGCCGCCGACCGCCGCGGGTGTCCCGGCGACGTCGCAGCTCGTGTCGGTTGGGCGTGGTTCACCCGTATCGCGACCTCCTCGCCGGTAGCCTGACCTGCATGACGTTCCAAGGCAGCGGGTCGCTGGACAACAGCAACGTGTCCGGCGGCGGGGGTGGCGGCGGCTTCGGTGGCGGCGGTGGACGGATCGCGCTGGGCGGTGGTGCCGGCCTGATCGTCACGCTGGTCGCGCTCTTCCTCGGCATCAATCCGGGGCAGATCCTCGGATCGTCGTCGACGGGCCAGGGTTCGGCGAGCAGTTCGGCGAACCAGATCGACGAACACCTTGCCCAGTGCACGGTGGAGATGGCCAACACCGACGACATCTGCCGTATCAAGGCGACGACCATCAGCGTCAACCGGGTGTGGTCGGACCTGATGAAGGGCTACACGCCGCCGAAGACCGTCATCTTCAGCAATTCCGTCGACACCGGTTGCGGCGCGGCGACATCAGCGACCGGCCCGTTCTACTGCCCGGTCGACAAGACCGCCTACTTCGACCCCTCGTTCTTCGCCGAGCTGAAGAACATGGGCGGCAGCGACGGTCCGCTCGCCCAGGAGTACGTCGTCGCTCACGAGTACGGCCACCACGTACAGAACCTGACCGGCGCGCTGCAGAAGGGCCAGCAGCTCGGCTCCCACGGCCCCAAGTCGGGTTCGGTTCGCGTCGAGTTGCAGGCCGATTGTTACGCGGGCGTCTGGGCGTATCACGCAGACAAGGGCAGCGACGCCATGCTCGAACCGCTCACGACCGATCAGATCAACTCGGTCATCCAGACCGCGAAGGCGATCGGCGACGACACCATCCAGGGATCGAACTCCAATCCCGAGGGCTGGACACACGGTTCGGCGGATCAGCGGGTGCGTTGGTTCTCGACGGGCTACAAGAACGGCGACCCGCGCCAGTGCGACACCTTCTCCACGAATGACCTCTGAGGATCGCGATCACGTCGCCAGTGCGGTCGACGCGATCGCCGACGATCATCTCGCCCGCAGCGTCGAACTCGATCCGATCCTCGCCACCGAATACGGCATCGGCGGTCACGACCGCCTGCTCACCGACTTCTCCCCCGACGCTGTCGACGAGCGTGCGGCGCAGGCACGTTCGACGCTGCTGCGACTCGACGCCGCGACGCCGGTCGATCACGTCGACCGGGTCACGATCGCCACGATGCGCGCAGCTCTCAACCGGGAACGTGCACTTGCCGACGCCGGCGAACTGACCGGCGAGTGCAATGTGATCGCCTCACCGTTACAGGCGATCCGCGATGTCTTCGACCTCATGCCCACCGACACGACCGAACAGCGGGCCGACATGGTGGCGCGGATCGCTGCGATCCCGACGGCGATAGACAGCGTGATCGTCGGCCTCGGGCACCGCCGGGATGTCGGGCCCGCTCTCGCGCGTCGGCAGGTCGACCTCGTTGCGGCGCAGGCCGATGGGGCGCGCGCGGCAATCGCACAGAACACCACGGCCATCGCGTCCGACGACGCGCTCGCCACCGATCTGGCCACGGCGCTCGACGGTGCGGGCGCCGCGTTCGACCGGCTCGCCGCCCACCTGCGGACCGAGGTACTCGAGGGCGCCGACGCGGATGACGCGATCGGCCGCGATCGGTACCTGCTCCGGCTTCCCTACTATCTCGGCACCGATGTCGATCCCGACGAGGCCTATGACTGGGCGCTCGAGCGCCTCGCCGCGATCACGGCCGAACAGCAAGCGATCGCCGCCGAGATCGCGCCGGGCGCGAGCGTGACGGAGACACTCGAATTGCTCGACGCCGCGCCGCAGTATCAGCTCCACGATCGCGCGTCGTTCCTCGCGTGGATGCAGCAGACCTCCGACGAGGCGGTCGACGGACTCGCCGGCACCCACTTCGACATTCCCGGGCGTCTCACCCGACTCGAATGCCGACTGGCGCCGTCGTCGACCGGGATCATCTACTACACACAACCCAGCGCCGACCTCTCGCGCCCGGGCCGCATGTGGTGGGCGGTACCGCCGTCGCAGACGGTCTTCCACACGTGGCAGGAGAAGACCACCGTCTATCACGAGGGCGTGCCCGGCCATCATCTGCAACTCGGCGCCGCCATCGTCGACCCGGACCTCAACTCCTGGCGCAAGCTCGCGTCTTTCACGTCAGGTCACGGTGAGGGCTGGGCGCTGTATGCCGAGCGGTTGATGGGCGAGCTGGGGTGGCTCGACGACCCGGGCGACCGGATGGGCATGCTCGATTCACAGCGACTGCGCGCCGCGCGCGTCGTCGTCGACATCGGGGTCCACTGCCGCAAGTCCGCTCCCCCGTCCGTGGGCGGCGGCATCTGGAATGCCGAGAAGGCGTGGCAGTTCCTGACCGACTCGGTGGCAATGGACCGGGCGGTGCTCCGCTTCGAACTCGACCGCTATCTCGGCTGGGCAGGCCAGGCACCGAGTTACGCGCTCGGACAACGGGTGTGGGAGCAGTGCCGGGGTCAGGCGCTGGCACATCACCGGGAGTGGACGCTCAAGGACTTCCACACGAACGCGCTCGCGCTCGGCGGGGTCAGCCTTGACGTCCTGCGCGACGAGATGACCCGTTGACCAGTCGTGTCGGACGCGCCGGGGTCACTTCGGCAGGTCTGCCACTTCCTGCGGCGCAAGCGTTGCACCCCAACGCTTCTCGATGTCGGCGAAGCGCCACACCGCCAGCGAGATGACCCACGTCGCCACGAACAGTCCGACGATCACGAATCCGAGCATGTTCAGGTCGATTCCCGACACGTCGTCCCAGAAGCGACCCGTCCAGCCGAACTGATCGGCAAGCAGGCCGAGTAGTTCGATGGTGCCGATGACGAGTGCGACCGCGATCGACAGTCCGGTGATGATCAGGTTGTAGTAGACCTTGCGCACCGGATTGGCCAACGCCCACCCGTAGGCGAAGTTCATGAACGACCCGTCGATGCTGTCGAACAGACTCATACCCGCGGCGAAGATCACGGGAAGACACAGGATCGCGTACCAGGGTAGTCCCGCGGCAGCCGTCGAGCCTGCGAGCACGAGTAGCGCGACCTCGGTCGCGGTGTCGAAGCCGAGTCCGAACAGCACGCCGATCGGGTACATCTGCCACGGCTTGGTGACCAGCCGCATGACGCGCCCGAGGATGCGGTTCATGAAGCCGCGGTTGGCGAGGTGTTCCTCGAGTTGTGCCTCGTCGTAGATCCCGCGACGCATGTCCCGGAACACGCGGACGATGCCGAGGAGGATCACGATGTTGATCGCCGCGATCAGATAGAGGAAGCCGCCGGAGACGCTGGTGCCGATCAGCCCGGTGACCTGGTGCAGTGTCGAGGAGTCGTCCTCCACCGATCCGGCGAGTGCCTTGATCCCGAACGACAGCAGCACCGCGAGGCCGAAGACGACGGTCGAGTGGCCGAGTGAGAACCAGAATCCCACCGTCATCGGCCGTTTGCCCTCGCCCATGAGCTTGCGTGTGGTGTTGTCGATGGCCGAGATGTGGTCGGCGTCGAACGCGTGTCGCATGCCGAGGGTGTACGCGGTCAGTCCGATGCCCACACCGAGCGTCTTCTGCCCGACGGTGAAGTGCTCGGGCGCGACGAGGAAGACGAGCGTCCCCCAGCCGATGAGATGCAGCGCCGCGACGACGGCGACCATACCGCCGACGCTGGCCCATTCGGGCCTCGACAGCCTCGACGACAATCGCGCGGGCGAACCCTGTGTGACAGACGAACTCATGGGGCGACGATAGGCCGTGGCGCGGCCATCTGAACACCTGCTCAGATCAAAACCCGTCGTCTGGACGGGCCGCACTGTCCGAACGGATAGTCAACGCGCACAAGAGATTTCGTGTCCGATACCCGAGCATTGCCCGGTTGTTCCGGTTGCACCCCACCTCGGTCCGGTCAGGTCAGCAGCCCGCGGACCTCGTCGACGACGCCCTCCAGCGACGTCTTGTGTTGTTCGCCGTTGCCCAGGTTCTTGATCTCGATCGTCCCCTCGGCCAGCTCACGGTCGCCGAGTACCAGCGCGAGCGCGGCGCCGGACCGATCCGCAGCCTTCATCGCGCCTTTCAGACCACGGTCGCCGTAGGCGAGGTCGACACTGACGCCTGCGGCACGCAATTGTCCTGCGACGCTGACCAATTCGGCCTTGGCGTCGGTTCCCAGCGGAACACCGAAGACCTGGCAGCGCGCGGCGTCGACGTGCGCGATGCCCTCGGCCTCGAGCGCGAGCATGGTGCGGTCGACGCCAAGTCCGTATCCGATCCCGGACAGATCCTGCTTGCTGCCGAGCTGCCGCATCAGACCGTCGTAGCGACCGCCACCGCCGATGCCCGACTGCGCACCGAGACCGTCGTGGACGAATTCGAACGTGGTCTTCGTGTAGTAGTCGAGTCCGCGCACCAGGCGGGGGTTGATCACGTAGGGCACGCCGAGTTGACGCAGGTGCGAGAGCACGCTTTCGAAGTGACCGCGCGCGTCGTCGGACAGGTAGTCGAGCATCAACGGCGCGTCGGCGGTCGCCTCCCGGATGTCGGGCCGCTTGTCGTCGAGCACGCGGAGCGGATTGAGCTGTGCGCGTTGGCGAGTCGCCTCGTCGAGATCGAGCCCGCCGAGGAACTCCTGCAGCGCAGCCCGGTACGCGGGACGGCACGAATCGTCGCCGAGCGAGGTGATCTCGAGCCGGAAACCGGAGAGGCCGAGTCTGCGGTATCCCTCGTCGGCGATCGCGATGACCTCGGCGTCGAGCGCGGGGTCGTCGACCCCGATCGCCTCGACGCCGACCTGCTGGAGTTGGCGATAGCGCCCGGCCTGCGGGCGTTCGTAGCGGAAGAACGGTCCGGCGTAGCAGAGCTTGACCGGAAGCTGCCCTCTGTCGAGCCCGTGCTCGATGACGGCACGAACCACACCCGCAGTTCCTTCGGGGCGAAGTGTGACCGAGCGTCCGCCGCGGTCTTCGAAGGTGTACATCTCTTTGCTGACCACGTCGGTGGACTCGCCGACGCCGCGTGCGAAGAGCCCGGTGTCCTCGAAGATCGGCAACTCGATGTGACCGTAACCGGCGCGACGAGCGGCGTCGGTGAAGGTGTCGCGCACACGACGGAAGTCAGCCGACGCCGGCGGGTAGTAGTCGGGGATGCCCTTCGGTGCGACGAAGTCGGCGCTCACAGTCTCCTGCTTCCCTTCTGTCGGCTCGACGTGCCCAGATCCGTGAGAAACGGGTTGGTCGCACGCTCCTGCCCGATCGATGTCTGCGGTCCGTGACCGGGCAGCACCTGGGTGTCGTCCGACAGCGGGAGGAGCTTCGACGCGATCGAGTCGAGCAACTGCTGATGATTGCCGCCGGGCAGGTCGGTGCGTCCGATCGACCCCGCAAACAGTACGTCACCGGAGAAGCAGACCGGCACGCTGGCCGTCTGTCCCGCATCGTCGGCGATCTCGACGTCGGTGCCGAGTAGCACCGACCCCTGGGTGTGCCCCGGCGCCAGATCGACACTGAATCTGATGCCTGCGACCTCGATCGGCTCGCCGTCGACGAAGTCGACGACCTTCTCAGGCTCACGGAAGGTCAGCGGGCCGATCATGGCGCCGAGTGCGCTGCCGAGACCCACCGCGGGGTCGGCGAGCATCGGTCGGTCGGCGGGGTGGATGTAGGCCGGGATGCCGTAGGCATCGCAGACGTCGGCGGCGTTCCAGGTGTGGTCGAGGTGTCCATGGGTGAGCAGCACGGCGACCGGCGTGAGATCGTTCTCGCGGAGGAGTTCGGTGACCTTGTCGGCCGCCTCCTGCCCCGGGTCGATGACGATCGCCTCCGCGCCGGGCTCGGGCGCGACGATGTAGCAGTTGGTCTGGAACATCCCCGCGGGGAATCCGGTGATCAGCATGTGCGCTCCTGGGCTGGACGGCGGGTGTGGCGCGGCGACGCACCACTCCTGACCCTCCATTCTGGACTATCCGGCCGTGGTGCCCGACGCCCGTCCGGCACACCTGCCTGGGGAACTCTCAGGGTGTCCTGGCACACTTGCGTGTCGATACAGCCGTGTCGCCTCATACGCACCGACAGACGTCTCAGGAGGGTTCACCAGCGTGACCACCAACGAGGAACGCCGCGAAGCCGCCAAGCGGAAGCTCGAGGAGAGGCTCGAACGCGAGCGTCAGGATCGCAAGCGTCGGCGGATCATCATCGCATCGGTCTCGACGGTGCTGGTGGTGGCTGTCGTCGCAACGGCGACCACGTTGATCGTCAAGAAGGTGCTCGACGATCGCGAAGCCGCACGGTGGACGTCCTGCGAGTATCAGGATCAGCCGGACCGCCTGAAGCCGATCCCCACGGATCCGCCGCAGGGCGTGCCCGCGGAGCAGCACGACGAGTACCGCAAGTACGCGGCGGAGATGAACAAGATGATCAACGAGGGCATCCCCAAGAAGCGGACCGCCCCCAAGCCCGGCGATCGTCAGCTCAAGTCCGGCGACGTCTCTGCAACATTCGACACCTCGCAGGGAGCCATCCCGATCACGCTGACCCGTGACTCGGCTCCGTGCAACACCGGTGCCGTGATCTCGCTCATCCGGCACGACTACTACAACGACACCCCGTGCCACCGGATGACAACGAGCGACGCACTGAAGGTGCTGCAGTGCGGCGATCCGACGGGCACCGGCGCCGGCGGGCCCGGTTGGAGCAGCCCCGACGAGCCGCCGACCAACCTCAAGCCGGCCGGTCAGCCGAATCCGATGAGCGGCCAGCAGTCGGTGACCTATCCGCGTGGCACGATCGCGATCGCCAACAGCAATCAGGGTGGTCAGAGCAGCAATACCGGTTCGAGCCAGTTCTTCCTGGTCATCTCCGACAGCCAGCTCCCAGCCGACTACTCGGTCGTCGGCAAGGTCGACCCCGAGGGCCTGAAAGTCCTCGACAAGGTCGCCGCGGGTGGGGTCACCCCGGGACCGTCCGGCGAGGCCAGCGACGGCAAACCCAAGCTCCCGGTGCAGATCAACACCGCGAAGATCACCGGCGGAGACCTGGGCTAGGCCCGGCTCAGCGCACAGTCGACGACAGGAGGCGCACAGTCGGCGGGACACCCCGCGACTGTGCGCCTCCTGCGGTCGAGCGGGCACCGCCTGCAGCCGAGCGGGCACCTCCTGCGGTCGAGCGGGCACCTCCTGCAGCCAAGCGGGCACCTCCTGCAGCCAAGCGGGCACCTCCTGCAGCCGAGTGTGCGCCTCCTGCGGTCGAGCGGGCGCCTCCTGCGGTCGACTGTGCGCCCGGGACGCCCCCGAACGGGCGCGGCTAAGCGGCAGACGTCACCCGGTAGACGTCGTAAACGCCCTCGACGTTGCGCACCACGTTGAGCACGTGGCCAAGGTGTTTCGGATCACCCATCTCGAAGGTGAACTTGCTGACTGCGACGCGGTCTCGGCTGGTCGTCACCGACGCCGAGAGGATGTTCACCTTCTCGTCGGCGAGCACCTTGGTGACGTCGGACAGCAGTCGATGACGGTCGAGGGCCTCCACCTGGATCGCGACGAGGAACACAGACTCCGGTGAGGGCGCCCAGGTCACCGGGATGATGCGCTCGTCCTGTCGACGCAGCTCACCGGCGTTGGTGCAGTCGGTGCGGTGTACGCTGACTCCCCCGCCTCGGGTGATGAAGCCGAGGATGTCGTCGCCGGGCACGGGCGTGCAGCACTTGGCGAGCTTGATGAGGATGTTGTCGATCCCCTCGACGACGACACCGGCATCCCCGCCCGCACGCGTCCGCGACGGCATCGTCGACAGCGTCGACCGCTCGGCGATCTCCTCGGCGGCGTCGTCGATTCCGCCCAGTGACGAGACGAGCCGATTGACGACGTGCCGCGCGGACACGTGATTCTCGCCGACCGCGGTGTACAGCGCGGTGACGTCTGCGTACCGGAGTTCCTTGGCGATCGCAGCCATCGACTCAGCACTCATGAGCCGTTGCAGCGGCAATCCGCCTCGGCGGACCTCCTTCGCAATCGCGTCCTTACCTGTCTCGAGAGCCTCTTCTCGACGTTCCTTCGCGAACCACTGGCGGATCTTGGCCTTCGCGCGTGGCGAGACCACGAAGTTCTGCCAGTCCTTGCTCGGGCCTGCGTTGGGCGCCTTGGAGGTGAACACCTCGACGACCTCGCCGTTCTCGAGCTGGCGTTCGAGCGCGACGAGGCGTCCGTTGACGCGTGCGCCGATACATCGATGTCCGACCTCGGTGTGCACGGCGTAGGCGAAGTCGACCGGCGTCGATCCCGCCGGAAGCGTGATGACGTCGCCCTTCGGGGTGAAGACGAAGATCTCCTTGACCGCGAGGTCATAGCGCAGCGACTCGAGGAATTCTCCCGGGTCTGCAGCCTCCCGCTGCCAGTCGAGAAGCTGACGCATCCACGCCATGTCGTCGATCTCGGCCGCATCGGACTTGCGTCCCTTGCGATCTCGATAACCGCTCTCCTTGTAGCGCCAGTGCGCCGCGATTCCGAACTCGGCGGTGCGGTGCATGTCGTTGGTGCGGATCTGCACCTCGAGAGGCTTGCCCTCCGGCCCGATGACGGTGGTGTGCAACGACTGGTACACACCGAACCGCGGCTGCGCGATGTAGTCCTTGAACCGTCCGGCCATGGGCTGCCACAGCGAGTGCACCACGCCGACCGCCGCGTAGCAGTCGCGCACGTCGTCGCACAGGATGCGCATGCCGACGAGGTCGTGGATGTCGTCGAAGTCGCGGCCCTTGACGATCATCTTCTGGTAGATGGACCAGTAGTGCTTGGGTCGGCCCTCGACCGTCGCGGTGATCTTCGCCGACGACAGCGCATTGTTGATATCGGCGCGCACGCGTGCGAGATAGGTGTCGCGTGACGGTGCGCGGTCGGCGACGAGCCGGACGATCTCCTCGTAGCGTTTGGGGTGCAGAATCGCGAACGAGAGGTCCTCGAGCTCCCACTTCACCGTCGCCATGCCGAGTCGATGGGCAAGTGGCGCAATCACTTCGAGCGTCTCGCGCGCCTTGCGCGCCTGCTTCTCCGGAGGCAGGAAGCGCATGGTGCGCATGTTGTGCAAGCGGTCGGCGACCTTGATGACCAGCACCCGCGGATCGCGCGCCATCGCGATGATCATCTTGCGAATCGTCTCGGCCTCGGCAGCGCTCCCGAGGGCGACCTTGTCGAGTTTCGTCACCCCGTCGACGAGGTGGGCTACCTCGGCCCCGAACTCGCTCTCGAGCGCCTCGAGCGTGTAGCCGGTGTCCTCGACGGTGTCGTGCAGCAGCGCGGCGACGAGTGTCGTGGTGTCCATCCCGAGATCGGCGAGAATCGTCGCGACCGCGAGCGGATGGGTGATGTACGGGTCCCCCGACTTCCGCTTCTGGCCACGATGACGTTCGTCGGCCACGTCGTAGGCGTGCTGCAACAGCGCGATGTCGGCTTTGGGATAGATCTCACGATGGAGCGTGACCAGCGGCTCCAGGACCGGACGTACCGAGCTACGGGTCGCGGTCATTCGTCGTGCGAGCCGAGCGCGCACCCGTCGCGACGCCGAGGCGTGGGTGGTGTCGGCGGTGGTGGCGGCGTCGGCGGGCGATCCCGCGTTGGAGGGGCGAGCAGGGGTGTCGGCCGGCACCCGGTTCGACGCCGCGGGGCCGGAGTCGGCGGGCGTCTGTTCGACGGGGCCGGTCGGCGCTACCCGCTCACGAGCGATGGCTGCCTCGGTCTCGTTCGCCATGCTGCCTCCTTGTCGCGGCGCGTGATTCTCACGGACATCTGGAATGTCGATACCGTTGTCCATCGCTGGGAAACAACACCGTAGTCACCGAGTCTAATCCGCGCTCGACGCCCGGCACCGGGGACGGCCGCACGAGCTGTACGCATGGTGGAACCGTCAGCGATCGTCGGTGATCGCGTGCAGGCTCACGTCCGGCCCGAGTTCGCCGGCGATCTTCGCACGTCCGCCGAGATCGGCGAGTTCCATGATGACGGCAACCCCGACGACGGACGCTCCCGCCAGATCCATGAGCTTCGACGCCGCGACCGCGGTGCCGCCGGTCGCCAGCACGTCGTCGACGACGAGGATTCGGCTGCCACTGATGTCGATCCCGCTGGCAGGAATCTCCAGCCGCCCCTGCCCGTACTCGAGGTCGTAGTCGACGCCGTAGACCGGCGGGGGCAGCTTGCCGCCCTTGCGGACCGCAAGGATTCCCACACCCAGTTCCTGGGCGACAGCGCCGCCGACGAGAAACCCGCGGGCGTCGATCCCCGCGACGAGGTCGATGCCGGAGCACCCGTGGGTCAGCGCGGTCACGATCGACGAGAACCCCACGGTGTCGGCGAGCACGGGCGTCAGATCACGGAACAGAATGCCCGGCTTCGGGAAATCCGGGACCGTACGTTCATGCTCCGCGATGGCAGCGCGTGCCCGTCGAATCGCATCGCGCGTGATGTCGTCTGATGCCGCGTTCGCGTGCCCGCTACTCACAGCTCACTCACCGCTGACCCACCGATCCATGTTCCATCCCGTCCCGTTGCGGCCCAGTCCGGCCACGACATTGTGGACTCGATCATTCCATCGCCGCACGCGTGGGGCAGCGAACAGCGGGATCGACGGTACGTCCGCCCAGGCCGCGGCCTCGATCGTCCTGACGAGCCCCAACTGGTCGCTGCCGAGGCTGCCGACGCTGCGTGCGGCGATTGCATCCGACACCTGCTGATCGTCGAATCCGTTGATGTCCAACGGATCTCCACCGAACAACTGATAGGCGTCCCTGCTGGGATCTGCCGCTCCTGCCGCTGCGAACGACGTTCCGCCGACGACGATCGCCGCATCGGCCGTCTTGCCGAGGTCGCCGATCCCGAACTGCGGGGACGACACATCGGTGACCGAGATCCCGGCAGCACCGCACGAGTCGGCGACGGCCGAGACCATCTGCCGCTGCCGGTCGCCCGGCGCGAGGTACCCGATCCGCACACGAATCCCCGAGTTCTTACCGGCACCGGCGAGAAGCTCCCGCGACTTGGCGGCGTTGGCGCGCAGATAACCCTGCCCGAATTCACTGTTGATGCTCGAGGCCAGTCGATCAGCGGGCGCGAGCGTACGCAGATTCCACAACTGGGCGCCCTGACCGAACTTCCGCGTCAGCACATCGCGTGGCACGCAGCTGGCGAACGCCTGTCGGACAGCGGCGTCGGCGAAGACACCACGCCGCGACAGCACCAGCTCTTCAACGCCGAGCGCACGCCCGGGGGCATCGCGTGCCTGCACCTGGCCTGCGGAGTTCTGGTCGCTACGCGCGGCGTCGCCGTCGGTGAGGCCGGCTGTGACATCGGCGACGTCGTAGGAGTTGCCGGTGATGAGCCGAGCCGAGTCCGATCTGCCGTGCACCAGGATGCGCGAGACCTTCGGCGCGTCGCCCCACCACTTGGAGTTGGGCACGAGGAGCACGCCGGAGTCGGTGACGTCGGAGATCTCGTACGGTCCCGACGACGGCATCGCGTCGACGTCGACGGCTCCGACACGAAGCTCGAATGCCGACCTCCACGCCTTCGCGATCCTTCTGATCGTCGGGCGATTTCCCGACCGGATCGGTGCCAGCACATCGCCGACGCCCGCGCTGCGGGCAACGACCTGAGCAGGCATCAGGGTGCCCGCCCCGAACAGCGATCGCCAGTCACGATAGTCACGGCCACGTTCGAAGGAGACGGTCGCCCGCTTGCTCCCGGCGTCGCAATCGATCTTGTCGATGTCGCGGTAGCCGGCAGTGGTGGCCGCTCCGAATTCGGGATAGCGCCCGTTCATCGCGGTCCATGCCAGTACGAGGTCGTCACAATCGAGCGGGGTCCCGTCGGAGAACGCGGCGTCGGGTGTGAATTGATACGTCAGCGTCTGCACGGCTCCCGGCTGGGCGGTGACGGTGCCGATGTCGCGATCGGGCGTCACCTGGCCCGACGCGCCGAGAAAGCTGAAGCCCGGTAACACCCTGCTGGTCAGCATCAGCGCACCATCGGCGTTGCCGTCTGCGGTGTTCGCGTTGGCAGTGCTCAGACGCGCATCGGTGAGGTAGTCGAGGGTCGGTGGCGGGTCGTCGCCACAGGCGCTCACCACGCCGACCATGGCGAGTCCCGCCAGCACTATCGCGAGCACTCGCGTGCCGCGTCGGGAAATCACTCCCGCGCCTATCGGGAACGTCGGCGCTTGCCGGTGGGAGTCTGCGGCTGCTCCCCCGCCTCCAACTCGCTTCGGCCGTGACGCGCGCTCGGCCGTCCGCGGACAGAACGCTCGGTCGACGCGACGTCCTCACCGGAGTCGACCGCCTCGCGACGCTGCAGCACGCGCGCAGTGTGCCGCTTGATCTCCGAGCGGCGCTCCTTGAGCGTCACCAGAAGCGGAGCAGCGAGGAAGATCGACGAGTAGGTACCGACGACGACGCCGACCAGCTGGATGAGACCGAGGTCCTTCAGCGTGCCGACGCCGAGGAGCCACACGGCGATGACCATGAGGGCGATGATCGGCAGTACCGAGATGACAGTGGTGTTGATCGAACGCATCAGGGTCTGGTTGATCGCGAGATTGGCCTGCTCGGCGTACGTGCGGCGCGTCGTCTGCAGCACCGACCGCGTGTTCTCGCCGACCTTGTCGAACACCACGACCGTGTCATACAGGGAGAAGCCCAGGATGGTGAGCAAGCCGATGACGGTTGCGGGGGTGACCTCGAAGCCGACAAGGGAGTAGATACCCGCGGTGCAGACGATGTCGAACAGCAGCGACGCGAGTGCCGCGACAGACATCTCCCTGTCGAAGCGGATGGCGATGTAGACGAACACGATCACCAGGAACACCGCCAAGGCGATCAGCATCTTCTCGGTGATCTCTTTGCCCCAGGTCGAGCTCACCTCCGAGATGCTCACATCCTGGTTGGTGAGTTCAGGGCCGAAACGATCGGTGAGTGCCGCGGTGACTGCCGATGCCTGCTGCGGCGTCAACGTGTCAGTCCGCACCTGAACGGTCTGGCTGGCTCCCGAGCCCGCGGTTTGCACCGCTTCCGGAGCGCTGCCGAGCGCCTTGGTGGTGACGTCTTCGACGGACTGACTGGTCACGCCCTGCGTCACTGGGATGGAGATCTGTGTTCCGCCCTCGAACTCGATGCCGAAGGAGAATCCGCGGATCGCGATCGACGCAACGCAGATGATGACGATCACCAGACTCACGAGGTACCACATGCGTCTGCGTCCGACGATCTCAAAGGCGCCCGTGCCCGTGTAGAGCCGGGACAGGAACGACCTGTTGGTGTCGGCGACGAAGTCGGCGTCGCTGCCGGTGGCCGGAGTCGGGGCCGAAGCGTCGCGCGTGTCGTTGGTGGTTGTCATTTCGACGATCCTTCTGCAGACGATCCGTCTGCGGACGATCCTTGTCCGACGGCCTGCTTGTTCTCGGTAGCGGCTCTGTCCGTCCGGGCGGCCCGCTGGCGTCGCTGACGTGCGACCTCGCTCACCGCCCCGAGTCCGTTGACCTTCGGTCGTGAGAGGAAGTCGTTTCTGCTCGCGAGGACGACCAGCGGATGGGTGACCAGAAACACGACGACGACGTCGAGAATGGTGGTCAGACCGAGCGTGAAGGCGAAGCCGCGCACCTCGCCGATCGCGAGGATGTAGATGACGGCGGCTGCGATGAAGCTGACGGCATTGCCCGACCAGATGGTGCGCCGGGCGCTCGCCCAGCCGCGAGGCACCGCCGAACGGAAACTTCGTCCCTCACGCATCTCGTCCTTGATGCGTTCGAAGTAGACGACGAACGAGTCGGCGGTCATGCCGATACCGATGATCAAACCGGCGATGCCCGCGAGGTCGAGGGTGAATCCGATCCATCGGCCGAGGAGCACGATGATTCCGTAGACCGCCGCCCCGGCGAGAATCAGCGAGAGGATCGTCAGGAAGCCCAGCGCGCGGTAGTACAGCAACGCGTAGATGAACACGGCGATCAGACCGATGAGACCTGCGATCAGACCTGCGCGCAGCGACTGGAGGCCGAGGGTGGCCGACACGGTCTCTGCGTCGGACGTCTTGAACGAGAGCGGTAGTGAACCGTACTTCAGGACGTTGGCGAGGTCACTGGCCTCGGACTCGTTGAACGATCCCGTGATCTGCGTCTTGCCGCCGGAGATCTGCGAATTGATCGTCGCTGCGGACACCACCCGGCTGTCGAGAACGAATGCTGTGGTGTTGCCGATGTTCTTGGCGGTGAAGTCGCTCCAGGTCTGCGCGGCATTCGGTTTGAAGTCGAGATACACCGTCCACGCACCGGTCTGCTGGTCCGATCCCGAACTTGCAGAACTGATGTCACGACCGTCGATGATCTGCGGCGCGAGCAGGTAGACCTGCTTGCCGTCCTCGGAACACGCGACGAGGTATTCGTCGGAACGGTCGTTGCCCAGCAGCGGATCATTGGCGCCGGTCGAACAGTCCATCTTCGACATGTAGGCCTTCAGGCCGTCGGTGTTGGCACCTGCGGGAACCTGCCGGAGCTTGCGCTGCTCCTCGATTGCCCTGGCCGCCTGATCAGCAGGCTGCTCGTCGGTAGGCTCCTGGGCGGTGTTCTGCTTCGGCTGCGGAGTCGCCGCCTGCACCTCGACGACCGGGCGGACGAACAGCCGCGCGGTCTGTCCCAGCGTCTTGGCCTGTGCGCCGTCCTGACCGGGAACCGTGATGATCAGGTTGTTGCCGTTGACGACCACCTCGGAACCGGACACGCCGAGACCGTTGACGCGCTGCTCGATGATCTGCTTGGCCTGGTCGAGCTGCTCACGAGTGGGTGGGTTACCCGACTCGGTGCGCGCGGTCAGGGTGACGCGGGTGCCGCCCTGGAGATCGATGCCGAGCTTCGGCTCCGGTGAACCGCCGCCGGTGAAGAAGATGAGCGCGTAGATCACCGCAAGCAGGACGAAGAACAGCGTCAACGGACGCCACGGTGGGATCTCACGCGATGGCGACCGCCGCTTCTTCGCTGGCTTTGTGGTCGACGACCCTCGTTTGGTGGTCGACGACCCTCGATTCTTGGTCGACAACTCTGTCGCCCGGCGAGGGGTGGTCACGTTGTTCTCGATCTCCTTCAGCGCGCGTCAGATGGCCGCCGGCCACTGTACTGATCGGCCAGACGGCCGCACGCCACTCTACTGATCAGCGCCGACGCATTCACACGGCCCCACCCGGGGTCGTGTGAATCGGGCAACGTCGTGGCCACGTGCAGTGCGGTGTATCAGGTAGCGCCGTGAGCGGGGCGGTGCCGAGAGCCGGGCGGTGCCGTCACCGGGCGCAGTGATTGCAGCCGGCAGACTCGTCCTGCGTTCGGGGCTACTTCTCCGCGTCGGGAGTGCTGCCGCCCTGGTCCTTGCGCAGCGTCGCATCCGAATCGCCGCCGCCGAGGTCGTCGTCGTAGTCGACGGAGCCCTCGATGGTGGTGAACTCGTCTCCATCAGCGGTGAGCGGTGCGCTCGGCGGCACGTACCCGGGATAGGTCGCTGCGGCATCCTCGGTATGCACCACCTTCATGATGGCGAGGCGGTTCCAGCGTGTCACCACGCCCGTCGCGATCTCGACGTCGATGTAGTCCGACGACGACGAGTCGATCACGGTGCCGAACAGACCGGACGTCAGTTGGATACGGGTGCCGGTCTGGATCGAGTTCTGCATGTCCTGCATCTCGGCCGCACGCTTCTTCTGCTTGCGCATCGAGAAGAACATGAAGCCGGCGAGGAGCACGAGCAGAAGCGGGAAGAGCAGAGATTCCATGAGAAAGCGATCAGTCCTTGGTCGAATGTGGAGGTCGCGCGTCGCAGCGCGCACTCCTTCTAGTGTGCCATGCCGGGAATTCGGACATTTTGGCCTGTGCTCGGCCGTGCCCGCGCGGTGCTCGGGCGCAGCGCCGTGAACCGACAGCATCGGACGACGGGGCGGACGACTTAGAGATCGTCGAACAGTGTTTCGGCGTCTGTGTCACGCGGACGAACGCCGAAAGTGGCGTTGAGCGCACCAGCGGGCGGGGTGAGTCCGAGGTGATGCCACGCGGCCGCTGTCGCAACGCGCCCGCGTGGGGTTCTGGCGATCATCCCGGCCCGCACGAGGAACGGCTCACACACCTCTTCGACGGTGGCCGGTTCCTCTCCCACGGCGACGGCCAGCGTCGACACGCCGACGGGACCGCCCCCGAACGCCTTGATCAGCGCGTTGAGTACCGCGCGATCGAGTCGGTCGAAGCCGAGTTCGTCGACGTCGTACACGGCGAGCGCTGCCCGGGCGATGTCGACGGTGACGACGCCGTCGCCCCGCACCTCCGCGTAGTCCCGTACACGCCGCAGCAGTCGGTTCGCGATACGTGGGGTACCTCGCGAACGACTCGCGATCTCGGACGCGGCGTCGCCGCCGAGGTCGATGCCGAGAATCCCGGCCGAACGGCGCAGCACCCGGACGAGCTCGTCCGTCTCGTAGAACTCCATGTGCGCGGTGAACCCGAACCTGTCTCGCAGCGGACCGGTCAGCGAGCCCGAGCGCGTCGTCGCCCCGACGAGTGTGAACGGTGCGACGTCGAGTGGGATCGACGTCGCGCCCGGCCCCTTGCCTACGACGACGTCAACACGGAAGTCCTCCATGGCCAGATAGAGCATCTCTTCCGCGGGTCGCGCGATGCGGTGGATCTCGTCGATGAACAACACGTCGCCCTCGACAAGATTCGAGAGCATCGCCGCGAGGTCGCCGGCGCGCTCGAGCGCCGGACCCGAGGTCACCCTGATGGCAGCCCCCATCTCGGCGGCGATGATCATGGCCAGCGACGTCTTACCCAGACCTGGCGGACCCGACAGCAATATGTGATCGGGCGTGCCGCCACGGCCCCGGGCACCGTGCAGCACGAGTTCGAGCTGTTCGCACACGCGCGGCTGTCCGATGAAGTCGGCCAGCGACCGCGGGCGCAGACCTGCGTCGAGGTCGCCATCGGAGCGCACCGGGGTCGCGTTGACCTCGCGCTCGATCGGTTCGTCAGAATTCATCACGACTTCCCCAGCAGCGCAAGCGATTTCCGCAAAGCGGTGGACGCGTCGGCGTCAGGCGTCTCCGACAGCACGGCGATCACCGCCTTCTCCGCGGGCGCCGCGGTGAAGCCGAGACCGACGAGCGCCTCGGTGACCTGATCGCGCACTCCCCCACCTGCGACACCGACTGCGGCCGGACCGTCGACCGTCGGACGCTCGACCTTGTCACGAAGTTCGACGACGAGCCGCTCGGCCACCCTCTTGCCGATGCCGGGCACGGTAGTGAGCGCCTTCACGTCGGAGTCGGCGAGCGCACGCCGCAACGACTCGGGCTCGAGAACTGCGAGCGTCGCCATCGCCAGTCGTGGCCCGACGCCGGTGACTGTCTGCAGCAACGAGAACAACGCGCGCGCATCCGGCTCGGTGAAGCCGTAGAGCGTCATGGAGTCCTCGCGCACGATCATCGAGGTGAGCAGCGTCGACTCCTCGCCGCGACGCATCAGGGACAAGGTCGACGGTGTCGCGAGAACGCGATAACCGACGCCCGCGCAGTCGATCACGACGTGGTCGAGCGCGACATCGACCACGGGCCCGCGCACCGAGGCGATCATGCACCCCTCCTCTGCCGTGCGGTGTCGACACCGGTTCGCGCAGTGTCGGCGCTGGTGCGCGCACGCGCGGCGTCGATCTTCTCGCGGTGGCGCGCGGCTGCCGCCTCCGCCTGCCGTTGCGCCCGCATCATCCGTTCGGCCATGGGGCCGCGCCAACAGTGGCAGATGGCCAGAGCCAGCGCGTCTGCGGCGTCGGCGGGGCGTGGTTTGGTCTGCATACCGAGTATCCGGGTGACCATCGCGGTGACCTGAGCTTTGTCGGCTCGCCCGCTACCGGTGACCGCAGCCTTGACCTCGGAGGGCGTGTGGAAACGCACCGGGATCTCGCGCTGACCTGCCGCCAGCGCGATGACGCCACCCGCCTGGGCTGTGCCCATCGCCGTGGAGACCTGGTTCTGCGCGAAGACCCGCTCGATCGCGACGACGTCGGGCTTGTGCGTATCGAGCCAGTGCGATGCCGCCGTGTAGACCGCGAGCAGTCGCTGGGCCAACTCCATGTCGGTCGGTGTGCGCACCACGTCGACATCGAGAGCTGTCACCTGACGGCCAGCACCCGACTCGACCAGTGCGATGCCACACCGGGTCAGCCCGGGGTCGACGCCCATCACTCGCACAAACACTCCCATCACAGCGAACAGTTGTTCGAGATGTTACCGATTCGCTCCGACAGAGCGCGGGACCGACACGGCACGAAGGCGGTGCCGACCGAAGTGCCGGACGCATCGCGTAGAAGTGGAGTCGATGACGCGATTCGACCCGATCACCCCGCGCCTGTTGGTGCAGGAGTGTGTGCAACGCTGCGCTGAGCTGCCCGCAATCGCAGTGGTGGGCGTCGACGGCGCGACGGCCAGTTCGCCCGACGTGTTCGCGGGCGAGATCGTCGACGGTCTGCAGACCGGTGGTCGAGCGGCGGCCGTGGTCAGTACGGCCGACTTCATGCGTCCGGCGTCGCTGCGTCTGGAGTGGGGCAGGTCTGA
>NZ_BAFB01000145.1 GCF_000248075.1 Gordonia otitidis NBRC 100426 | reverse complement strand
CGCCAACGGCGCGGGCAAGACGACACTTCTGCAGCTGATCGCGGGCGAACTCGTCCCCACCTCCGGAACCATCACCACCGGCGACGTCGCGCTCGTTCCCCAGCACGCCTTCGCCGACGCCACCCAGACCGTCGCCTCGGCGCTGAACATCGAAGAGATCCGGGCTGCCATCTCGGCCATCGAGGCGGGATCGGTAGACGAAGCGCACTTCGAGACCGTCGGCGACGACTGGGACATCGAGGCTCGCGCGGTGTCGGAACTGGCGGCGCTGGGATTGCCGACCGACCTCGACAGGACGGTCGGGACGCTGTCCGGCGGAGAGGCCACGCTGCTGGCCATCGTGTCGCGAGTGATTCACCGTCCAGCCGTCCTGCTTCTCGATGAACCGACGAACAACCTCGATACCGACTCACGCGCACGGGTTTTCGAGATGATCGACAAGTTCGCGGGAACCACGCTCATCGTGTCGCACGACCTCGAGCTACTCGAGCTCGTCGACTCCACACTCGAGCTCTACCACGGACAGGTGCGCGTGTTCGGCGGTCCGTACTCCCACTACCGCGAAACGATCGATGCGGTAGTCGGCGGCTCCCTGGTCGGTGCCCTGGGTCAACGCCTTGGGCGCATTCATCCCGAAGTACAGGTGTTGATCGAGGATGCATGCGGTGATGAGCGCCATGATGGCGACGAACGACTCGGTGAGCATGCCGCCGTACCCGATGATCCGCGCCTGCCCCTCCTTGGCCAACAGTTTGGGTGTCGTCCCCGACACGATCAACGCGTGGAATCCCGACAGTGCGCCACAGGCGATCGTGATGAACAGGAACGGAAACAATGCTCCGGCGAATGCCGGTCCGTTACCGTTCCAGGCGAAATCGCTGACCGCCGGCGCCTTCATGACCGGTCGGACAACCAGGATGCCGATGGCCAGCAGTGCGATGGTGCCGACCTTCATGAACGTCGACAGGTAGTCACGCGGTGCGAGCAGCAACCACACAGGCAACACTGCGGCGGCGATGCCGTAGATGATGATCGCCCAACTGAGCACCACCGGCGACAGACTGAACCAGTCCTGCCCCCAGGACGTTTCCGCGACGTAGCGTCCGGCGACGATGGCCAACAAGAGCAGGATGACGCCGATCACCGAGACCTCGCTGATCCTGCCAGGCCGCAGATACCGCAGGTAGACGCCCATGAACAGTGCGATCGGGATCGTCATGGCGATGGAGAAGACGCCCCACGGACTCTCGGCCAACGCGTTGACGACGACGAGTGCGAGCACCGCGATCAGGATGACCATGATGACGAGGACCGCGACGATGGCCGCCGTGCCCCCGACCGTGCCGAGTTCGTCGCGGGCCATCTGGCCGAGGCTGCGCCCTCTGCGCCGCGTCGAGATGGCGAGCACCAGGTAGTCCTGCACGCAGCCGGCGACCACTGCGCCGATGATGATCCAGATCGTCCCGGGCAGGTAACCCATCTGCGCGGCGAGCACCGGACCGACGAGTGGGCCGGCGCCTGCGATCGCGGCGAAGTGATGGCCGAAGAGCACGCGGCGGTCGGTCGGCATGTAGTCGCGGGCGTTGTCGTACTCCTCGGCGGGGGTCGCGACGTCGTCGCGTGGTCGCACGACCTTCATCTCGATCAGTCGGGCGTAGAAGCGGTAGGCCACGACGTAGGTACACAGCGCTGCGATGACGAACCAGACCGCGTTGACCGATTCACCCCGGACGACTGCGATGATCACCCATGCGACGGCCCCCAGCAGCCCGATCACCGCAAACAGGGCCTTCTTCGCGGGGGTCATCGGGCTTCGGTCGATCACCGCGACCGGGGGCAGGTCCCGGTCCGTCTGGACGAACTCGACGTCGGGGAACTCGTCACGCGTCGTCGTCGACGGTTCTGATGTGGCTGTCATCGCACACCACCCTTCCCGGAGAGAACCGATATGCCGCGCGGCTCACTCTACTCACGAAGCTGTGATTCATGCCGCATCCTAAAAATGTGCGCCACGCAAACTAGAGTTCATTGCGTGCAACATGGTGAGCTCACTTCCTCGCGGCTTCCGAGAAGACCGTTCGCCACGATCGCCCTCGTACTTCTGATCGCCGCTGCCCTGCTGGGGACGGGCGGATTCGCTTCACCATCGGCCGAGGCGGCACCTGCCAGCGCTACTCCCGTGCGCTATTCCGGCGGCACCTATGTCGCGTTGGGTGATTCCCGGGCGTCGGGCGGCTTCTTCACCCCGACGCCCGGCTACTTCGGGGGATGCAAGCGGTCGGCGCTGAACTATCCGACGGTCGTCGCGGCGCTGACGCTGCCGCGGCGTTTCGTCGATGTCTCCTGTGCAGGCGCGCTGTCGGAGCAGCTCTACCGCGTCGGGCAGCAGACCAGTGGCGGATACAAACCGCCCCAGGTGTGGTCGGTGCCGTCCGATGCGCAGCTCGTCACCGTGAGCATCGGCGGCAACGACATGGCGTGGGGCAGCATCGTCGGTCCGTGCGGTATCCAGCCGCTCGGCGACAGACACTGCCGCTCCAACCGCGCCCTGGCTGCGCTCGCGAACAGGCGCATCTCGATCATGGAAGACGCCGTCACGACCGCACTCGCCGCTGTCCGCCGCAAGGCCCCGCGCGCTCAGATCGTGGTCGTGGGTATCGGTGGCTTCATGGGTACGCACGGGTGCTGGCCACTCGTACCGATCAGCGATCCCGACGTCCGGTGGCTCAACGGCGTGTTCGTACAGGCCAATCGGGCGCTGGCTCGCGCGACCGCGAAGGTCGACGGCCGGTTCGTCGACGTCAATCGCGCGTCCGCGGGCCATGATCCGTGCAGCCTGGCGTCGTGGTACGAATCAAGTCTGAGCAACCGCATCGCGTATCCCTACCACCTGAACAAGGCCGGTTCGATCGGTGTCGCGACCCTGGTCAATGCGGCGATCCGACGCTGACGAGGCGCTCGAACAGACACGCCCGCACTACTATTCGAGCTGCTCGGCGACCTCGAGCCACTCCATTTCAGCGGTGTCCTTCTCGTCGACGACACCACGCAGTTCGGCACCCAACGTCACGAGTCGATCGGGATCTGTTGCCGCGTCGGCTAATTCGACGTGCAGTTGCTCTTCCCTGGCCGTCAGTTGCGCGATGCGACGCTCGAGCCGGTTCATCGTCTTGCGCGCCTCGCGGTGTTCGGCGGCGCTGATCGTCGGCGGCGTCGGGTCATCGGCACCGGTCGCTCCGCCCGCTCCGGAGAGCACTGCGGACCGGTTGTCTCCGGTACTGGATGCGGCGATCTCCTTGCGCCGCTGCAGGTATTGCTCGATGCCGCCCGGGAGGTTGGTGAGTTTCCCGTCCCCGAAGAGCGCCCAGGTGCTGTCGGCGATGCGCTCGATGAGGTAGCGGTCGTGGCTGATCACGACGAGGGTGCCCGCCCAACTGTCCAGGAGGTCTTCGAGTTGCTGGAGTGTGTCGATGTCGAGATCGTTGGTCGGCTCGTCGAGCAGGAGCACATTGGGCTCCGCCATGAGGATGCGGGTGAGCTGCAGCCTCCGTCGCTCGCCGCCGGAGAGGTCGCCGACCGGTGTGCGCTGGCGTGCGGGTGGGAATCCGAGCCGCTCAGCCAGCTGTGCCGCTGAAATCTCCTTGTCGCCCAGCATGATTCGTGTGGCCACGGACTCGACCGCGTCGATGACGCGCTGGTCCGGGTCGAGGTCGTCGAGCTCCTGCTTCAGCCACCCGAGGCTCACGGTGAGGCCTTCGACGCGACGACCCGGCGCGACGTCGACCTCGCCCGCCAATGCGCGCAGCAGCGTCGTCTTTCCTGATCCGTTGACTCCGACGAGTCCGACGCGTTCGCCCGGCGCCAGGCGCCAGGTCAGATCGTCGAGCAGCACTCTGCCGGGTTCGCCGTGCTCGCCCGCGGGTGTCTCGATGTGGGCGTCCTCGAGTTCGATCACCACGCGCCCGAGTCGACGCCGCGCAAACGCCGACAGCGCCACCGAATCGCGGGGCGGCGGAACGTCGGCGATCAGCTTCTCTGCCGCTTCGACGCGGTAGCGCGGTTTGGAGGTACGCGCCTGTGGGCCGCGTCGCAACCACGCGAGCTCTTTGCGTGCGAGGTTCTGCCGACGTTCCTCCGCGGCGTCGGCCTGGCGAGCCCGCTCCGCGCGGGCGAAGATCCAGTCGTTGTAGCCGCCCTCGTACTCGTCGACCTGCCCGTCGTGGACTTCCCATGTCCTGGTCGCCACCGTGTCGAGGAACCAGCGATCGTGGGTGACCACCACGAGCGCTCCGCGCCGCGAGACGAGGTGTTCTGCAAGCCATTGCACCCCCTCGACGTCGAGGTGGTTGGTGGGCTCGTCGAGGATCAGCACATCGGAATCGGTGACGAGTGCCGCCGCAAGCGCAACACGACGCCGCTGCCCACCCGAGAGTTCGTCGACGCGCGCGTGCAACAGTCCGTCGATACCGATCCCGGCGAGGATGGAGCGCACACGTGCGTCGCCCGCCCACTCGTGGACCTCGGTGTCATCGCCAACCACGACGTCGGAAACGGTTGCACCCGCGGGCAGTTCGCCGCGTTGAGTGACCACCGCAACATGCGTCCCACCCGTGCGCGACACACGACCGCTGTCGGGTTCGGTGACGCCGCCGAGGATCTCGAGGAGGGTGGTCTTACCGCCGCCGTTGAGTCCGACGACGCCGATCCGCTGTCCTTCGTGCACACCGAGGCTCACCTCGTCGAGCAACGGCTTGATTCCGTAGCTCTTGCTGATGCGGTCCGCGTTGATCAGCGCGGAGGTCGAGGCAGGTGGCACCGGTCGAGGCTACCAATGTCGGGCGGGGTGGCCGGGAGGCGGACTCGGCAGCGCAACTCCGAACCCGCCGTCTCCGCACGCGGCGTCGGTGCCGCCGACACTGCCGCGATGCACCTACAACATGCCGAGGCGATGTGCGGTTTACGGAAAGCTCAGATCACACATTTCGCTTGTGCTCGGATTTGTACTGAGAAATATCCGACCGCTCCTCGGGAGGAATCAGCGGTTGAGCGTTGACAATCGTCTCGTCACCCGGCTCATTGTCTTTGCTCTCGATGTACTCGATTCGGAAGCAGACCGCACTGACGATCAGTGCGATCAGCATCGCGGCGCCGAATGCCCAGGCCACACCCCCACCTTCGGTGGCCAACAGCGAGACGAATGCGCCGAGCAGCATAGCCGCTGCCAGCAGGAGGACATAGCCGATCATAGATAAAGGAAGTCGACGCAAAGCTTCTCGCATAGTGGACCACCATTTCTTTGTCTACCGCGATTTCTTCGTCTCCCGCGAGCATACTCCGGCGAGTCCGGCATGTAGGTCATGTGCATATATCCGGCGGCACGATCGGCGCATTCAGCGACTGGACTCGGCATCCTGCGTGACGATCACCCCGTGTGATACACATGTATCACACGGGGTGATACATGTGTATCACGACCACGTCCGTCGGTCGAACGCATCCGTCGCGGAAGGAGCTCCCATGGTGCGCGTGCGCGCAGCGCCCCTTGTCGTCGCATCGACGGCCCAACTGATGCTGGTGCTCGACGTCTCGGTGGTCAATGTCGCCATGCCGGCACTGCAATCGGAACTCCGCATGTCCGGCGCCGGTGTCCAGTGGGTGGCGACCGCCTATGCGCTCGTTTTCGCGGGCGGCCTCCTCGTCGGCGGTCGACTGGCCGATGTGCGCGGCGTGCGGGCGACCCTGTGCGGCGGCCTCGCCGTCTTCGTCGTCGCCAGCGCCATCGCGGGCCTTGCGGGCAGCGGCGCTGTCCTCGTCGCCGCACGCGCCATCCAGGGTGTCGGAGCGGCCGTGGCGTCGCCTGCCACTCTCACCGTGCTCACCCGCACGTATGCGGTAGGCCCAGAGCGAACCACTGCGATTGCAGTATGGACTGCAGTGAGCCTGGTGGGCGGTGCGGCAGGAAACATCATCGGCGGCGCACTCACCGATCTTCTCTCCTGGCGTGCGATCTTCCTGGTCAACGTGCCCATCGGCATTCTCGTCATCGCTGTTGCCCGTCACGTCCTCGACGACACGACACACACTCCTACCCGCATCGACGTCGTCGGTGCCGTCCTGATCACGATCACGCTGTGCGCGTGCACACTGGCCGTGGCGCAGGCCGATGGAGGTTCGGTCGTTGTTGCCTCGGGTGCAGCCGCACTCGCACTCGTCGCCGCGGGTTCGGCCGCAGCGCAGCAGCGCCGCAGCTCGGCACCACTGATACCGAAATCACTGTGGCGCAACAGAACCGTGGTGTTCGCCAATTTCCTCACCCTTGTCACCGGTATGTGCTTTCAGGCTCCGATCTGGTTGTTCCTGACCTATGTGATGCAGACATCGATGGGCATGTCGGCCCTTGCGGCCGGCATCGGCTTCGTCCCGATGGCGGCGACGATGATGGTCGTGGGAACGATGTGCGCTCCACGTGCCATGGAACGCGTCAGCGCATCGTCGCTCGTGGCTTTCGGCGCACTGGTTGCTGCAGCCGGATTCTGTTGGCTGGCAGCAGTATCCGCGAGCGGCGGCTACCTCACCGCGGTGCTGGGACCGTCGCTGGTGATCGGCGTGGGTGCGGGTGTGGTGAACACGCCCCTCACCACACTGACGACGCAGGGTGTGGCCCCTGACGATTCGGGCGCGGCGTCGGGGATGATGAACACGGCCAAACAGTTCGGCGGGGCGCTCGGACTGGCGGCACTGACGCCGCTGACCGCCGGGTACAGCGATTTCACCGTCGGTTTCACGACGATGGCCGCCGCGATGGTGGTCGTTGCCGCAACGTCAGTGCTGTACACGGTCAACGGGACATCACGGTAGGACCACGGAGGGCGCAGCGATGTCGGTCACAGTCGATCACGAGGAGCGACGTACACAGATCATCGACGGTGTCCTTCGCCTCGCTGCGCGCGAAGGACTGCGCGGGGTCAGCATGCGCGCCGCCGCAGCCTCGGCAGGAGTCTCACTTCGGTTGGTGCAGTACTACTTCGGGACGAAGAACGATCTGCTCGCAGCAACGTTGACAGAACTGACCCGACGCAGCGACTCCCGCTGGCGGCGCCGCATCGAGGAATTGGGGGCCGACGCGACGCCGCGCGAGATGATCGAGGCCTACATCGATGAAGCATTGCCGACGGACGAGGAGAGCCGCCGCTTCCACCTCGTCTACCGCGACTACCTGACCCTGACGCTGACCGGTGACTCCGTCGAGCGTGCACCGTTCGTTGCCGGGCCCCGCGACTCACATCGACGGTTGACCGGACTACTCGACGATGCCAGGGCAGCGGGAGAACTCAACAGCGACCGCGATCCCGCGACCGAGGCGTGGCATCTCATCGCACTCGAGCACGGTCTCAGCACCGCGTTGTTGCTCGGACTACACACTGCCGAATCAGCGAAATCGGTTGTCGACGACCACCTCGACCGCCTGTTCACTCACCCTGACAGGCCAGCTCCTCATGCCCTTGGCTAGTCACGCTTCCATCGCCCGCTAGTCCTGCGAGAACGCCTGCGAAACCGTACGCATCTCGTCGTCGAGGGATTGTGTGACGACGCTGGTGTGATCGGCTCGCGGATGCGTGACGAACGAGACGTCGGCACCCGACGCACGTAGCCGATGAACCAGGGCCGCTGAAAACGCGTATGGGACAACGGGATCGAAAATTCCGTGGTCGATGCGGATGGGCACCTTCCACCCCTCTGTCGGTATCGACATGTAGTCCTCGAGAGCGTCGGTGAAGGTCCTGTCGGTGAAGGCACGCGCAACCAGCGAGCCCGGTGACACCGCCCGCATCGCTTCGGAGAAGTCACCCGAGCACTTCTCGTGCGCGAGTTCGAGGTACTTCTCGCCCTCGGTCGTCAGATGGTCACGAACATGCAGGTCGGGTCGTGCGTGATCGAGACCTGCGAGGATGAACAGCAACAGTCCGCCGACGACGTTGCCCTTGCCCAAGCTCGGCACACGCGGCGTGAAGGCGCTGAACACGGACTCGATGCCCGACGCGGGCGCTGCCGCGATCACCTCGTGCAATCGCAGTTCCGGAGCGTAGCTGCGCGCCATGTGACCGGCGAACAGGGCCGCGTGCCCGCCCTGCGAGTGACCCATCGACACCCAGTCGTTGCTCAACCGGGATTCCTCCCAGCGCGCTGCCCGAATCATGTCGAGAACCGAATGCGCGGCCGCGCGTCCACCGAGGTACTCGGTCTGCTCGGCCGTGCCGAGGCCCGCGTAGTCGGTTGCCGTGACCGCGTAACCCGCCTTCAGTGCTGCGGTGACCGCGGCGTCGACTCCCGGGCCGGTCTTGGTCTTACTGGGCGCACAGTTGTCGCCGATCCCGGTGGTGCCGTGCGCCCAGGAGACGATCTTCCACCCACCGGGCGGTGGCGTGCCCTGCGGAATCCAATAGATCCCCGACGACGGCGCGATCCGTCCGGCCTGATCACGCGTCACATATTCGACGCGTTCGGCGGCAGCGGCGCCGGGCGGTAGTTGTGCCGCGGGCACCCGATCGCGGGTGATGATCGTCCCGCCCGCGGGCAGATCGTCGGCGGTCGCGTGGGGCGAGATCGCGAACAGACCCGACGCGCAGAAGAGAGAGGTCACGAGTGCGCCGACCCCGCGCCCCAACCACCTCCGTCGCGCTCGCACCCGCACAGGATAGCGGCGGCGACGCTCACTCATCGCTCACACGCGCCCCGGGAACCGGCCCACTCGCGGTGCGCACCGCGCGCGCGACGCCAGCACCCGACAGTTCGGCTGCGACATTGACCGCCGACATCTCGTCGGCGCACAAGAATGCGCACGTCGGTCCGGAACCGGACACGATTCCCGACAGTGCACCCGCATCGATGCCTGCGCGCAGTGTTCGACGCAGCGTCGGCTGCAGGCTCAGCGCGGCTCGCTGCAGGTCGTTGTGGAGATGAGTTGCGACAGCGCGGGCGTCACCGGAGGCCAGCGCGGCTATGAGTGCGTCGGGATGCGCAGTCTCGGGATCGATGTCGCCGGTCGCGACCTCCTGAGAGCTGTTGTCGCGCAGCCGATCGAGCTCGCGGTAGACCGCGGGCGTCGACAACCCGTCTCGCGCGAGCGCCAGCACCCAGTGCAGGTCTCCGCGGGCGAGGACGGGCACCAGCTGCTCGCCGCGCCCGGTGCCGAGTGCCGTCCCGCCCCGCAACGAGAACGGGACGTCGCTGCCGAGTCCCGCGGCGATCTCGACGAGTTCTGCGCGCTCGATGTCGAGCTTCCAGAGATCTGCCAAGGCGACGAGAGTTCCCGCGGCGTCCGCGCTGCCGCCCGCCATCCCGCCGGCGACCGGAATGCGTTTGACGATGTCGATCGAGACGGCAGGCTCCCTACCCACGCACGCACCGAGCGCGATGGCCGCGCGTGCAGCGAGATTGGAGTTGTCGACCGGAACGTCGGCCACCTCACGTGAGCCGACACCCTTGCCGTTGTCCCTGGTCACCGACACACTCAGGTCCGTCGCCGGCGCGACGGAGACGTCGTCGTAGATCGAGAGCGCCTGGAAGACCGTCACGAGATCGTGGTAGCCGTCGGCGCGCAGCGGTCCGACGCCGAGGTGCAGGTTGACCTTGGCGGGCACCCGCACGCGGACGGCGTCGGACACGACCGACAACGACGTAGGAGACACAATGTTCCAGCGTAATAGACTGCGGTCCGCTGTCAGGGGCGCCACTGCCGCTCGACGAGCGCTGCGACGTCCTCGACGACGAGCGCCGCCCCGGCGTCGAGGAGTTCTGCCGCCGCGATGCCGCCTGATTTCACCCCCACGCACGGGCCGGGAAGCCGGTTGGCCGCGGCGACGTCCCACACACTGTCGCCGACGAGCACCGCGCGCGATCCGCCCGCGGCGTCGAGAGCCGCATGCAGTAGATCCGCGGCGGGTTTGGACTGCTCAGCGTCGTCCGAGCTGGTGACCTCTGCGAAGTCGTCGCGGGTCATGCCGATCAATTCCAGAGCGGCATCAGTGAATTCGCGTGCGCCCGAGGACGCGAGTGCCACCGTGTAGCCCGCGTCGGTCAGCCCTGCGACCAGTTCACGCACCCGCGGAAACGGTTGCACCTTGTCCAGTACCTCGCGGTATCGATCGGCCCACTCGTCGCGCAGTTGGTCGCCGAGTTGGTCCTCGACCCGCTGCCCGCACAATTCTCCGACGAGCAGGTCGCCACCCATGCCGACGGCACGGTGAATCCGCCACCACGGAGGCGTCAAGTCGCGCCCTGCGAACGCACGCTGCCACGCGTAAGCGTGCCAGTACGTCGAATCGATGAGCGTACCGTCGACATCGAGGAGCACGGTGTCCACGGCATCTGAGCTGACATCTTTCGTCATCGAATCTCCTCACGGTCCAGCAGGCGGCCCCCTCTTCCACCCTGTCAGAATCTCGACGATCGCGACCGATGGAGTTCACGACATGGCAATTCGATTCGGCTACACCCTGATGACCGAGCAGGCCGGACCCCGACAACTCGTCCGGGATGCGGTGAGCGCCGAAGCCGCGGGCTTCGACTTCGAGGTGTCCAGCGACCACTACTCCCCCTGGCTGTCGGCGCAGGGCCACGCTCCCTACGCGTGGACTGTGCTGGGCGCGATCGCGCACGCCACGGAGCGCGTCGGGCTGATGACCTATGTGACCTGTCCGACGATGCGCTACCACCCGGCCGTCGTCGCGCAGAAGGCAGCGACGCTGCAGCTTCTCGCGGAGGGTCGATTCACTCTCGGGCTCGGCAGCGGTGAAAACCTCAACGAGCACGTTGTCGGCGAGGGCTGGCCGTCGGTCGGTGACCGGCAAGAGATGCTGGCCGAGGCGATCGAGATCATCGGCGCACTGCTCGACGGCGGTCTGCTCGACTACCGGGGCGAGTTCTTCCAGGTCGACTCCGCGCGTCTGTGGGACGTCCCCGACGACGGTGTGCCGATCGGTGTCGCCGTCGCGGGCGAACGCGGTATCGGGCAGTTCGCGCCGATCGCCGACCACCTCATCGCCGTACAACCGGAGGAGTCGCTGATCTCCCTGTGGAACGACGTCGACGACGCGCCCACGATCGGTGCGGACGCGCGGGCCATCGGCCAGATCCCGATCTGTTGGGATCCTGATCCCGAGGTCGCGAAAAAGCGTGCGCACGAACAGTTCCGCTGGTTCGGTGGCGGCTGGGACGTCAACGCCGACCTGCGCACCACCGCCGGGTTCGCCGCCGCGACACAGTACGTCACCCCAGACGACGTCGCGGCGTCGATCCCGTGTGGACCCGACCTCGATGCAATCGTCGAGTCAGTGAGCGCGTACTGGAAAGCGGGCTTCACCGATGTCGCACTCGTCCAGATCGGCGCCGACTCGCAGCAGGCCTTCTTCGACGAGGCCGCCGAGCCACTGCTGGCGAAGCTGCGGTCAGCGGCGGGGTAAGCGCCCAGTCGACGGTCCCGAGCGCCCAGTCGACGGTCCCGAGCGCCCAGTCGACGGTCCCGAGCGCCCAGTCGACGGTCCCGAGCGCACGGTCGGCAGCTCAGGCGGGTTCGACGGCCGCGAGACGCACGAAATCGCCGACGTCGAGTTTCTCGCCGCGGATCTGCGGGTCGATACCTGCGGCACGCAATCGACGTTCGGCCTCGGCGGGAGAGCCGGCCCATGTCGCCAGCGCGGAGCGCATCGTCTTGCGACGTTGCGCAAAAGCGGCGTCGACGGCAGCGAACACCTCTGCTCGCGTGGTTGGTTCGTCCACGTAGGGGTCTGTTCTCGTGATGCGCACGAGACCTGACTCGACCTTCGGCTCCGGCCAGAACACGTTGCGCCCCACCGCCCCGGCACGAGCGACGTCGCCGTAGTAGCGCGCCTTGACGCTCGGCACCCCGTAGACGCGGGAACCCGGCCCGGCAGCGAGACGATCGGCCACCTCGGCCTGCACCATCACAAGTGACGTTGCAATCGTGGGGAATTCGGCCATGAGGTGCAACAGGACAGGCACCGCGACGTTGTACGGCAGGTTGGCGACGAGTGCGGTCGGAGTGACAGGAAGGTCGGCGGTGGTCACCGCCATGGCGTCGGCGGTGACCACGTCGAGTGCATCGACACGCTGCGGAGCGAACTCCTCGACAGTGCGCGGTAGTCGCCGCGCCAGCTTCGGATCGATCTCCACGGCGACCACCCGGCCTGCTGCGCCGAGCAATGCGAGTGTGAGCGAACCCAGTCCGGGACCGACTTCGAGAACCGTGTCGTCAGGACCGACTCCGGATGCCGTGACGATGCGTCGAACAGTGTTCGCGTCGTGGACGAAGTTCTGACCCAGGGTCTTGGTGGGACGGACGTCGAGCTCGGCGGCGAGTTGTCGGATCTGTGCCGGACCGAGCAGCCTCGGGACGGTCGCGCCGCCCGCGGCGTCGTCTGTCAGCGCAGGCCCAGACTCGACGAGCAGGCCGGCCACGCGCCCCACCCCTGTGCCGCGAGGGTCTTCTGTGCGATCGCGATCTGTTCCTCGCGCGAGGCGAGATCAGGACGCGGTGCGTACTCCTGGCCACCCCAGCGGTCCCAGGTGTTCTGGTCGAACTGGATGCCGCCGTAGAAGCCGTTACCGTTGTTGATCGCCCAGTTGCCGGTCGATTCGCACTGCGCGAGACGGTCCCACACCGAGCCGTCCGGCACGTCGGGAGCGCCTTCCTTGGTGCCGATCTTGACGGTTGCGGCCACGGGGGCTGCGATCTGATCTGCCGAGAGCTTGTCGCGCTTGACCACCTTGCCGTTGACGATGGTGACGTTGTAGGTCACATTCGCGCGTCCCGGCTTGCCCGGGTTCACGACGACCTTCTTGTCGCGCACGAGGGTCGGGTCGTCCTGCTTGTTCTCCGGCGGCGCGACGTCTTCGAGGACGGTGTCCTGCTCGGTACGGATGCGGGTGACGTCGATGACCATGTTCGGTGTGACCTTGGTGTCCGCGGCCGGCGTGACCTTGTCCTCGTCGGACAGCGGCTTGCCGGTTGCGGTCAATGCCTCGGCGACGGTCGATGCGGGGACGGTCGTCGTGAAGCGGGTTCCGCCGTCGACGACGGTGACCGGCTTGGGCAGCGTGACGTCGACCACGGCACCGCTGACCGGGATGGACCCGTCCACCGAGAAGTTGGCGTCCTCTTCGCCATGGGCGAGACCCTTCTCGGCGAGCAGTTCGTCGACCTTCACCGCAGTCGTCTTGACCTGCTCCTTACGACCCTCGACGTCGAGGACGACGGTCTTGAGTCGCTTCATGGTGATAGTGCTGCCGTCTCCGAATCCCGAATCGGGTCCGGGGCTGACCTGGTCACCCGCGGCAGGCGTGTAACCCTGTGAGCGGAGCACCGAGTCGACCGACATCGACATGGTCGAGATCTTCATCGTGTGCCCGTCGACGTCGAGCGTCACGTTCTTGTGCATCGCGACACCGGCGATGCCACCCGCAGTGAGGGTGGCGAGCACGGCACCGACGGCCACACGGGCGCGCATCGATTCTGAGTTATGGATTTTGGCAAGTACAGACAAGGTCCAGGCATCCTGATCGGCAACAACGTCAACCCGCGTCAGGCGTCAGAAGGGCGTGCCCCTCGAGGCTCGTCTTGCGGCCTCATCGCCTCGGGATCACTCCCGAGGATGACCGGTTCATCCGGTCGATCGACGCCCACCTTCACGCGGGATCACAATACGATAACGAGACGGGGCGATTACCGCAAAGGTAGCTGGTAGGCGCGTCGCGCGTTGTCTCCGAGCGTCCTGCCGAACGATTCGGCGTCGACTCCACGCGTCGACGCGAGCGACCTGGCCGTGTACGGCAGACAGTATGACTGATTGGGTTGTCCCCGATACGGATCCGGCGTCAGGAACGGGGCGTCGGTTTCGACGAGGATGAGCTCGTCGGGGACGACGCGAGCGGCGTCACGCAACGACGAGGCATTGGCGAAGCTCACAGTGCCCGCGAAGCTCAGGTAGTAACCGCGTTCGACGCACTCGCGGGCAACGTTTTGGTCACCGGAGAAGCAATGCATGATCACGGTGTCGGGAGCGCCCTCATCAGCCAGGATGTCCAGCACATCGCGGTCGGCCTCGCGGTTGTGGATCATCAGCGGTTTGCCGATGCTCTTCGCGAGCCGGATGTGCCAGCGGAACGCTTCGTGCTGGATCTCGGGCTTCGCGCAGTCGTCGGACCGGGCGGGCCAATAGTAATCCAGGCCCGTCTCCCCCACGGCGACCACCCGGGGGTGCTCGGCCATCTGTGCCAACTCGCGTGAGGTCGCGTCGTCGAGATCGTCCGCATGCATCGGATGCAGCGCGACCGCGGCATAGACCCTGTCGTCCCAGTCCGCGGCGGACACCGCCCAGCGGGCGTCGACCATGTCATCGGCAACTGTGATCACCGTCTCGACCCCGACACTCTCGGCGTGATCGACGATCGCGCGGACGGTCTCCGGTGACCGTCCGCCGCATGCAGCCAGGTGAGTGTGCGCGTCGATCAGCCCGTACAGCGGCGTCGGGTCCGGCGGCGGCTCACGTCGACGACGCTTCTTCGCCGCTTTCGCGCTCTCGGTGCGCTCTGCGCTGTCGGTGCGCTCTGCTCTGTCGGGGGCCTGCGCGGCGCTGTCGGGGGCCTGCGCGGTGTCGGGGTCCTGCGGTGCGACAGACTTCGAACCGGCCGGACGGGCTGAACCCTGTGCTTCCTCCGTCATGGTCACGACTCTAGAGGTGACGCTCCTAACGCCGACAGCACCACAGATCACGCCGACAGCACCACGCTGCGCGCCGACAGCACCGGGAATCGCCGACGCTTCACCGGTGCCCTCGATGGTCAACCGATGCCCTCGACGACCTGCCCGGTGCCCTCGGCGGTCAACCGGTGCCCCGGCGGTCAGAGGTGCACAGTCCCGCTGATGACCGTGGTCGAGTGGCCGCCGACCCAGATGTTCTCACCGTCGTCGTCGACGTAGACGCGACCCGAGCGCTGCAGTGCGGTGCCCTGCGAGGCCACGTAGCTCTCGCCGACCCGCCCGGTCGAGCGGAGCCAGACCGCGATGCCTGCGTTGAGGCTTCCGGTCACCGGGTCCTCTCCGACGCCTGCCCCACCGGCGATGCCGCGGACCTCGAACTCGACGTTCGGATCGTCCGGGTGGCCAGACGGGTATCGACCGAGGAGCCCGACGTCGTAGGCCGCGAGCGCGGCGAGATCGGGTTCCGCCGAGAGCACCCGCTGCGCCGAGTCGAGTTCGAGGACGAACCACGGCGGCCCGTTGTCGATCCACTCCGCCGCCAGCACGTGCTCGCGGGACAGACCGAGCGAAGGCAGGACCTCGTCGACGAGCGCCTCCTCGACGGCCCCCGACCGTCGCAGTTGCGGCGCCGCGAAAGCGACCCGATCACCGTCGCGTCTGACCGACACCAGTCCGACACCGCACTCCTGGACGATGCTCGACCCTCGCGGCGCACCTCCTGCGGCCAGCCAGGCATGCGCCGAGCCGAGGGTGGGGTGGCCGGCGAACGGGAGTTCACCCGCGGGCGTGAAGATGCGCAGTCTGTAGTCGGCCGCAGGATCGGTGGCCGACTGGATGAATGTGGTCTCCGAAAGGTTAGTCCAGCGAGCGAACGCCGCCATCTCGTCGTCGGAGACCCCGTCGCCATCGATGACCACCGCAACGGGATTGCCGCGCAACGGTTTAGAGCTGAACACATCCACCTGGGCGAAACGCCGCGATCCCTGCGTCGAAGACATGACTCCATGCTCACCGCCGCACACGGACGTTGTAAAGCGAATTGCCGCTGACTGCCCCACACCGTGAACATCTCCCGGTGGAGCGCCTCGCGGCCGCAGTGCCGACATCGACTCGGCGCGCATACCGCGCCATGCACTCCCCGGACGGGTAGCGTGTCGGACGTGTTGGGTTTGCCAGAACAGATCTCGGTCGCCCTATTCGACCTCGACGGCGTTCTCACGAGTACTGCCGTCCTGCATCGCGTTGCGTGGAAGGCCGCCTTCGACGACTTCCTGCGCGCCCGCGACGGCGACGACTTCGTCCCGTTCACCGATCAGGACTACCTCGACTATGTCGACGGTCGTCCACGCGAAGACGGCGTGCGGGCGTTCCTCTCGTCACGGGGAATCGACGACGTCGACGATGCGACGGTCGAGAAGATCGGATCGGGCAAGAACGCGATGTTCCTGGCCACACTCGAATCCGACGGCGTGAATCCCTATCCCGGGTCGGTGCGCTACCTGCAAGCGGCCCAGGACGCGGGACTACGCATAGCAGTGGTGACCTCGTCGAAGAACGGAGAAGCGGTGCTCGACGCTGCGGACCTGGCGAAATTCGTGGAAGTGCGTGTCGACGGCCAGGAGACGGCCGCACGTGGACTGCGCGGAAAACCCGCGCCCGACTCGTTTCTACTGGGGGCAGAATTGATGGGGGTCCAACCGAGCGCAGCCGCCGTCTTCGAGGACGCGATCTCGGGGGTGCAGGCAGGTGTGGCCGGGCACTTCGGCTACGTCGTCGGCATCGACCGGGTCGGCGGCAATCAGGCGCAGGCCATGCGCACTGCAGGAGCCGACGTCGTCGTCAACGACCTCGATGAGATGATCCCCGCATGAGCCGCACCACTGAACAGACCACAGGATTCGACATCGATCCCTGGCAGTTGCACTGGCGTGGAGTCGATCTCGACGCGCTCGGCCGCAACGAGACCTTGTTCGCACTCTCCAACGGCCACATTGGACTTCGTGGCAGCTTCGAGGAGGGCGAGCCTGTCGATCATCCCGGCACCTATCTGAACGGCTTCTACGAACTGCGCGACCTGCCGTACGCCGAAAGTGGTTATGGTTACCCGGAATCCGGTCAGACTGTCGTGAACGTGACCGACGGCAAGATCATCCGACTGCTCGTCGAGGACGAGCCGATGGATCTGCGGTACGGGAGAACCGAAGAGCACTCGCAGACCCTCGATTTCCGGACCGGCACCTTACGGCGCAACACCCTCTGGACCTCGCCGACCGGCCGCACCGTGCGCATCAAGTCCGAGCGGCTGGTGTCGTTCACGAAACGCACGATCGCCGCGATCCACTACGAGGTGGAGCCTATCGGCGAGGACATGAAGCTCGTGTTGCAGTCGGATCTGCTTGCCAACGAGCCGATTCCGATTCCCGGCAACGATCCGCGGCTGGCCGCGGCCCTGGAGTCTCCGCTGGTCTCCGACCTCGCCACGTGCCGCAACTACTGGGGCATTCTGGTGCACCACACCAAACAGTCCGGACTCCACATGGCTGCGGGCATGGATCACCAGATCGATTTTCCGGGCGCCGCAGACAGTTTCATCCGCGCCGACGACGATCTGGCCCGACTCACCATCGCAGCCAACGTCCCGCAGGGCACCACGCTGAAGATGACCAAGTACATCGGCTACGGGTGGTCGGCACGGCGGTCGGTGCCCGCGCTTCGCGCCCAGGTCGACGCCGCGCTGGCCATGGCGATGGAGACCGGCTGGGAATCGCTCAAGGCCATGCAGATCGCCTACATGGAAGATTTCTGGCGCGACGCCGACATCGAACTCGACGGCGACGCCGAGGTCCAGCAGGCGGTGCGGTTCGCCCTCTTCCACGTCCTGCAGGCGGGAGCGCGCGGACAGTCACGTGCCATCCCGGCGAAGGGACTCACAGGCCCCGGATACGACGGCCACACGTTCTGGGACACCGAGAGCTTCATCCTGCCCATGCTGACCTACACCGTGCCGGCCGCGGCAGGTGAGGAATTGCGGTGGCGCCATTCGACGATGGACAAGGCGAAGTCGCGCGCAGCCGAGCTCGGGCAACGTGGCGCCATGTTCCCGTGGCGCTCCATCAACGGCGACGAGTGTTCGGGCTACTGGCCCGCCGGTACCGCAGGCGTGCACGTCAGCGCCGACATCGCCAACGCGACCGCACGGTACATGCGGGCCACCGACGACGAGCAGTTCGAAACCGAGTGCGGCGTCGAACTTCTCGTCGAGATCGCACGCCTCTTCGCCGGCCTCGGACACCATGACGTCAACGGACGATTCCGCCTCGACGGTGTGACCGGCCCCGACGAGTACACCGCGGTCGTGAACAACAACGTGTTCACCAACCTCGCGGCACAGCTCGCGCTGCGCGACGGTGTGGCGTGGGTCCATCGCCGGCCCGACCTCGCACAGAAGTACGGTGTGACGAATGCCGAAGCGGCGCACTGGGAATCGTGTGCAGATGACATGACCATCCCCTTCGACGAAGCGCTCGGTGTGCACCAGCAGTGCGAGGCGTTCACACTCCTCGGGGCATGGGATTTCGCAGCGTCGGTGGGCAAATACCCTCTGCTGCTCAACTATCCGTACTACGACCTCTATCGCAAGCAGGTGGTCAAGCAGGCCGACCTGGTGTTCGCGATGTACATGTTCGGACGGGCGTTCACCGAGGAGCAGAAGCTCCGCAACTTCGACTACTACTACCCGCTCACAGTTCGCGACTCGTCATTGTCGGCGTGCTGCGAAGCGGTCACCGCAGCAGAGGTCGGGTACCTCGACCTGAGCTACGACCTGCTGGCGGAGTCGGTGTTCACCGACCTCCACGACCTGCACAACAACGTGAGCAGCGGGTTGCACATCGCCGCCCTCGCGGGCGCGTGGATGGACTGCGTCGCGGGATTCGGTGGGATGCGTGACTTCGGTGGACACATCACCTTCGCGCCGCGGCTCCCACCACGGCTGACGTACATGTCGTTCCGCATGACGGTGCGCGATTCCAAGATCGTCGTCGCCGTCGACAAGCAGACGGCAACCTACCGGCTGCTGTCCGGTCCGAAGATCGACCTCTCACACCACGGGGAGAAGTTCACCCTGACCGACGAGCATCCCGTCACCAAGGACATCGCCGAGATCGAGCACCGTGAGCCACCCAAGGCCCCGGTCGGCTGCGAGCCCTATCACCGCGACTGACCGGCGTCAGTGGGTCGGTTTGGCCTCGGGATCGGCGGCGATGTTGCGCGCAATCCTCTCGCGGAGACTGCGCAGTACGTCCTTCGAGGCCTCAGCCCACGGCATGAGGATCGGGAAGACGTGGAACATTCCGCGTCCTTCCATGCCGTACACCGGAACCCCGTTGGCCTCGAGCTTCCCGACGAACTCACGGATTCCGTCGCGGAACATCTCGTCCTCACCCCAACACACGAACGTCGGCGGGAACCAGTCCGGGCTGGGATCGGCGTAGACGATCGACACCCGCACGTCGTTGGGCTGGACGCCGTGGAGGTAGGGCGTGACGGGAATGCTCCACGGAAGGATGTCGTACTTGGCGTTCTCGGTCACCGACGCGTTGTCGAGATCGAGGTCGATCTCGGGTGAGAACAGCGCCAACGCGGCGGGCCGCGGCATGTCCTTGTTGTGCAGGTAGCTGATCAGCGAGGTCGCCAGACCACCGCCGCCGGAATCGCCAGCCACCATGAGGTGCTCGGCGGGTATCCCTCTGTCGAGTAGCCCCTGGTAGACGTCAGCGGCGTCGAGAACACCTGCGGGGAAGGGGAATTCAGGCGCCATGCGGTAGTCGGCGATGAAGATCTCGAAGCCGGTGATGCGGACGAGCGCTGCGGCGAACGCGGAGTACATGATGGGCGAGGTACCGATATATCCGCCGCCGTGCAGATACAGGATGGTGGCGCCGATCGCTTCCTTGCTCTCGTCGTCGTCGACGTAGGCGTCCGAACTCGCCTTGGCTCGACACCAGATGCCGGGAACGCCGTTGATGGTGTCCTCGGTGATCTCGACCTTGCCCGCGAGTTCGATGACGGGCGGCAGAATGGTGTTGCAGATGTCGTCGAGTGCCTTCTCCATGGATCGGAACTCTTCGATGGGCAGGCCCATCGAGTAGCCCATGAACGCACGAATCGTGTTTCGGGTGACGGCCTGGCCGATGTTGTCGAGAAGCCCCGACGGACCCTTCCACGGCTTCGAGAAGGGCACACGGGCGAGGCCGTTGAGCAGACTCTCCCCGAGTCCGACCATCGTCAACGCCGCGATCGGCTTGGATGCGGTCTCCACCTCGGGTCGATCTGCCATCACCATGGCGTCAGGATACGTGAGGTCGACGTCACCGACGCCCGCCTCGTCACACGCTGCACCGAGCCCGGGGGTCATGAGCCGCCGGCCGACGCCACCGACCGGCGTCGCGCGCCACCAAGTATCCTGACAGACACTATGCCCACTGACCTGACCAGCACCGACACGCGCACATCACACGGGGCGGGCCGTCCGTACTACATCACGACGGCGATCGCTTATCCCAACGGCGCTCCGCATATCGGGCACGCATACGAGTACATCTCGGCCGACGCTCTCGCACGGTTCAAACGGCTCGACGGATTCGACGTGCGGTTCCTCACCGGTACCGACGTGCACGGGCAGAAGATGCAGCAGACCGCAGAAAAGGAAGGCATCCCGACCGCAGAGCTCGCCCGGCGCAACTCCGACCGGTTCCAGCAGCTCCAGGACCGCCTCGGCTCGAGTTACGAACGCTTCATCCGCACCTCCGACGACGACCACAAGCGGGCGTCCGAGGTGATCTGGCAGCGCATGGCCGACGCGGGCGACATCTATCTCGACACCTACTCCGGCTGGTACGACGTCCGCGACGAGACCTTCTACGCCGAGGCCGACACCACGGTCGACGACGCCGGCGAGCGCGTCGCCTCCGACAACGGTCACGTGCTCACCTGGACCGAGGAGCAGACGTACTTCTTCCGACTCTCGAAGTACCAGGACAAACTCCTCGATCTCTACGAGTCGCACCCGGAGTTCATCGGCCCCGACGTCCGACGCAACGAGGTGATCAGCTTCGTCAAGGGCGGACTGACCGATCTGTCGGTCTCGCGCACCACATTCGACTGGGGTGTTCCGGTTCCCGGCCACCCCGACCACGTCATGTACGTCTGGGTCGACGCCCTCACCAACTACCTCACCGGTGTGGGGTTCCCCGACGATCAGGCGACATTCGACAGGTATTGGCCCGCCGATCTGCACGTGATCGGCAAGGACATCATCCGATTCCACTGCGTGTACTGGCCCGCGTTCCTGATGAGCGCAGGAATCGAACTGCCCAAGCGGGTCTTCGCGCACGGGTTCCTGTTCAACAAGGGCGAGAAGATGAGCAAGTCGATCGGCAACGTCGTCGACCCCGACAACCTCATCGACGAGTTCGGCCTCGACCAGTTGCGCTACTTCCTCCTTCGGGAGGTGCCCTACGGCCAGGACGGCTCGTACTCGGCGGAGAGCATGACCGCGCGTGTCAACGCCGACCTCGCCAACGAGTTCGGCAATCTCGCGCAACGCACGCTGTCGATGATCGGTAAGTACTTCGACGGCGCCGTGCCCGCGCCGGGCGCTTACACCGACGCCGACGCCGAGATCCTTAATGCGACAAGTGAACTGCTGCCGCGGGTGCGTGCACACTTCGACGTCCAGGCGATCCACCTCGGCCTGGAGGCTCTGTGGTCGGTTCTGGCGCAGACGAATCGGTACATCTCCGCGCAGGAGCCGTGGAAGCTCGCGAAGACCGACCTCGAGCGGACGGGCACGGTTCTCTACGTGTGTGCGGAAGTTGTCCGGGTGGTGGCCCTGCTGGCCGCACCCGTCATGCCCGCCTCGTGCAACACGTTGCTCGATCTGCTGGCCGTCGGCGATGACCGCGATTTCACTGCCGCCGCCGACCGACTCGTGCCAGGAACCGAATTGCCCAAACCGACGGTCGTCTTTCCTCGTCGCGATTCCTGAGCGAGGTGTGACGACGCGGTGACGCCGACCGCAACCGATCTGCTGCGATCCCTGCACGCGACGACCACACGTCGCCGATTACCCCCGCCTGCAGCACTTGTGGGCGATTGGTGGGATGCCGACGCGGTCATCGCCCCGTCGGTCGATGTGCGACCGCACCTCGCACCTCCCGATCATCCGGACCGATTCTGGTTGGGATACCTGGGTTTTCCGGTGCGCGGCGTCGAATCGGCGTTACCGACGGTTGCCGGTGGGCTGACCGATCACCTGTTGGTGCTGCGGGCGGGACGGTGGCATCACGTCAGTACGTCGGAGGAGCCGCTACCCGGCTGGGTGGTCGACGCCGTGGCGGCGACCGGCACCACAGGCCAACCGCGAGTACAGGAGTGGGTAGCGAACTGGAACGTGCCCGACGCCCGGCCACACGTCGGTGCGATCAGACTGTGTCTCGACGCCATCGGCGCAGGTGAGATCTACCAGGCATGCCTGTGTACCCGTTTCTCCGGCACACTCACCGGCTCGGCGTCCGCGTTCTTCGCGGACCTGGCTGCGCGTACCCGGCCGGCCAAATCGGCTTTCCTGCAGGGGGATTGGGGTTCGGTGGCGAGTTTCTCACCCGAGACGTTCCTGTCCCGACGTGGCGACCGCGTGGTCTCAGCCCCCATCAAAGGAACCATCGCCGCCCACGAGGACCCGACCGTGCTGGCGGCGTCGTCGAAGGACATCGCCGAGAACGTCATGATCGTCGACCTCGTCCGCAATGATCTGGGGCGTGTCGCACGCACCGGATCGGTGCGCGTCGAGAAGCTGCTCGAGGTGGTCGGCGCGCCGGGCGTATGGCATCTCGTTTCCCGCGTCTCGGCGCAGGTCCCGCCCGAGGTCGGCAACCTGGCCTTGCTCGACGCGACGTTCCCGCCGGCATCCGTCACCGGAACACCCAAACTCAGGGCCATGGAGTTGCTTACGCAATGGGAGCGCGATCCACGCGGCGTGTACTGCGGTGCGGTTGGATTGGCGGGACCTGATGGTCTGCTCGATCTCAACGTCGCAATCCGAACTGTCGAGATCACTGCTGACGGTGCGATCGCGTTGGGCGTCGGCGGCGGTATCACCGCGGACTCCGACCCGGGTCGCGAGTGGCAGGAATGCCTCGACAAAGCCGCCAGCGTGGTCAACGCACACCCGACGGTGCTCGGTTAACCTTGTCCGTATGGACCGGGCCGCTGCGGTGAGGCAGGCAGCTGAGACGACGGCCGATCTCGCCGACATCCGCCTCGCCATCATCGACCAGGCAGTCGGGTCGACCCACACACCACACCACTACCCCGAGGGCTACACGCCGCCGACGCCGGTCCTCGAATCGTGGGCACGGGCACGTGAACGCGGACAGCGACGCGACACCCACCAACCGACGGTCGTCAGCGACGACGAACTCGACCGCAGACGCGAACGGAGCGCGCTGCGCAACGCGTCGCCGGCCGCCCGGGCCGTCGTCGACGCGAGCGCCGAAGAGTCCGACCTCGTGTACGGCATGTTCGACGCCGACGGAGTGATGCTCTGGGGACAGTCCGATTCCCGCCTGCGCGACCAGGCACAGGCGTTGCACATCAGCGAGGGCGCCCGGTGGGACGAGGAGTCCGCTGCGACGACAGCCGTCGGTCAGGTGCTCGCGGATCCGCGGCCACAACGCGTCTATCCGGCCGAGCACTACGCGTACGCACTCGGTGACTGGTACTGCGCGGGAGCCCCGGTGAGTGACCGGATCAGCGGCGACCTGGTGGGCGTGATCGCCTTCGCAGGCCGCGCGAGCGCCGTGCAACCGGCAACCCTCATGCTGGCCGCGTCGGTCGCCGAGTTCTGCGCCCGCGACATCGCCGACGAACACCAGCGCACGCTCAGCGCCTTGCGCGAAACGAGCGGAAAAGAGTTGTCGGCCTTCAAGGCAGCGCTGCTCGTCGACGACGACGGCCTCGTCGCCGACAGCCGCGGGGTGATCGCACCGACTCGGATCGCGCCGCCCAGTGAGCGCGAATTGCAGTTCGTCGCAGGTCTGGGCGTGTGCGTCGCCGAACGTGTTCCGGGCGGCTGGATCGTGCGCCCAGCCGGACCGTCGGGTCCGATCCTCATCGAACTCGACCTGCGTGGCGAGCCGTCGATCCACGTGATCGACGGCGCCGACCAGCTCACCATCGTTCTCACGCGGCGGCATGCCCAGATCCTGCTGCTGCTCTCCGACGCCGGGCGCGCCGGACTCACCTCCGCGCAGTTGAGCCGATTCCTGTTCGGCGACACCACCCACGAGGTATCGGTCCGCGCCGAGATGTCACGCCTGCGGCGCGTCGTCGGCACCCTGGTCTCGAGCCGCCCGTACCGCCTGGCCGCCGAGGTGACGCTCACCGTCGTGCCGGACTGACCGCGCCGCCGGCTGGTGCCGTCGGCAGGTTGGGTGGTGCTGTCGGCGGGTTGGGTGG